>CAMDEA010000012.1 GCA_945893045.1 Planctomyces sp. SH-PL62
GACATGGCCTTCAAACGGGACGCGATGGTCAATCAATTGTCGCGCGGTCAAACGCAACGCATCGGCCTGGCTCGCGTGCTGCTGCACGAACCGCAAGTGTTACTGCTCGACGAACCCGCCAGCGGCCTCGACCCGCGCGCCCGCATCGAAATCCGCAACCTGCTGAAGAAGCTCGGCGAGATGAAGAAGACCGTCATCGTCAGCAGCCACATCCTGCCGGAACTAGCCGACGTCTGCACCCGCGTCGGCATGATCGAGAAAGGCCACCTCATCATTGACGGCTACGTCGAAGACGTCATGCGAAAAGCTCGCCGCAGCATCCTGCTGCTGATCCGCGTGAAAGACCGCCTCGAAGCCGCCGCCGCTCTGATCGAGCAGCACCCCGGAGTGAAATCGGTCGAGACCAAAAACGGAACCGTCTTCGCAACCCTCAACACCGAAGTCCTCGACTACAGCGAACTGCCCACGCTGCTACTGGATCACGGCTTCAAGCTGACACTGTTCCGCGAAGAAGAGGTCAACCTCGAAACCGCATTCATGGAACTGACCAAGGGCTTGGTGCAGTAACTTCACGCCGGTTTTCGGTTGCGGACACCATTTCGCTTACCAAGTGTTGCCACCATCATTGGGCATCGCAGTCATGCCTCCAAAACTCCCAGAAGAATTGTGGGCAGGGCTCCAGCAAACCGGCAGCTCTCCAAAAGCGCGGAAAAGGAATTCAAGTATGCTTTTTGAATGTTCTGTTGATCGTTCTTAAGACCGGTGCTGACACCTTCTCTCCGTCCAGCTTTTCCATTCCCACCATCGCGCGAAACTTGGTCTGCCGCGTATGTGGCAATACATTGGCCGAGGTTTCGCGGCCTTCACGGGCCGATACGACACGATAAGAAACGCCGGTTTGGCTCTCGACCTGCTCATCTGGAGGCAGTTTGTACGCCGTCCAGTCCGCCTGCGTTCAAAGTTCCAAGCGGAAGGACACCGCGAGGACAATGCGACCGGAATCTTGTATGCCGCAGCCAGCCGTCCCTCGGTCACACGCGATGTTGTCCATTGAGCCTGCCGTCACTCGGGAGCAGGTTTTTCTCAGCTACAGCCACAAGGATGAATACTGGCTGGCAGAACTACAGACGATGTTGAAGCCGCTATTGAAGCGGCGAACAATCTCGATCTGGAGCGACACACTCATTGAGCCAGGTGAAGAGTGGCATCCTCGAATTCACGCTGCGTTATCCGCGGCCAAGGTGGCGATACTTCTGGTCAGCAAGCATTTTCTGGCCTCAAAGTTCATCACTGACGAGGAATTGCCGGCGATACTCAAGATGCGTGAGTCGGGACTCAAGGTACTATGGATCCCCGTCAGCCATTCAATGTACGTCGACACTGAGTTGAAGCACCTTCAAGCGCTTCACGACGTTTCCAGTCCACTTGACTCGCTCGATGATCGTCACCGTGACAAATCCCTATTCGCGATCTGCGAAAAGATCCGCGACATCCTGCTGGAACCTCCTGCGACTGAGAACTTGGCTGGTAGTGATTTACAGGCGGCATCTGCGACGACGCGCGACAAATCTGATCGCAGCCCGCTGGAACGGCACGACACCGACCTGAACCTGCTGTTTGGGGCCGTCGCGGTGCAGAATCAATTCATCGAAGCGTCAACGCTCGCTGAAGGCTGCGTTTTATGGAGCCTCAGGAAATCGCAACCTCTGTCAGAAATCCTTGTGGAGCAGGGGGCGCTTTCTCTCGCTGACCGAGCAGACGTGCAGCGACTGGTTGATCGGCGGTTGAGGGCAAACTCCGGCAACGTGGCGGCCACGCTTCGAAGTTCCACAGACAGCAGCGTCTGCGACATCCTAAGGAGAAGCCAGGTTCCTGAAGTGCTCCAGTCCTTGGACGCGTTAGCGACCTTGGATGGCCCACTTCAAGATTCCGCGACAGACTTGCCGCTGGAATGGCGAGCCGTGTTTCGAGAGGGAACGCTGGGAGAGGTCTGGACCGGATTCGACCCCGTGCTGGGGCGAGAAGTCGCGTTGAAGGTCGTACGCAACGATCGCGCCTCCCAGGTTGGAGCCCAAGCTCGGCTGTTGCAAGAGGCACGCATTAACGGTCGCCTTGAGCATCCGCACATTGTTCCCGTCTACGCTCTCGGAACGCGTCCCGATGGCACACCGTACTATTCGATGAGGCTCGTTCACGGTCCGACACTGGCAGAGGATATTGAGCGTCATCATCGAACTCGCATTAATGACCGAGTTGACGCAGTCGAGCGGCGACGGTTGCTTGAGAACTTTCTCAGTGTGTGCCATGCCGTTGCGTATGCCCACTCACGCGGCTTCTTGCATTTAGACTTGAAACCGCAGAACGTCATTTTGGGTGAATTCCGCGAGGTGTACCTGCTCGACTGGGGACTCGCGCAATCAAATGCTGCCGAGGAGCGGGTAGCTCCCGTTTCGGCCGAAGCCAGTCGTGCCACTCCAATGTTGATCGGCACCCCCGCCTACATGTCGCCCGAGCAAGCCGCCGGAAACGCCGAGCGATTCGATGTGCGAACCGACGTTTATGGCCTGGGGGCGATTCTCTTCGAAATTCTTACGGGAAAACCGCCGCATGATGCTGACAACTTGGAGCAGCTCCTTCGGGACATACAGGTAAAAGACGCTCCGTCACCGCGTGAGTTGTTGTCGTCAATCGCCCCTTCGCTCAATGAGTTGGAAATGCGTGCGTTATCCCGCGACCCGCAGGACCGGTTCGCGTCGGCCGAAGACCTCGCTCTGGCCGTTGAACGCTGGCTTGACGACGAACCGCTGGCCGTTTACCGAGAGAACATCGAGCGTTACCAGCAGAAAATCAAAGAGGAACCCGATACGACCCCCTATCGGGAAGGTCTCGCACGGAATTTTGTCGCCCAAGGCCTCGTTCTCTTTGGCATTGGCCGCCTTCCAGCCGCGGAGTTTAGCCTGCGACAGGGGATTGAAGTTTTTCAAAACGTTTTGAAAGACCGCCCCTCCCCCAGCGCGCTGGGGGATCTGGCGACGGCATGGCTGCATCTGCATTACCTACTGCGCGACACCGGCAAACCGGAAGAAGCCGAGGCGGCAAAACGAGAGGCGTTGAAGCTGTATTTCCAACTGCGCCGGTCATCTCCGGGGCAAGACGGACAGCACTCAATCCTGCTGCCAATGATGACCATGCACTTTGAAGAAATGGACGCCGAACGCCTTAGCGACAAGCAATCTGAGGCAACAGATCAATCAGAAAATCAGATGGCCCGCTTGACGCAAGCCGAAGGCAACGCAAATTCTGAAGAAGAAATGGACGCCGAACGCCTTAGCGACAAGCAATCTGAGGCAGCAGATCAATCAGAAAATCAGATGGCCCTCTTGACGCAAGCCGAAGGCTACGCGAATTCTGAATTAGAACCGCCGAGGAGCGAGTCGGGTGCTCGAACGACAGTGGCCCCGGAATCGGAATCGTCGATCCCAAGTACAAGTAACAGTGTCGAGACTCTCCGAGAACGATGGAGTCGCAGGGATTTTGTCTCGCGCAAGGTAATCGGTGAGGGAGGAATGGGAACCGTGTTTCAGGTGCGGGATGACGCCCTCAACCGTGAAGTTGCGCTAAAAACACTAAAGACACTTGAGACTCCGTTGAATCTCAATCGTTCAGGGACGTTTCATGAGGTTCTTCGTCACCGCGACGCGATGTTTTTTTCCGAAGCCATTATTACCGCTGACCTGTACCATCCAAATATTCTGCCGATTTATACGACCGGAATCTGGAACGATGGGCAGCCATTTTACACCATGCCGCACATTCGCGGTGACGGTTGGCATAAGCGTCTCAAGGAAATGACGCTCGAAGAAAACCTCGAAGTGTTGATGAAGGTCTCCGATGCGATTGGGTTCGCGCACTCGCGACACATTTTCAACCGGGATCTCAAACCAGAAAACGTGATGCTCGGCGAGTTCGGCGAGACGATCGTGCTCGACTGGGGTCTGGCACTGCCGTTCGGCGAGGGGAAGGGACGCCTGCCGATGGCAACGACGGCCGGACTCGGATCGGGAACACCAGCCTACATGCCGCCGGAATTGATCACCGGACCACTCGCCAAAATCGGCCCAGCCTGCGACATTTACTTGTTGGGAGCAATGCTGTTCCAGGTAATTACCGGATTGCCGCCGCATGATTTTTCCACACGCCCTCCCGACGGCACGCTCACGGCCGCCGAAAAGTTGGCGGAGGTTCGCCGCGTCGTGGTCGATAACGTCATTCGCGAAACGACGCACACCGGCGAACTGATGGATATCGCCACGAAGGCGATGGCCACCAATCCAGAGGACCGCTATCGCACGGTCAAAGAGTTCCAGAATGCCATCCGCGACTACATGAAGCACGCGGCGAGCCACACGCTGGCTGATCGTGCCAAAGAGATGACCACCGTTGCCGCCCCGATCGCCACGGAGGCGAAACCCGCTGCGGACGTCCCCAGCGTCGGTTACGCGGACTATCAAAACGCATTGGCGCTCTACAACGAATCGCTGCGTGAATGGCCCGGCAACGAGGTCGCCAGAGAAGGACTGACTGCGACACAGTTGAACTTCGCGAAACTCGCGTTGATTATGGGAGACTTCGATCTGGGCTTATCGGTGCTCGATACGAACGCCGACTCACATTCGGAAACGCGATCGAAGCTGCTGCTCGTTCGCCAAGAACGTGAAGGCCGGATTCGTTTGATGAAGTTGTGGAAGGTCGCGGCGGCCGTGAGCTTGGTGGGGAACTTGGCGGCAATCGTCTGGATATTGAGTCGCTGATTGCAGCAATCTCGGCGGTTAGCTACACGAAATGGCCGAGGCTGTCGCTTATCGCCAACTGCTCTTTTGACTCAACGACGTGTTACTCAGAGTGCTTCGTCTCGCCGAAGGCGAGAAACTTCATTTGCATTGAGAATCGGCTGAGGTCGTCGCCGGATTCGATGCGGTCGTAGATCACCTGTAGCTCGGCGGAGAGAGATCTTTGGGCAGAAAGCGAAACGCTGACGCTGCGAGGTAGTCGGCTCGTTCCTCGAAGGCGAGCCAGTGGCGGCCTTCGGACTCGGACACGATGCCCGTCGTTTTGGAACCGGCGAAGATGTCGAGCACCGTATCGCCGGGATCGGTCAGAAAGCGGAGGAAGAACTCCAGCAACTTGGCAGGGGACCGCGTTGAAGATTCTGTAGCCACGCTCGCCAAGAGCGTGGGTATTCCGCGAATTCGCCCACGCTCCGGGCGAGCCTGGCTATCTAGCGATCAATCCGGGTTCTCTTTGCAGAGATTGTCCCTCTGAGAATGCGGATTTACGGAAAAGCAGATGATCGACAGAATAAGGCCACGATCCCTTACGCGATCAAACCGATTGAGCGTCCCAGATGGTTGATATCCGCAAAGCTCCAGAGATCGTGGCGGATTCCGCTCTGGCACTTTTGGTCGATCGTCACGATACCCTCATCAGTGAACTTTGCCCGCAGAATGCGACCGTCAATTGGAATGTCGTTACCGACGGCTCGGACGGTCGGGTGCAACTCGACGTGACGGATGCTTATGGCGGCAGTCGCCGAACTCTGAGCACGGCGGATCTCAGCGACGTCGATGGCATGGTCGCTCGGGTCTCGCAGTTGGTGGGCGATCTGGTTTATCAGCATTGCGATCACTTGCGCGATCGCGACACGCTCGCACATCTGGCGAGCTTCACGCCCGGGCGATTGTGCTTGCGCTTCATGGAATCGGATCCGAATATCGCGCTGCCGTCGAGCGAGGAATGCCCGTGTGCCCTCTTGTTCGCCGACATTTCCGGTTTCACGAGCCTGACCGAACGTCTGGCTCGCAAGGGAGCGGCCGGGGCGGAAGAGCTGACGGCAGCTCTCAACAGTTACTTCGGAAGGCTGATCGAAATCGTCTGTGAGTTCGATGGCGATGTTTTGAAGTTCGCGGGCGACGCACTGCTGGCCACGTTTCAAGAGAACGCGCACCAGCCAGGACTGAACAACGCCGCGTTCCGAGCGGTGGCAGCGAGTTTCAAGATTCAGCAGCAGTTGCGGGACTTCCCCGAGGTCGAAGGAACAAAGCTCTCACTGAAGATCGCGCTGGCGGCGGGTGACTTGCGGATGCTGCACTTGGGAGGGGTCTTCGGTCGCTGTGAACTGCTGATGGTGGGTGATCCGTTACGCGAACTGGGCGATGCGAACGGCTTGGCCGAACCGGGTGACATCATTGCTGCGCCGAGTCTGCGCGCTCACGTTGCCGCGCGAGCCAGCGGGGCACTGCTCGATGGCGGGAACTTCCGCATCGAGTCCTTGCAGCCAGGAGGCAACGGCGACATCGAGACGTCCGGAGTGACCGGTCAGTCGCGGTTGGTCGCGGCTCCGTTTCGAACTGCGGTCGTCTCGGCCATGCGAGGCTATATCCCGGCGGCGATCTACGCGCGGCTGGCGGCTGGCCAGACCGATTGGTTGGGAGAGCTTCGCAAAGTGACGGTGATCTTCGTCAACTTACCGGGCTTCAATCGTGAGACTCCGTTGCCGGCGGCTCAGCAGTTGATGGTGGCGCTGCAACGGACCATCTACCAGTTCGAGGGGAGCCTCAACAAACTGAGCGTGGATGATAAAGGGGTCTCGATGCTGGCGGGGTTCGGTCTGCCGCCGGTCGCTCATGAGGACGATGCGGCACGGGCGATCGGTGCCGCGCTGCTCTTGCACGAACGCATTACCGGGCTGGGGTGGAAGTGTTCGATTGGCGTGGCGACCGGCCGCATCTTCTGCGGTGCCTATGGCAACAATCAGCGTCGCGAATACACGGTGATCGGCGACACCGTAAATACCTCGGCTCGCCTGATGCAGGCTGCCAAGGGACACATCCTGTGCGATCAAGTGACGTGGCAGGCGGCCGAATCGCGGTTCGATTTCGAGACGCTCGAACCGCTGAAGATGAAGGGGAAGAGCGAGCCGGTTCCATGTTATCGGCCCCTGGGGCGTCGCACTCGTGAGGTCCATGAAGCCGGCCAGCGCACGACCATCGGCCGCAAGAAAGAGCGAGAGATCTTCGGTGGCCGGCTGAGCGGACTGATCGAGCGACAGGAAAGTTCGGTCCTGTTGTTTGAAGGGGAGGCCGGCATCGGTAAGTCGCACTTGCTGGCGTCGTTTGGCAAACAGGCCCGCCTGAGGGGATGCCGGATTCTGAACGGGCGCGGTGATGCGATTGAGCGTTCGACCCCGTGGTTCGCCTGGAGATCGGTGTTCGCGGGAGTCATCGAGATCGACGACGAGCGACTGGAACCAGTGTCGCTGGAACGCACCGTGCGCGACCGCTTTCAACTCGATGATGAATTGGTGCGTTTGCTGCCGCTGTTGTCGTCCGTCTTGCCTGTGACCTGGCGAGACAACGAATGGACCGCGCAGATGAACGGAGCGATCCGCGCCGTGAATGCCAACATCTTGTTGACTCACCTGATTCAACAGGTGGCTCGTGAGCGACCGTTGGTCATCGTGCTGGAGGATTCGCACTGGTGCGATTCGGCGTCATGGGCACTACTGCGTGAAGTCGCGACCAAAGTTCATCCGCTGCTGATCCTGTCGGCATCGCGGCCGATGCCGCGACCGCTGCCCAGAGACTGCGAAGCAGTGCTCAAGCTGCCGGCCACCGAGCATGTGCAGCTCGATCTGCTGTCGGGTGACGATGCCGTCTTGCTGGCTCAGTACCTGCTGGAAGTCAGCGAGCTACCGCCTCAAGTCGAACAGTTGATCCGCGAACGAACGCAGGGGCACCCGTTGTTCGTCGAAGAGCTGGCCTACACCCTGAAGGAGTCCGGCACGGTCCAAGTCGTGGATGGCTTCGCGCGCCTGGTCGGCGATCTGCACGAGTTCGCCGATCGAGGAGTCCTGGGATCGCTCGATGGCGTGATCGTCAGCCGTATTGATCGGCTGGCACCTTCCGAGCAATTGACCGTGAAAGTCGCCAGCGTGATTGGGTATGAGTTTCCCTATCCGATGTTGCGGGACATCTTCCCGGTCGAGCAGGAACGTGGCGGACTGCCCAACTTCCTGCAAGCACTGGCGACCCACAGAGTCGCCAGCGCGGTCGATGACCGCGCGGATGCCGAGTACGTGTTTCGTCACCGCACGATTCGCGACGTGGCCTACAACCTGGTTCTGAACAAGCACCGCGTGGAACTGCATCATGCCATCGCCGCCTGGATTGAAACGACCCATCAGGGAGAACTCGACGCCCACTACCCACTGCTGGCAGAACACTGGTTGCAGGCGGGTGAAATCCAGCGAGCGATCGAATGCCTCGCGCGGGCCGGCGAGATCGCTCTGGAAAACAACGCCAATCGCGAAGCCGCCTACTTTTACCGCAAGGCACTCCGCATCGAAGCCGAACAGAAACAGCGTGTCGATCCGATGGAGCGTGCCTTGTGGCATCGACGCTACGGCGAAGCGCTGTACCGGCACGGCGAGATCACGCTCAGCCTGCAACAACTGCGTGAGGCCCTGAAGCTGTTCGGCTACCCTGATCCAGAATCGCCGGTGTGGGCCGCGGTGCAAGGCAGTCTGGAAATGGTGCGGCAGTTCTTCAATCGTTGTCGCAGCGAACTGTTCGGCAGCCCCGCGGGCCGGCCCAGCCAAGCGCTCATCGAGTCGGTTCGCGCGTATGAACGAATGGCCGAGATTCAATACATGCGAAACGCGATGCCCTCGTTTCTGGTCGCCACGTTTCGCTGCACGAATCTCGCCGAACGGTATGGATTCTGCGCAGAACTGGGCCGCTCGTTTTCAACCGTTGCCGTCATGGTGGGCTCGATGCGCTTGCGCGGCGGGGCGGAACGGTATGCGAACCGAGCCCGCGAGATCGCCGAGAAGACCGGCGATCTGCCATCCATTGCTTATGTCCGCGCCATCAACTGCCTGCCGTTCATGGGGTTCGCCGACTGGGAGAAGGCCAAGGAGACTCTGGAGTTCGCCGTCAAACTTTGCTCCGAAATTGGCGACCGTCGCCGCTGGTCGGAAGCCACGGTGCTGCTGATCAATGCCGTTTGCTGGAGCGGAGACTGGACCAAGCTCAGCCAGGGAGCCTGGGAACTGCGCCGCGTGTCCGAGGCCGAGAACGTCGCACAGGTGGCGTGCTGGGCGATCAGTTGGGTGATCTGGTTCGAATCGGCGTTTGATCCAGCAAGCTCCGCCACGCGCGAATCCGAACGAGCGATGGAAAGTTGGATGCGGACTGACGAAGAACTGCCTCTCGCGGATGAAGTTCTCTCGCGCGGCGGCCTGCTGCTGCCCAAGTTGCGACGCGGCGAGTGGGAACCGGCGCTCGCCGTCGCCAATGACATTGAGCGAATCCTCGGAAATGCTCAGCCGGTCGCGATCTATCTGCTGCCAACCTACTGCGCGATGGCCGACCTCTACTACGCACTGTGCCATTCCGGATATTCGTCGGCGAGCATCACCCAGCGCCAATTGCGATCGCGTCTGCGACGAATGCACTTCCGAATTCACGTCTTCAGCATCCTGATCCCGATGGCGACCCCGTTGAAGTATCTCAGCGCCGGAAGGCGACACCTCTTGAAGGGACACGTTTGGCGAGCTCGCCGCACCTTCCGCAAGGGCATCCGGCAGGGAGAGAAGTACCGCACGCCCTACTTCATCGCGATGCTGGAATTCGAGTTGGCTCAGGTCGTCAGTTCCGAAAGCGAACGCAGCGCCTTGGAAACCTCGGCGCGAGAGCGGTTTCACAAGTTGGGAATCGAGAATCCAGAAGTCCTCTGGAAGCGACCCGCAACTCAACAGGGAACCGGGCTGTGATCGACCGCACGCGACCATGAGTGGAATGTTTAACCGCAACGCCATCGGCGTGCGCGAGAGTCGTTTGGCCCCTTCACGCACGCCGATGGCGTTGCGGTTAAACATCCCATCCACCCCGCTCTGCAAACGTTGAAAGTCTTGTTTTTGCGAGAAGGTTTTGAATGTGTGCTGCGTCTTTTGCCTGTACTCCGAAGGAGTTGCGTCTCATAGCCCAGGGTTGCCGCGCTTCGCGGCTACCCTGGGTGACGGGAGTCAAAATGAGTTCTACCCCGAATGGGGTTGCGTCATTCATTGTTCGACAATGACACAACCCCATTCGGGGTAGATTGTGATGTCATGACTCAAACCCAGGGTAGCCGCGAAGCGCGGCAACCCTGGGCTATGTGACTCAATCCCTTCGGGATAAAGGCCCGTCGCAAACTTCGTTGCAGACGTTTGGTTGCGGCTCTGCCGCGCCAGGAGCTACGTGTTGACCGGCACCCGCGTTGCCAAGTGCTCGACCAGCTTGGTGCATTCCTCGGCGAGCACGGCCAATCGCACATCCTCTTGAAACGCGGCGGCGATCATCTCGCGGTGATACCAAAGGATGCGGTCGGGCGGCGCGTTGAAGCGCGACCACAGGCCGGGATCAGTTTCGAGATCGAAGACCATCGTGCCGAGGTTGTGCAGCTTGTCAGCCAATGTAATCGCGCGGGCTTCCCACGAGGCGGCGGCGATGTGCTTGAGATGTTCGGTCTTGCGATCTTGCCACGAACGCTTCTGACCGGACTCGTCCCGTTTGGTCTCGGTCAACGCGGCGACAAACTCGATGACCTGCGGCGGGAAGTCAGCCGCCAGGGCCGCGAGCGAACAGTCCGTGTCTTCGACAACATCGTGCAGCAACGCGGCAGCCAGAATTTCATCGTCGGTGATGCCGGATTTCGTAAGCAACATCGCCACGCTGGCCGGATGCGTGAGGTACGGCAAATCGCTCGCCTTGCGAGTTTGCTCACGATGACAGCGAGCGGCGACACGCATCGCGCGTTCGACCAGCGGGCTGAAAAGAAATTGGTCATTCGTCATTCGGTGGCTCCCAGTTGCTCTGGCCTTGATCCGTGTGCCAGGTTCAATCCGTGTGCGAAGTGCGTTCGCGAAGTTTGAACACACTTCGCACACGGATCGGAATTCACACACGGATGAAGACAGTCTGAATCGGCCGCGGGCGATCGGCCACTTTCGATTTGTGGCAATCGCCGATCATCAAAGGCGGATTCCTTTGATCCTGCTACTCGGACACGTCGTCGCGCCGGAATTCGTTGAAGTGGATGTATTCCCAATGCCGCATCAGCGGCGCGGTGGTGATCAATTTCGAGTACGGCCCGATCGCTTCGACCCGGCCCTTGTGCAGGAAGACGACTTGATCGGCTTTGCGCACCGTCGAAAGCCGGGTCGGCAGAAAGATCAGCGTGCGGTCCTTCGCGAGCCGGGCGTACGTGTCGTCGAGCAGCGACTTCGTATTCTCATCGAGCCGCTCGGCAGGCTCTTCGATCATCATCAGCGCCGGATCGCGAACCAGCGCACGAGCCAAGCCCAGCAAAAATGTCTGGCCGGGATCGAGTGCTTGGACATGCTCGCCCAAGATGGTCTCGTAACCTTGCGGCAGCTTGGCAATGAACTGGTGCGCGTGGACTTGCTTGGCCGCTTCGGTGATGTGTTGCAGGGCAAAGCGCGGATCGCCGCAACGGATATTCTCCGCGACAGTGCCGGTGAAGAAGGGGTCCGTGCCGCCGACAAAGATGGCCTCGGCCCGCAGCGATTCGAGCGTCACGAACGCCAAGTCCTCACCGTCGATCAGCACGCGGCCCGATTGCGGTTCGATGAACCGCGGCAGCAGGTACGTCAACGCGCGGGCTTCGAGTGGGTCCAGCGAGACCACCGCAATCATCGTCCTGGCCGGAATCTTCAGGTCCAGGCGATCGAGCAACAGTTGTTTGCCGGGCAGCCGGTACGTGACCGACTCGAATTGAATCTGCTTCGCGAGCGGTTGCAGAAACTTCGCGCCCACCGCCTGGCCGACTTCAGGGATCCGCGCCTGATACCTCAAGATGTTGTCGGCCCACTGCCCGGCCGTTTCCTCGATCTGCGGCAGTTCCCAGAGTTCGTTGAGCGGGCGGTACGCCAATCGGAATACCGAGACGAAAATCAGCACGGCTGAGACCGGCAAGTACGCGGACTCGGCCGGATCGCTCAGGGATTTGGTGGCGATCAGGAACAACACCAGCGTCAGCGTAATGAGCATCAACAACCAACACAGCCAGCGTGACAACTTCTCGTCTTCTTTCAGCGTCGCAATCTTGTCGAGGAAGCGTTGCAGGTGCTGACTGAAACGTTCGTGCTCGAAGTTCTCCATTCCGAATCCGCGCACCGGCCGAGTCTTTCGCAACCCTTCCGCCAGCAGACGCAGGTCATCGCCGACACGATCCTCCTGAAGACGGCGCGATTGCTCGAAACGGCGGCGCTCCTTACGCACGAGATACCAGCACGCCAACAGCGGCACGATGCACTGCAACGCCAGCATCCAGTGCATCATCACCACCAGAAACAACAATCCCGCCAGCGTCACAGGCCAGCGCACGACACGCTCGAACCACGTTTGAATCCCTTCGCGGACTCGTTCAACATCGCCGGTAAACATCAGAAAGGCGACTTCGCCGGCATCGTCTTCCAGGTCGCTCGGTCCCAGCCGCAGCGTCTGGCGATGCAGCGATTGACGCAATCGCGTCGCGATCTCTTGGGACGTCCGGAAGGCCAGCGCCCGGATTTGCAACGCCGATAGACTCGCGATCAACGCCAGCCCGATGTTCGTCGCCAACAACGCCAGCAGAGCTGAACTGTTCGACCGCAGCGCAAAGAACCTGCGAACGCACCAACCGACAAACGGCCCCCACGACTCGCGCCGAGCTTCCCAAGCGGTGGCTCGCAATCCTTGGTCAAAGCGACGATGTCCGGTCGGCAGGTTCTCTTCGGCCGGCCCGTGAGCCTTCAAGCGTTGGCCAACTGGCAACGATCCGGTCACTCGCTCGTAGCCCGCGACATCGACTGCGGTCGGCAGCAGCACGTCGCCGCGCGTAATCAACAAATCCACCAGCAAGTAGATGCCAAAGAGTAATCCACACAACGACGCGGCCGACACCGCCGACAACAACCACGCCCAGCGGGCTGCGCCACGCGACAAATCTTTCGGCGGAAACACGCGCCGGAACGGAGTCTCCATCATGGATCCCCTGCGAATGAGCGGCCCGTGAAAGTTCAGCACGGCTCCATCCGTGCGGATCGTTGGAATCAACAATCGAGTGACACTACGCCAAGTCGCGGTCTTCAAACAAGATGAACGACAGCAGCAACATGGCTCCGATGTACGCCAGCGAGTACAGCGCGGAATATCCCAAATACACTGGCGGGACCGCGTTCCCCACCGAGACGTTCGCCGACATATTGAATGCTTCCAGTGACGGCAACAGCGTGGCAATCAGGCGGGCCATGAACGACACGAATTCCAGCTTGAGCGTTCCCGCCTGCACGAGCACCGGGGTCAGGTGACCGATGACGAAAATCGACAGGCACGTGACCATGTTGACGACCATCGGCGTACGCGTCGAAATCGCCACGCTGACCGCCGTCATCACCGCGACCTCCATCGCCATCAGCAGAACCGCGGGAACGACTTGCAGCATCTCCTTCAGCCGGTCGGCATTCAGGCCCTGGTTCTCAAACCAGGCCGGAATTTCTTTGGAACTCTCGCGAGCGTCGTAACCGACTTTGTAAAGCAGCATCACGCCGAACAGCACCACCAGCGGCACCAGCAGACACATCGTGGAATTCACGATGCCGACATACTTCCCGACAATGAACTGCCGCCGGTTGATCGGCTTCGACAACAGCGTCATTGTCGTCTTGCCTTCGATTTCGCTGGCGATGCTGGTGCTGGCCGTCCACACCGCCAGCAGCAACGCCGAAAACAGCAGCGTCATCAGCCCGCAGTCCTTGAGCATCTTGATATCGCTGCCCAACGAGAAGAACGGCAGGAACGTGTTGATCACCAGCAGCAACGCGCCGAACGTCAGCATCAGCAGGAACACCGGCTGGCGAACAGCCTCTTTCGTGGTGGCGCGCGCGATGACTCCCGTGCGGGTCATGTAGAGGAACACAAACATGCCGGCCAGCAGCAATCCCAGGATCAGACCAATCGCACCCAATCCGATCGCGGACTTGTCGAACTCCGCTCGAACAGGTTCCGCCGCCAGCACCGTGGAAGAAAGCCATACAAGCGACATCATGCCTCACAGACTGTCAAAAACAGGAAAACACTCGAAATGACAACGACGCAGCGACCTTACGTCCGATCCGGCCCGCCGCGTTGGGCGAGAAATCTACCGAACCGTCCCGGCGAAGAAAAGCGGCGGAATTTCACCGATCTCACCGCCGAGTCCCGAACGTGTCAAACACCTCGTCACGTTCCACGTCGTGCATCTCTCGCTGGTGAATGTAGCCGGCAAATTCAGACTCAATGTCCGCGAGGAATTGGTCCAGCACCGGCGACGTCGCCTCGGCGACCAATTCGACGGACCCATTCGGCAGATTACGAACGAAGCCCACCACCGGATGTCGCCGTGCGATCGACACGGTCGTGTACCGGAATCCAACTCCCTGCACGCGGCCATAAAACAACACTCGCCGACGAATCGGCTCCGAAGACGTGTCCGCCATCATCTCACTCCTCCCAACATTGCCGGGCCAGTTGCCGGAGCCGCTCGAACGTGGCGCGAATCACTTCGCACCGCTCGGCCGAACTGACTTCGCTGAGTTGCTCAAACCGCGACTCCCAATCGTCAACCGCATCCGGTTCGGGCAAGAATCCGCCCCCGATCGTTTCGTGCAAAACGCAGATGACTTCGACGTTCGGCAAAACCGCTTCGAGCAACACCGCGAATTCGGCAGTCCACTCCCCTTTCAGTTTGATCGAGGTCACCGAATCCAGCGCCTGCTCAATTTCCTCTGCCAGCGCGCGAGCCATCTCGAACAAGTGATCGCGAGCTGCGTCGTTGTCAAAGTTCCCCGATCCCCAGGTTGCCACGTCGTCCTCCCTGTGTTGTTTTCCTCTGATTCGGCCCATCGTGTTGTGGCGAATCCTCCCGCCGGCGCGAAGAGCGGCAGGCTAGGATCGGAGCACGCCTCCGCTACCATGTCCCGCGTCGCGCGAGTTGTCCCGCATCGGAGATCATCGTCCATGAAAACGCACCACCCGCTTCGTCCGCTGTTGCTCACCACTCTCGTCGCCGCTGTGACATCGACGCTCATCATTTTGCATGTCCCCGCGCCCGCTCCCGCAAGCGTGCAGACACTGCAAGCGGCCGGAGCGTTGAAATGGTATCGCGGCAACTTGCATACGCATTCGCTGTGGAGCGACGGCGACGACTATCTCGAAGCCATCGCGTTGTGGTATCGCGAGCATCACTACGACTTCCTGGGGTTCACGGACCACAACATTCTCGCCGACAAAGAGCGCTGGATCGACGTCGCCAAGTCGAAGGGCAAGCAACAGGCATTCGACAAGCTGAAACAAAGGTTTCCCAACGGCTGGGTCGAAGAGCGTAAGACCGACGACCAACTCGAAACGCGGCTGAAGACCTTCCGCGAAGTCGCCGACCGCTTCAACGAGCCCGGCAAGTTCCTGTTGATCCAAGGCGAAGAGGTCAGCGATGCGTTTCAAAAGTTCCCCGTCCACATGAACGCGACCAACGTCAAAGAACTCATCGTGCCGCGTCACGGCAGCAGCGTGGCCGAGACCATTCAGAACAATACCGATGCCTTGATCGCTCAACGCGAACGGACCGGGCAGCCGATGATCATCCACCTCAACCATCCCAACTTCGGCTATGGCGTGACGGCCGAAGACCTGATGCGGATTCGGGGCGAGAATTACTTCGAGGTCTACAACGGCCATCCCGGCGTCAACAACTCCGGCAACAAGGAACACGCTTCGACCGAGCGGATTTGGGACATCATCAACACGTTTCGACTCAGCGAACTCGGCCTCCCGCCGCTGTTCGGACTCAGCACCGACGACGGCCATGCCTATCACAAGATCCCCAGCCGAGCCTCCGAACCGGGACGTGGCTGGGTGATGGTGCTCGCCAACGCACTGACGCCGGAACGCTTGATCGACGCGATGGAAGCCGGCCGCTTCTATGCGTCCAGCGGCGTGACGCTCCACTGCGTGACCTCGTCATCCGCCGGATTAGAGGTATTCGTCAAACCCGATCCCGATGCGACCTACTCAATCGAGTTCATCGGCACTCGTCGCGGCTTCAACGCCAAGAGCGAACCAGTCCTCGACAAGGACGGCAAAGAAGTCCGCGCCACACGCCGCTACAGCGACGACATCGGCCAAGTCCTCTGCCGCATCGACGGCCCCTCCGCCAAGTATTGTTTTCAAGGTGACGAGCTTTACGTCCGCGCCCGGATCACTTCATCACGCAAGCACCCGAACCCCTCCGAAGTCGGCGAATTCGAGCGAGCTTGGACGCAGCCCGCAATTGGACCAGCAGCCAAGTAGGTCAGCCTTTCCAGGCTGACCCATTAGCCATCGACCATATTTTGTCCCACGCTCAGTCAGCCTGGAAAGGCTGACCGACGAGAACATGATCCAATACGACCCACATCATTGGCGCAGCCACCTGTTCGACCTTCGCGGTTCGATGGTCCGTGAGATTTTCGCTCGCGTCACTGTCTGCGTGATTTGGTCAGCACTGGTCGTGGCCTGGCATTACGGAAGTCAGCAACCACGATTCATGGTTGATCCCGACGGGCACCTACAGACGCTCCCGAGCAACCAACTCCTGGAATGGTCTCGGCAACTGCCAATCCACATCCCGTTACACGGCCACACGCTGATCGGAGTCGCGCTGGGCCTGCTGCTCGTGTTTCGTACGAACGTCTCCTACGACCGGTTCTGGGAAGGCCGCCGACAATGGGGCAACATCGTCAACGACTCGCGGAACATCGGACGGCTGGCGACATCGCTGCTGAAACAGGATCGCGACCTGCTCGACCGGTTGTTGTTATGGACGATGGCCTGGCCGTGGTCCGTCAAACATCGACTGAGAGGCAAACAGAGCATCGACAAAATCGCGGCCGAGCTGCCGACACCAGAGGTGCAGGAAGTCGAGCAAGCTCAGCATGTCCCACTGGCGGTCTCGCGAAAGATGACCGAGCAGATTGACGCGGCGCAGCGTCGCGGACTCATCAGCGACGTGCAGCAGTCCCTGCTCGACGGCAGCCTGCAACGATTGATCGACGCACTGGGGGCGTGCGAGCGAATTCACAACACTCCCCTCCCCTTCGCCTACATGGTCCACTTGCGGCGGGCCTTGATCGTCTATCTCGCCACACTACCGATGGCGTTGGTGGCAGACTTTGGCTGGGCCACGGTTCCCGCACTGCTGTTGATCGCCTACATCCTGCTGGGTGTGGAAGAGATCGGCGTGGAAATCGAAGACCCCTTCGGCAACGACGTCAACGACCTGCCGCTCAAGACGCTGTGCGAAACCATCCAGAACAACTTGCAAGCCCTGCGACCGGGACAGCGGGCGAATGCTCAAGCCCCCCAACTCGATGACTTGAAGCAGCCGGAATGACAGATCGGCTGGGTCATCATTTTGGGTTCATCCGTTTCCGGAGCGCCTCCGCAGCGCGTTCGACATCCTCGTGGCTTGGCACCGTGATCGTGGCCGACATCCTGCGAAAACACTTCCGAAGTCTTCGGAGCCTCCCGTCGTAGCCACGTTCACCAGAACGTGTCGGAAAATGTAACCCGAAGCGTTAGCGAGGGAGTTTGGATTGTGATTTCTCAATGATTCCGACCCTCGCTGACGCTTCGGGTTACATGATTCCGACTTTTTCGACAGGCAGACCAGAACGTGGGCTTTTCGTGGGATTGCCCACATTCTGGCGAACGTGGCTACGGCTCTGATCCGGCCTCATGACCAAAGAACCGCTGAGAGTCGAAATCGCCGACGCGCCAGGATCAGTCGCGAAGTTTCAAATCGTCAGCGTGAAATAGGACGCTGATTACGGTGCCTTGAGGGACATGTCAGCAGCCATGCGCTCAACTTCGGCCCACTTTTTTTTCCCTTCGGCGATTTTGTCTGGCCTTCCGTCGCGCAATCCCTCCGCGAGAAGTTCCCAGCTTTGTTGCCGAAGCTCCATATAGGTCAGCATCTTTTCCAGGGGCGTCGATTTCACTTCGCCCGACTGCAAGGCAAACTGGCGAAGCCGTTCGTGTCCTGCACGCCAACCGGGCAAAACGTCTTGCTCGATCGCCGCCGCAAATTGTGCATCGCTGACGGCACTGTCTTTGCTCTCCTGGCAGATTCTTCCGTAGCGAGTCATGACACGGTCCTCGACGGCTGCGAACCGTAACAACTCACCCGCTTCGTCAGTGGGCAGATTGGGTACCGCCACCTGAAATCCTAAGCGTCGGCCGTCGGCTTCCGCCCACCTGCGGAAGACGTCGAACGCCGCATCGATTTTTTCAAGTCCGAGCCCCTGAGTCACCGCGTTCTGTTCGAGAGTTCCTTGCGTTAACAGATCCCAGCTTTCTTCGCGGAGTTTCATGAACTCGGAGATTGCCTGGATCGTGGCCAAATCCTCGGCGGCGACATTCTTCAGCGAGGACAACCGCTCGTAAGCGGCGTGCCACGGGACGGTGACGTCGCGCTGCATGGTCTCTCGCGTCGCAGCGGCGTTCGCACGGCCGCTGTCCAGATCCTGCATGGCCGACTGGTACGCTGCGGCCACGCGCTGTTCGATGGAAAACACTTTGCGCAATTCAAATCGCAGGTCCGCGTTCGGAAGGGGCAGAAACATCAAACCGAAACCGGTGACGCAGAAACAGACGACCGACAGCAACGCCAAGCGCACTCGCGAGGAGAAGAATGTGCTCTTCGAAAACGTCGGAGAAATGAGCAGTCCACAAACAAGACCGCCCACGATACCGCCCAGGTGCGCCGCCAGATCAATGTTGGAGATGGCGAATCCGGCGAGCAGATTGAAGACCAGAAAGCCGATGCAGGAGGCGCGGTGTTGCCGCAGAAGCTCAACGGGAAATTCGTGTCGTCGTCGCACCAGCAGTCCCAGCAGCAGCCCGAAGACTCCGAAGACGGCACCCGAGGCACCCGCACTGACGACCGGCCGATTCCACACCACGCTCGCGATGCTGCCACAGACTCCGGACAGGAGATAGGTCATCAAGTAGGCACCGTTCCCAATCAGTCGCTCCACCAACCGGCCGACATCGTTGAGAACCCACATGTTGAAAATCAGATGCACGACACTCCAATGCAGAAACAGGCTCGTGAACAACCTCCAAGACTCTCCCGCCGCGGTGATCGGACCATAGTTGGCTCCCCAGTTGAGCATGACCTCCAGTGGCAGATTGCCGGACAATGAGCCTGGCGCAGGCGAGTGAAAGTAATTTTGCAGGAAGAGACCAATGAAAACCAACACGTTGATCCCGATCAATGTGGGAGTCACCCAGGCGCTGCGCGTGGTTCGTTTCAATTCGGTTTCAAAGCGGGCGAGTGCATTTCCGCGTTCATCGCTGCTCTGCGGATCGAGCCCCAAACACTCTCTCAATTGATTCACCTGTCCGAGATCGAACACGCCATCGGGAACCACCAGGTGATAACCCGTCTTGGAAAAGTTCTTGGACAGAGCTTTGCGGAATTCTGCGTTTGGGACATCGACCTTTTCGATTTCGTGGAAGCGCAGACACAGCTTGCGAGCCTCCAACACCACATCGGCCAGGTTCATCACCGGCGTGCGATACGACGTTCCCAACAGTCGCAACGCCGCCTGCCCCTCTTGGATTTGCATCATGGGCGGAGACTTCCACTGTTTCCACAGTCCGTAGGCGAGCGACAGGAAAAAGACAGACACCATCAACTTCGCGGAGTCCGGTAACTCGACGACCAAGACAACAGCGGTCAAGAGATTGATCAGCAGCATGCCGATCAGACGTAAACCGCTCATGCTTTTTCCGAAGACGCAGAGGTCAGACGTCGCGGCGGGAGCGGCCACTTTTTGGACTGTCTCGAAAACCGCCGCGTTCGCAGGCAACTCCGGAATTGGAACCTCGGAGGATGGTTTCCGCGGTGATGGGAACTGAGGCTCTGGAAGATCACGATCGGGGTCGTTCGACATGGGGGTTGATCTCCAAGAGTTGAGCGGCGAACTCAGACGACGATTGGTCCGCGTTTCGCGCCGCCGAGTTCAAAGTCATTCTCCAGAATCCGGTTTGATATTCAATCGCCGCATCCGAGCGACCAACTCCTAACAGCCTTCAGCAATGAACCGGACGCGCCCCGCAGAACAGGGCTTCCAGATTCGTTCGCCCGCTTGCCAGCCTCGCGAAGCTCCGGCAAACTGTCGCCCCGCTTTGCCTCACCCCTGACCGCATCAAGGACATATGCATGACTGCCTCTTGGATTCGCCCGTTCGTGGCCGCGACATTGGTCCTGGGATTGATGAATTCCGCGTTCGCAGCCGATCCGCCGTTGGTTGCGACGGACGTCAAACAGGTGGACCGCGATTACTGGTTTCAAGGGGAGTATCTCGGCTCTGCTCGGAACACTTGCGGGAAGTGCGAAGCCTGCGGCTTGCAAGTCGTCGCGCTCGGCAAGAGCGAGTTTCAAGCGGTGCTGTATCGTGGCGGCCTGCCGGGTGGTGGCTGGTGGACCGGCATGACGAAGCACGATTTCAAAGGGCAACGCGACGGCGAGACGCTGCGGTTGATCGGCGACGATGCGACTCAGCGGATCGAGATTCAGAAGAGCCAGGCGACGTTACAGGCCGTGCATCAACCGCCGTCACCCGGCAGCGAGCAAGTCGTGGCCTTGGGAGAATTGATTCGCGTCGAGCGTCGCAGCCAAACGCTCGGTGCCGCGCCTCCAGCCGGCGCGATCGTGCTCTTCGAGGGCAGCCACGCCGATCATTGGAAGAACGGCCGCAAGACGGACGACGGTTTGCTGATGATCGGCACCGAGACGAAGACCTCGTTCCAAGACTTCTACATGCACATCGAGTTTCAGTTGCCCTACATGCCCAACGCTCGCGGACAGGGTCGAGCCAACAGTGGCGTATACATTCAAAGCCGTTACGAGGTGCAGGTGCTCGATTCGTTTGGCCTCAAGGGAGAGTTCAACGAAGCCGCGAGTCTGTATCGGTTCAAGGCTCCCGACACGAACCTGTGCTTCCCGCCGCTCGTCTGGCAGACGTACGACATCGAATTCCAATCGCCGAGGTTCGATGCGGAAAAGAAAAAGACCTGTCCGGGAACGATCTCCGTCTGGCACAACGGGGTGCTGGTGCAGAACCGGCTTGAGCTGGCCAACAAGACCGGCGGCGGCGCGGCCGAAGGTCCGTCGCCGCTCCCGACCAAGCTGCAAGACCACGGCAATCCGGTCCGCTTTCGGAACATCTGGCTGCTCGACCGCAGTTGCTCGGCGAGCCGTTTGGCCCAATCTGCGTCGCTTGCCCAGCCGGCGAATTAGACCCGCCGCGAGAGTGGTCGAAACCATTCACTAACCCGAAGCGTCAGCGAGGGCGTGTGCTCCAGAGACTTCAATTCCGAGTCTTTGGAAGCGCACGCCCTCACTGACGCTTCGGGTTACTTTTTGGATTCTCGGCACATCGCAAGTTCGTCTCGACACGATTTCCGCCGGACATCTATAACCCGGTCCCTTCCAAAATCCTGTCTGATGATTTTCGTCTTGCCTCGTCTCCTTCCATTCCCTTCCACGCAGCGGTTTCCGTCGTTCGCGTTACGCGGCTGCGGCACGTCTGTCTGTTGATTCCCCAGGATGGTTGATCGATGAACAAAGCCTCGTTTCGTTGGGCGTTCCTGGCGTTGTTGGCGAATTCATTCACCGGCTGCGCGTCTCCCTTGGGACTGTTTGCCAAGAAGTCACAGTCGTATGACGACTTTCGGGCTGATCGAGCCGAGAAACTCGCCAAACAGACGCATCAGGTTGCGGGTAGCCAATCCGCTCCGACCGGCCAAATCGAGATCGCCGAGTTGCTGCACAAAGGGCATGCCGCCTTTCAGCAAGGGAATCTGCCGGAAGCGCAATCCAACTATTACGCCGTCGTCCAACGGCAATCGAATCATCCGGTGGCGAATCATCGGCTGGGCGTCATCGCCGACCGGCAGCAAGATTACCAATCGGCGCAACGCTATTACTTCACCGCGTTGCAGGCTTCGCCGCGTGATCCGAATTTGTTGAACGACATCGGCTATTCGTATCTGTTGCAATCGCGGTACGGCGAGGCCGAGCAGTATTTGCAGGCCGCGTTGCGACAGAACGCCACACAATCCAACGCGATCAACAACCTCGGCCTGTTGTACGCCAGGCAAGGTCAGGCGGAGCAAGCGATGGCCATGTTCCGCCGCACCAGCAGCGAGGCGGAGGCGCAAGCGAAACTCGCTCGGCTGCTGCCCAGCGGCGCGGGTGCAGCGACTCCGCCAGCCACGATGCTCGCGCAAAACCCGTGGGCACCGCAGAACACGATGAATCCCGCACCGACTTGGAACGGTGGCCAAAATGGTGAAGTGGCTGGCGTGCCAACTGGATCGAACCTGCCGAATGGCTATCCGCCAAGCAATGCGAGCGGCGCTTGGTCGCCGCCCAATTCGATGACTCCGAATCAAATGCCACCGACCGCGCAGAACGGAACGAATCTCTCGTCACCGCTGCTCGCTGATCCGAACTTGCCGAGACCAACTCGGAACCTTCTGGAACAGATGGAACGCGAGAGGCGGAAGGCGATCGCCGAACGGCAAGCTCGCGATTTGGCCGATCGGCAGCGCAGCGAAATCGCGGCGCGGCAACTGCGTGAGGAAGAGTTTGGCCGGCCGAGCGCTGTGAATCCGAATCTTCCACGGCCAACCGATCCGAACCGTTTGAATCTACCTCCCGATGGCCTGTCGAACGCCGCGTCCAATCCACGCGGCTCAATCGTCGTCGGGCCACCGCCGTTGAATCCAAATCCGAATCTCAATGCGAATTCCAACAACCCCGCCGGGTGGGTGCCCCCGCCGAACGCCACGTCACCTCCGAATGGTTATGTGGACTTGATTCCGTCCAATGTTCCCAACGCATCCATGAACTTGTTGCCCAATGCCACGCGCGAACAGATGCCGCCAGCCAATGCTGGCTCGCCGCTGGACACGATGCCGGCTTGGCCCCCAGCGGACGCACTGCCGATGAACGCTCCCAACAACTCCGCCGCAGCGGCGGCTCCGTGGCCGAATGTGGTTCCCTCCGGCGCGATCGACGATCCGGCCCGCGCGGCGTCGCGAATGGGAATGAACGCCGGACCGGGCAACATGTTTCCAATCACGCCGGGACCAACCTCCGCGCCTACGAATTCGCCGCCGACATCGACGAACTGGCCGCCCGCGACGAACCGGCCGAATAACGACGCGACTCTCAATGGAGTCGCACCGACAACGCCTCCCAATTGGCCGGCCAATTCGAATCAACAGGGATACGGACCCGCGACAGGTGATCCGCCTGCCGGTTCGTTTGAGCCGGGCAACTTCAACACTTCAGAAAACTCACGCTCGCAGATGCCCCAGTCGCAGGGTCAACGGCCGCCGTTCGAACTGCCTCAAACTTCCAACCGCTACGGATTCGCTCCCTCCGCGAACAGCCCGACTGCTCAGCCGACGGGCTTCACACCGAATCCCAGAACCAGCGAAACACCCGCGCCGCAATACCGATCCTTCAATGCTCCCACTCCGAATCCGCCGACGAACGCTGTGCAGCGCAGCGACACGCGAGCGACCACGACTGATCGGTTCGGCCGCAACCAATGGGAGCAAGGTCCGCCGCCGGGGATTCAAAGTCCGCAAACGTCATTGTCAACGCGGCCAGGATTCATCCCGACAAACGACGGCGACAATTCGCTCTTAGAGTATGAACGCGAGATCCAGAGACAAAACGCCGAGGTCAATCAGATTCGGCAACAGCTCGATGCTCAGCGACAGATGCTCGGCTCGGAGAACTCTTCCACGTTCGGACGGAGATGAACGACCCCTTCGCTCAGTCATAGTGAATCGCTCGGCACATACGGCTGGGCGAGCGGCAGCGCGACGGTGTGTTGGAAGCGATCGGTCGAGGCACTCACCGGACGTGAGTACCAGCCGCTCGTCGCCACCGGCGGATGAAAGTCGATCGTGATCCGAACCGCGTTAGGCAAACTATTGGACGTGGCGCTGTCCCACGACGTCCCCCAACTCACACCGTCAAAGTACTCGAATTGAATCGAGGCCACTTCCGGCGCGAGCAACTGCGCGCCGGACGCCATCGACGACATGTCGCCCGATTCGTCGGCCGCTTGCATTGCCATGCGATCCCCTTGCAGACGCGCCAACCCAGTGGCTTGACCAGTCGCGCTCGTCATGGAGCTGGAGAGTTGTTGAGCAACCGAAGAACTCGAACCGGCTAGAAAATACATGACCGATTGCAGATCGCTGCCCGAAAAGGCCGACGTCCCGGAGACATTGCCATTCGCGGTGGACTGCGCTGCGGCGGACAAAGTCGACGCGCGGCTGGGCAAACTCAAATGCAAAACGAGATTCTCCGTGTCTCCAAACACACCCGTCTTCTGCGTCGAATACGTGTCCGTCGTGGTCGTGCTCGACGAACTGCCGGTCGAACCGCTGCCGGAGGTGCTGCTGCCGGAGGTGCTGCTGCCACTCGTCGAACTCGAACCGCTCGATCCGGTGGTTCCACTGGAGGATGAACCGCTACTGTCCGAGGTGCTGCCGGTACTCGCGGAAGTGCTACTCGACGAGCTAGTGTCGCTGGAACTCGACGATGAGTCGTCGTCGGTTGACGACGAAAGCGGAGAGTCTCGAAACACGACCGAACGGAGATCGGTTTCGATCCGGCGGAACAACGCGCGAGCGACCTGCGAACGTTCCATTTCCACCTGACCCAGCGCGGACGACGACCAGTGCATCTGCAACGCGGTGTATAACGCGACCAACAGCAAGCTCGACAAGCCGAGCGCCAGCACCATCTCCAACAGCGTGAAGCCATGCCGCCCCCGTAGCCTGACTCTCCGAGTCGGGCAGGCGGTGGACCCGACTCGGAGAGTCGGGCTACGCGAAGAAGAACGCAGTCGCGTCATGGCGTGGCCACTCCATCAATCGTGGTTTGTTGGGCGTCGGTCCACACCTGCGGATCACGAAGCAATCGACTGAGCTGATAGCTGCTGGCGGACAGTCCCCCCTGCCCCGGATGCGAGACATTCACGATCAACAGCAACACATTCGCGTGAACTTCGCTGGGCAGGACTTGCAGACTCCAAGTCCAAGTGGCGTCATCCTCGAACGGCGTGTCGGTCGTGGATTGCAATGACACCGCACCGGCCACCACTTCGTTCAATTTCGATTCGCACCGCAGAATCGCCTGCGTGGTCAATCGCGCCTGCACGGAGGCACGCACACCTCCGTACCACAACTGGCTGAGCGCGGCCAATGCTCCGAGAAACAGTCCGAGCGACAGCAAGACTTCCAGCAATGTCAGCCCCTGTCGCGCTGCCAACTTCCCCTCAGTCGTTTTGAGAATTCGCCGTCGCATCACCGCCTCCGATTCTCGATGGAAGAAACGGTCACACCACCGGTGAAGCCGCGCACGGCCAACCGGATCTGACGGTCGCGGGTGTCGATCACCGCCAATTCGAAATCCATCGCCGAGCCGTCCGGTTGAAACGTCATTGGAGCGCTCCAGCCAACCTGAGCCAACTCATAAGCGTTGGACAACCCTGCCACCATCGCTGGCGGCAAACGCTCGACCGTCAGCGGCACTCCGTTGATATCACTGACGAACTGAATCCCCTTGGGCAGCTCGCCGAACGCCGGCCCCGCCGTTGAATTGGCGGCCGCGTTGTTCGCCGCTACCGAACCGCTTCCGCCGGATGTCGGCGAGTTCGATTCCTGCGGTAGCCAGAGATAATGGCGGCCACCCGGCTCAAAGCGAAACTGCCAGGCGGCACTGGAATCGAGCGCCTTGAGCCTCACGGTCGCGATCTGCGAACGAGCCCGTTCGGCCGCTTCTTTCAACGGTTGATCGGCCATCATCCGCATCAACGGCGGTAAGACCAACCCGCTGATGACCAGCAACAATGCCAGCACCAACAACAATTCGGCAAAGGTGAAGCCAGCGGGACGCGAACTCTGATCGTGCCGAGCACGCTGCGCCCACGGCTGTTCGCGTTTGCTCATCATGCGTGCCACTAATTCTGCGACCAATTGTTGACGTCATCGGCGGTGTCGTCTTGATGGTCCGGTCCAGCCGACCAAATCGCCGGCTTGCCGGTCGTCGATTGACGATTGCCCGAGGCCGGGTACTCGTATCGCAATGGCTGCTTCCAGGCGTCCAGCGGAATCCGCTCCAGGTACGGCGCTCGCGGCGTCGCGGACTCGGCGGTTTGTTCCGGGCTCATCAGCGTCTGGATGACCGAGTCACCGTTGCCTTGGGGAAACAGGCCGTCGTGATCGACCGCATAAATTTTCACCGCTTCCTCAAAGCCTTTGATACTGATGGCGGTCGCTTTGACATTCGCTTTATCCTGTGTGCCGAGCAGGTTTGGCACCACCATCGCCGCGATCACACCCAGAATCGCGAGCACTAACAAGACTTCAATCAACGTGAACCCGGAACGGGTGAAACGGCGGCGGACGGGACGGCGAGCGGCGTGCATGACAGGGTTCCTTAAGGCGGGACTTCGAGGTCACAGGAGGCTGGTCAACAGAACCCGGCGGCAGCGGCACGGGTTTCATAATTGGGCATCAGCGTACTCAAACACCGGACCGCTGAATACGGCCCACTCCAATTTTTGACAGTCACGTTTTCCGCTCTTCGACCGCCGCGGGAAATCACAAATCGCGAGTTTGCAGAAAGAGCGCTTTCTTCTCGCCCGGCAGCGTGAAATCGAAACCGCAGCGCTGGAAGAATTCGTCATTCGAGGTGATCGCCATGACTTCCAGCACCTTTCGCTCGTGAGCACGTTCGACGCATTGCTGAACCAAACGCCGTCCGACACCGCCGCCGCGAAATTCCGGAGACACCGCCAGGCTGCGAATCTCGCTCATCTTCGGAGAATAAATCTCCAGCGCCGCGAAGCCGACGATACAGCCAGCCGACTCGGCGACGAAGCCGTGCTCGACCAAATCTTTCAATTCCTCGGCAGTGCGCGGCAGCAGTTTCCCAGCCGCGACAAACGGCTCGATGAACGTCGCGATCGCCGAGAGATCGCTGGACTGGACGGGACGAATCGTGACTGAAGCACTCGCGTTCGACATAGATCTCTCACCGCTGGAGTTCGTGACAGCGGGACTATAGCCGGCGCGGCCACGCGCTAGACAGGCGAGCGGGGCGGCGTCAGCCCCCCGGTACTCACTTTGACAGATGTGATGATGAGCCGGAACGCGCTAGCGTCCGGTTTGTGGATTCATCGAGAACCGGACGCTAGCGCGTTCCGGCTGATTCCTGGCCGCGCCGCCGGTCGTGAGCACTCACTTCGGGGATCGTCAAGAACCCCCACTGCAAAGCCTCGTCCTGCCGGTACTGCTTGCCCAGCGTCAGTGCCGTCGTCGCTTTCGCCAATTCGTAACCAAGATAAAAGGAGTGCGCCGAGTCGATCGGCGTCGTGCGTGTGATCTCGTTAAACAACTCGAACGGATCGGTCCCGTGCCAGTGCCCGTCGCGGTTGATTAAGTGCAGTTCACCACGCTCGACGAAGACGCGGAAGTTCGCATCGCGGATTTGTTCGGCCAGCCGACGCAGTCCCACTTCGCCCAATTCGTGGACCTTCACATCGCGCAGCATCACCAGTTGCGAGTTCACATGCTTCGGCAGTACGTGATTCGTCACCGCGTGCCGCATCAACCGCCGCGCAAGATCAAACTCCTTAACCGCCGATCGGCACCAGCCGACGACCTCAGTCGTCAACACGCTGCGAATACCGAGTTCCTGACAGATCGCCGCGAACAAGAAATTCAGACCAGCGCTATCGACTTCCGACAACTCCGTCAGATTGCCGATGCCCATCATCATTTCCGCTGCGGGCCAACGACGACGAGCCTCGAAGTACCGAGCCAATGAGGCCGCGAATCCGAATCCGATGGGTTCCAGAATCGGATCGATGCGAAACTTTCGGCCAGCGGCAGCAAGCAGTGCGGTCGTTCTGACCAACGACTCGCCGTCCTGTGGTTGATCGGGAATAACGACCAACTCGGCGTCGCAAGCGGCCAGCCAGTCGGCGTTCGTGCTGTTGCAACTCAACACCAATTCGGCACCTGCCGCGACCGACTGTTCAACTTCACGCCGGTCAAAGCTGTCGATCGAGACGCGAAAGCCCTCGGCCCGCAGCATTCGCGTGGCCGCTCCGACTTGGGGCCAGAAATCGTCGGGGATGCAGCCGAGGTCGATAATGTCCGCGCCGTCTCGGCGATATTTCTCAGCTTGCGCGAGCAACTCCTGGTGACTCAATCGCGGAGCGTGATTGATCTCGGCCAGAATCTCGACGTCGTACCGGCTGAGGTCCGGCGGCGACTTCGCTTGGCCGCCGAAGTATTCCGGAAGATCAAACATGTCCTTCGGGCCTCGCTCAAACGGAGTGCCGAACTTCTGAGCCAGGGATTCCAAATCACCGCCGCACCAACCCGGCAATAACACGCGATCGACCCCTGACGGCGGTTCGAGCTTTCTGGCGACGAAATCCACAGACATCAACGCCGCCACGCTGATTCCTAATACCGCGACGTCGTAATCAAAGCCCATCTTCGGAGCGAGCGTTACCAGCAACTCGCGCAACGACGCTTCAGCCAGTCGTCCCGTCACGAACAAGATGCGTTCCGCTGGCATGATGGTTCCGATCAACGCTGCGCACCGCCGTTGACGTAGATCACTTGGCCGGTGAGATAACTCGCCTCGCGGCTCGCCAAGAAACGCGCGACGGACGCGACATCTTCTGGCGTCCCCCAACGTTTCAGTGGTGTCTCGCGCAAAACGCGCTGCTGCCAGACATCGTTCGCCCCATCACCCCACTTTGTGCGAATCCAACCCGGAGCGATGCAGTTGACGCGCACACTCGGTGCGAGACTGACCGCCAACGAGCGGGTGAATCCCATGATCGCACTCTTCGCCGCCGCGAAGAGTTCTCCGCTGTCCCCTTCCATGCCACGCTCGGCTTGATCCCAGCCGATGTTGAGAATCACACCACCTCCGGCCGCGACCATGCGCTGACCGACCAAGCGACTGAGCAGCAGCGCGCTGCGGACATCGACTTCGTACAGTCGCTGCAGCTTGTCGGAAAATCCGAGCTTCGCCGCGTCACCGGTCAGCAAATCGGCACCCGCGTTGTTCACCCAAATGTCGATGCCGCCCAACTCAGTCCAGCATCGTTCGACGAACGCCGGGAGCGAGTCTTCTTCGCCGACGTCCGTCATTACCGCGAAGACACGCGGGCCCAGCGACCGCAATTCTGCGGCGACCGACTCTGCGGCGTCTTGGTTTCGGCGTCCGTGAATGACGACATCCGAGCCCGCTTTGACAAACTCCAAAGCGATCGCGCGACCGATGCCGGAGGTCGAGCCAGTCACCACCGCTCGCAGAACGGACAGGTTTGCAAACTCCGACAAACTCACGAGAAAAACTCCTTAAAGTAGACGAGTCACTCCGTGACTCGAATTCGAGTCACGGAGTGACTCGTCTACAAGGACTTCAGCGATTTTAGATCGTTGACGCCCCTGGGGGTGCCGTGCATAATCCCGCCCGTTCCGAATTGGTTTTCGCGGTGAATTTGCACGTCTCAATGTCGCTGACTCATTTCTGTGGCGGTTCCGCCAGTTCGATTCCTATCGCATCAGAGCCGAGTTCTCTCGTCTCTAGGATTCCCATCTTCAACCATTTCCAAATCACCACAAGTCCATTTGCCAGCAACTCGGTGTCTGCCCGACCGTTCGTTTCTCAGTTCGTCGTCTTTGTTCGTCGAGCTCTCGACCAGCGCGGTTCGTGGCAAACGGGCCAAAGGAATGCCACTTGGCTGTCCATTCGCAAAATGATTTTCCGCAGCCGCCAGCGCCGGCGGTCACTGCGGACCAACCTTCAAAACGTATTGAGGATGAAATGCTCGAACTAGCCGAACCTCCCGTCCGCCGTAAGCAGCCCGTTGCCGAGGGCAACCAGCTTCCCGACCAACTCCAACACGATTTGGTCCAACTGTTCAAACTGCTCTCCGATGAGACACGCCTGCGCGTGTTGATGTATCTATACCGGGAAGACGAACTGCACGTCTCGGCGATGTGCGAACGACTGCAACAGAGTCAGCCGGCCGTCAGCCATCACTTGGCCTTGCTGCGCGAGGCAGGATTGATCGGCTGCCGACGGGACGGCAAGCACAACTTCTATTCGATCCGGCAGACGCACTTCCACCGCGTCGTCGCGCAGCTTTTTCAAAACATCGCCGACCCGACTCAACCGGAGTTCCGGTTCGACGAGTTCATTGTGACACCGCGGCGACACACCGGAGCATGACCATTCGCAGCCAGCGATCACAGCGGAGCCGAGCAACAAGCCGGCTCCGCTTTTTTTGTTTCATCACGTCGGCCGACGGCATACTAACCCGAAGCGTCAGCGAGGGCGGACGCCCAGCGACGTGATTTGCGGCGACGCGTTCTGGAGCGTCCGCCCTCGCTGACGCTTCGGGTTAGTTTGAACCGCGCTATGTTTCAACGCCCTGCGAGCCGCAACTTCTGCCGGTCGGGCTTAGTGGAGAGGTCATTCACGCTCGCAGAATCGGCACATCCAGAAACTCTTGCCAAAGCTGTAGCGATCGCAACGCCGATACTGGATGTAACGATTCGGCCGATCATTGACCGTCTGGAAGGGCGTTTTCATGCCACTGCGAACGATTTGGCGACCGTGTAAGTGGGCCAGTGTGATTCTGAGCGGAGGCTTGCTCGTCGGCTGCTCCACTTCAGAAAAGAAGCTGAGCTATGTCGGCGATGCTGACCTGGAGCACTACAAAGATGTGGTGACCTCCATTGACTACCCGGCGGTTAATGAAGAGACCCCGGACGAAGTCAGCTTCTCCGATGAACCGCGCCGCATTCGCAAGCCGCGCAAGGACGAAGTCTGGAATCTCGGTTTGGAAGAGGCCGTGCATACCGCGCTCGCCAACAACGAAGTCATCCGGGACAACGGCCAGTTCCTGTCAACATCCAACCGCTTGCTGACGAATCCGGACTTCGTGCAGTCGGTCTATGATCCGGCACTGCAAGACACCAGCACCCTCTTCGGCCAGAACGGCGTCGAAGCGGCGCTCTCGGAATTCGACGCACAGTTCACGACCAACTTTTTGTTTGGCCGCAGCAAGAACATCTCGGAAACCAACAGCTTCAATAACATTCAAGCAGGCGACACGCAGGAGACCGCCGCGGGTGACTTTCGTACGAGCTTGTCAAAGATCTTCGCCAACGGAGCACAGGCTTCGGTGCAGCACAATGTGCTCTATCAGGCATTCAACACCGGAGACTCAGGCGGGGCCGGTGGTACTCGGCTCTTCCAGTCGTATTTCACGAACAATGCCAGTGCCACACAAAACTCCGGAATTCCCGGTGTGCAGTTTGACTATCGACAGCCGTTGTGGGCGGGCGGAGGGACTCGTTTCACGCGCATCGCCGGGCCAATCACCCGCCGGCCAAACTTGCAGGCCGTTCCGCAGGTCAACCAAGGCGTCGTGATCTCACGCATCCGCACCGACATCGCCATTGCCGACTTCGAGCAAGCGACTCAGAACCTGGTCAAAGACGTGGAAGACGTCTACTGGGAGTTGTATCTCGCGTATCGCCGCTACGACGCCGAACTCACGGCCCGCAACAGCTCGTTGCACACCTGGCGTGAAGTCAAAGTCAAATTCGACCAAGGTCTGCCGGATAGCAACGCGGCGGATGAAGCCCAAGCTCGCGATAGTTACTTCGAAGTGCGTGCCCGTTCCGAGGAAGCGCTGTCGAATTTGTACAACTCGGAAGGCCGCTTCCGCCGATTGCTCGGTTTGCCGGTCAACGACGGTCGCGTCATTCGCCCTGCCGATGAACCGACCACGGCGGAATTCTTGCCGGACTGGCGCACCAGTTTGGTCGAGGCGCTCACACGCCGTGTGGAACTCCGCAAACAAAAGTGGAACATTAAGAGCTTGGAGTATCAGGTCGAAGCGGCTGAAAGTTTGACGAAACCACGGCTGGATTTGGTGACTCGCGCTGCCGCGAACGGCTTCGGCGATCAACTGTTTGGCTCTGCCGATCACGCACCGTCGGTCGCCGGGGCCAACGGCCGGTCCCGCAGCTTCTATGACAATCTGCTTGAGGGGAACCAAACCGGCTACGGCGTCGGTTTTGAATTCAGCATGCCGATCGGTTTCCGAGCAGCCCACGCACAGGTTCGGAACCTCGAATTGAGACTCTGCAAGGCGAGAGCCGCGCTCGGTGCTCAAGAGTTGGAAATCAGTCACGAGTTAGCTCAGGCCTTCCGTCAGTTGGATGCGGCGTTCCAAACCGCTCAGACCAACTTCAATCGCCGCCGTGCGGCCGAGCGTCGTCTGCAAGCCTACGAAGCTCAGTACCGTGCAGGCACCCAAAAAGCGACCGTCGATCTCTTGCTCCGTTCGCAGATCAGCCTCGCTCAGGCCGAGACCGCCTACTATCAAAGCGTCGTCGGCTACAACCGAGCGATCACCGAAATGAAGTATCGCAAAGGGACGCTGCTGGAAGATGACAACGTCTATCTCGGCGAGAGCTTGTCGCATCCCGAAGCCTACGTTCAAGCCTTGCGACACGCCTGGGCTCGCAGCCATGGACGTGATGCAGATCACCTCCACACCAAACCGGAAGAATTCGTCACTGATCAGTCTGATCCGGTCGAACTCGGCTCAGCGACCTATTCCGGGCCGGCGGATTCCGCAGCTCCAACACCACCGGAACCGGTCCCGGCTGGTGAGCTTCCCGCGACTCCTCTGAAGCCGCTGCCCGAACCAGCCGCACCGGTTCCGGCAGAGAAAAAAGAATTGCCCGGTTCCGCCGAGGCGGCCTTCTTCGATGAGCCTTCCGAAGTCGAACCGGCATCGCTGGAGATGATGGACGAGCCAGACTCAGACGAATTGATTCAGCAGACGGACTTTCAACCGCCAGCCGCGATGAATCGTCCGCGCCCACAGAACCTGCCGTCAGACAGCGAATTCCAACCTCCCGTTCGCGGTGCTCAGTCCCCCGCCATCAAGCAGTTGGAGGACGACGATGACGACGAAATGGACGAGGAAGCGGAAGAAGAGTCGCTGAGTCTGCCTCGACGACGCTGAGTCCCAGGGCTTCGCCGGCTTCACTTCGTCGCCGACCGCAAATCGGCGACGACTTGAGCGGCCCCTTCAACGCGGTTGTCGGTCAACGTGATGTTCTTAGTCTCGGCTCCCACACGGATGCCGATGCGTTTGGCCGAGCCGCGCTGTTCGACGATGCGGTTCTCGATCAGTTCGATCGACTCCGTCCCGCCCTGGATGTCGATGCCGACTCCCTCATCGCCACCGCTGTTGATGATCTCGTTCCGTTCGATGCGATTGCGATGCCCGGCAAACGAGGGACCGCGTTCCGGTCGAAAGAGCACTCCCGCCACGCCGCTGTTCTTGATGACGTTGTCGCGGACGATGTTGTCCGTGTCGCGATGCCCAATCGAAACGCTGGCCGTGCGGATGCCTTCGATCGTGTTCTTCTCGGCGAGTCCATACTTCACGCCCCAGCAGAAGAAGATGCCGATGTTGCACCGCTCGATCCGATTGCCTCGGATCAGCGGCCGCTGTGAACCGCTGCCCGGATGCAGGCCCAAGTCCGCGTTGTCGTGGCTGTGACAATTCTCGACGACGACGTCGTGACAAATCTGCCAACTGATCCCGTCGCCGTTGTTGTTCCAAGCCTCGACGCCGCGCATCGTCATCCGCTGGCAGTCCTGCAAGAAGATGCAGCCGGAGTAATTGCCGTCGAAGTGATCGTTCTTCTCGCGATTGCCGTCGAGCGTGATGTGCTCAATAACGCAGTCGCTGATGAACTCGCCGCTGATCAGCGGGAAAAGTGTCGCCGCCGTCGGTTCGCCCATTTGCCAGACGTTCTCGCGCAGCGCCTTGTCGAGCTTGAACCGCTTCCCCGAACGAGCAATCAGCGTCCGCTTGAGCACCGTCGCACCGTTGTTGTGCGGGTTCTTCGCGCGGATCACGATCCCGTCACCGACGCGAAAACCGTTCGCGTCTTCCAGCGTGATCTCCTGATCGTACCAGTCCGAATCGACGACGATCTTCGTCTTCACGCTTGGCTCTTTAATGAGCACCGACTCCGCCCCGCTACCGACAATCCGCACCTTCGACGCCAGATAAACCGAGTTCCGCAGCCGATACGTCCCCGGCAACACCTTGACCGTTCCGCCACCGAGCCGCGCGACCGTATCGACCGCCGCTTGCAACACCTTCTCGTTCGAGCCGATCAGATCCCCCTCCTTGTTGCCGACCGAGATCGTCAACCGCTCGTCCCATTTTGGCTCGACAGCCGAATCGCCAGACGTCGCTCGCGGAGACGTCACCTTCGGCCGACCGTCCTCCGCCAGCAAGGTCATCGTCGTGAGAACGCAAACGCCAGCACACGCGAGAAAGCTGCGACGATTCATGTCAAACTCCCAAATAGTTGTTCCGGCTGAAAGCTGTAAGCTGATGGCTGTAGGCCGTTATCCCAAATCTTTCCTCGACGATCAGAATGACTCCGGCAACGCCGAGTGCCGATACATATTCCGCAACGCCGAATCGCACAGGCCGACCACATTAAACGGCCGGATCGCCGCCGCCAACTCGCTCTCGAATTCCGCAACGTCGGCCACTTCACGCAGCCGGTCACACATCCGCCGCACAACCGGCAGCCAAGCTGGATCATTCGCCAGCAAAAAGGCCGGTTGAAATTCTCCGATGCTCGCGACACGAGCACGCTCATAACTTGTCGCCGCCGCGAAGTAGAGCATCGTGGCGGCGGCGAAGCGACGAAAGTCTCCCAACCCCGCGAAGCAGCCGCTGACTAGCAGGTCGATCATTTCGACCTCGCCCAAGACGCAGCGTTCGTATTCACGTAGTCGTAATTCCAAATCGTCACGGCCGAGCGACCGAATCAGAATGCGAGCCAGCCGCTCGATCCCGCAGAGCGTGTGCGCGATCCCGGAACTGTGCAGCGCGTCGATGAAGCCCGCCGTGTTCGGCAACATCGCCCACCAGGCACCGGCCGCGCGGGCCACCTTGCGTTGCAACCGCCCAGTGCTGCGCAGACCACCAACCGGTCGGACGATTTTCGCGTTCGCGAATTGCTCGCCGACGGACGGGTATCGGCGCAACCAGGAATCCCATTCGTCGCTCGCCGAAAGATTCGGCCGCTCGCCACGATTCAAGTCCTGCACGAAACCGGCGCTGAGGGTCTCGTCATTGAACCGCAGTTGCCACATCCAACCGGCATCGAAAGCGTGATGCAGCGCGGCGTGATCGCAGTCGAACGGATGCTCGGCCGTGTCGAGGCCGCGTGATTCCATGCAGCGCTTCCAGCGAGTCACGTCCGCGAAGTGAGCGAACACCGCTCGTGAATTCGTCCGCAGTTCAAGCGTCCGATTTTCGATTCCCAATTGCTTCGCGAGAAATCCCCCTTCGCCACTCGCATCGACAACGAAGCGAGTCCGCACCTCGTGGGGCAGGTTTCCAACCTGCCCGTGCTTCAAGGGCAGGTTGAAAACCTGCCCCACGCCGGGCAATTCAATCTCCCCGATGTCGCACTGCTCAAAACAGATCGCCCCTGCCGCGCGAGCCTCTTCAAACAAAAACCCATCGACATCCTGCCGCAACCAGTGCGTATCCGAATGCTGATCGCTGCTGCTGGCCGCGACGAGCAACTCCGTCGAATGCTCCGCATCCGCCAGGAACGGCTGACCGGCCTCGTGATGAAAGTACGAAAACCCACGCTTGATCCCAGAGACCAGTTGCGGATGCGTCGCCTGCCAGGTGCCATACTTCGCCAACGGAGCGACTCGCGGCAGGTCATACTCGCGGCACAAGTCCTTCAACACGAGATTCGCAATCGGAGTGGATGACTCACCAATCGCAAACCGCGGATGCCGGCCTTTGTCGATCAAGGCAACGCTCAACCCCGCGCGCCGCAGCACCAGCGCCAGCAAGCTGCCGCCGAAACCTCCACCCACAATCGCCACTTCCACTTCCAGCATGTGTCCCCTTTCAACTTCATCCGTGCTCCGGCTCTGCCATCCGTGCGGCACACTTTTGTTTTCTGCGATTCTGCCGGCCCGATGAGAGGCCGCACAGATTGAGACAGAAGCGTCATTCATGACCGATTGATCATCACCGCCGAGTGAGGCGACGGCTGGCATCCCGGACAGACGACCGGCGACCGGATCGTCTGCGACAAATTCATTTGCCGCAACCGCTCGACCCGCTCGGCCGCACACGTCGTGCAGGCGGCGAAGCGAGCGGCATCCCACGTGTCGGCGAAGACTCGGCCGCGTTGCATTTCGATTCCGGTCGCTAAGACGTCCTCCAGTGAAGCCAGATTCGGTGGAGAGAAACGTCCCTCCGCTTGCAGTCGCTCCATCGTTCCGTTGCCCGCACGTGTCGGAATCACTGAGACGCATGTCACTCCACAATCGAACGCGAACGTGATCGACCGCAGCGCCCAATCGACCCCTTCCGCTTCGGACAAGAACGGCGGCCGCAGCAGCACGAACGCGCGGACGGCGATGTCATGCTCGACCAGAAACCGCGCCGCCCGCTCAAAGTCACCGAGCGTCATGCGCTTGTTCATCCGCGCGAGCACGTCCGGGTGTACCGTCTCCAATCCCATCGCGACTTCCAGGTGGACGTCACGGGGTCGGGAGTCTTTTTCCGAGCGGCCTTCCTCATCACATTGTCGCTCCAACGACGTCGGGCCGCTCGAAAAAAGACTCCCGACCCCTTCGCGTGGCAGGTTAAGAAGTTCGCGAAACCGCAAACAGCGATCATCAATCAGCAGCGGATGGTTCTCGACGATGACTCGCTCGAACTGCCGCACACGATCGGCAATCGCCGGCCAGTCGTCGGGCGGAATCGCGGAGGCATCGAAGAAGTTGCCACTGTTGTAGAGCTTCACGACGCTGGGAGCAGGACGGGGTCGGGAGTCTTTTTCCGAGCGGCCCGCTGCTGAATGTTGCTGATCCAACAACGACGGGCCGCTCGGAAAAAGACTCCAAACCCCTTCGCGTGGGCAAATCTCATCCAGCGCGATGTCGATCTGCTTCGGCACCGCACCGCGCGGCGTCGGCTCATCCAGCGTGTGCCGCCAGAGATCGCAGTACACGCAGCGGAACGAACACTCGCGATTCGCCAAGAAAATCGTGGCCACGTCAACCACGCGCCCGTCGGCTTGCCGCTCCGGTTCGACGAACGAGGCAATCGGTCGCCACGGATCGACCAGCGCTTTCGGACCACGCGCGGCGAGGACTTCACGATCGGTGAGTTTGGGGAAAAATGGTATCACGGCTATCGGCGGTCGGCTTACGGCGATCGGCCGGAGAAGTCGCGCGCAATGCGTTCCTTTTCCCCAGGCACGTTGCCCACAAGAATACCGCTGCCTCAGAAACTCGAAAGCAACTGTGTTTGAAAACAACAGTGAGACCATGAGCAACATTCCGCCAAAAGCAGTCGTCCTCCTCAGCGGCGGACTCGATTCCGCGACCGTGCTGGCAATCGCACGGCAGCAAGGCTTTGAAACCTTCGCCCTCTCCATCGACTACGGCCAGCGGCATCGGTTCGAGTTGGAAGCCGCGCGGCGCGTCTGCCAGTCACTCGGAGCCAAACAGCATCGGGTGTTTCAAATTGACTTGCGGCAGTTCGGCGGTTCGGCACTGACGGCCGACATCGCCGTTCCGAAGGATCGCAGCGACGCACAGCTTCACTCCGGCATCCCGATTACTTACGTCCCGGCTCGCAACACGATCTTCTTGTCGCTGGCGCTCGGCTGGGCTGAAGTGCTCGGCGCGTTTGACCTGTTCATCGGCGTCAACGCGGTCGATTACAGCGGCTACCCCGATTGCCGGCCGGAGTTCATCCAAGCGTTTGCTGAGGTCGCGCGGCTCGGCACCAAAGCGGGAGCCGAACGGACCGGGCGATTCGTGATTCATTCACCGCTGATCTCACTGTCAAAAGCCGAGATCATTCGTCGTGGCGTCGCACTCGGTGTCGATTACGGTTTGACGACCAGTTGCTACGACCCCGACTCGGCGGGCCGGCCCTGTGGCCATTGCGATTCCTGCCAACTGCGTCGAAAAGGCTTCGCCGAAGCGGGGCGCGTCGATCCGCTGCCGTACCGGGATTGATGATTCCATGCCACTCGCCGCACGACGCACGAAACTGATGTTGCTGGTTCCGACTCTCGATCAATCGGGAGCCGAGAAGCAATTGACGTTGCTGGCCTGTCGGCTGCCGCGAGAAGAATTTGACGTGCATGTCGTCGCGCTCACGCGCGGCGGGCCGTTCGCGGACGAGTTGGACAAACACGGCGTGCGATGGACGGTGCTCGGCAAGCGTTGGAAGTTCGATCCGGTCGCGATGTGGCGTTTGCGAACACTGATCGCGGCCGAGCAACCCGACATCGTTCACACCTGGCTCTTCGCGGCGAACGCCTACGGCCGACTGGTCATTGGCCGGCGGATGCAGCAGCGTCCGAAGTTGATCGTGTCGGAACGCTGTGTCGATGTCTGGAAAGCGGGCTGGCAATTGTGGCTCGATCACAAGCTGATCGAGCGAACGGATCGGCTGGTCGGAAATTCGGTCGCGGTTGCGGAGTTCTATCGGTCGATCGGCTACCCGGCGGATCGCATCACGGTGATCCCGAACGGCATCGACGTACCGGAACCAACACCGATCGATCGTGACGCAATCTTAGCGGAACTTGAAATTCCCAAAGGCTCGCAAGTCATCGGATTTGTCGGCCGGATGGCGAAACAAAAGCGAGTCGATGATCTGGTCTTCGCAATGGCCTTGGTGGCGATTCTGCAACCGGAACCGCATCTGCTGCTGATCGGCGACGGACCAGAGCGGGACAAGCTGATGAAGTTCGCGCGGGACATCGACATCGACCATCACACACGCTTCACCGGCCACCGCGCGGACGCCGCACGCTTGCTGCGAGTCATGGACGTCTTCTGGATCGCCAGCGATTTCGAAGGGCAGTCGAACAGCGTCATGGAAGCGATGGCCGCCGGACTGCCGGTGATCGCCAGCGACATCCCGCCGAATCGCGAACTGGTCATCGACGGCGAAACCGGCTTCCTGGTCAAAGTCGGCGACCGTGTTGGTTTCCAACAGTTCGCCGATCGTTTGCTGGCTGACCCGGAATTGGCGCGGCGCTTGGGCGACGCGGGCCGCGAACGGATGCGGCAGCATTTCAGCATCGGCAACATGGTCGCCGCGCACGCGCGGCTGTATCGCGAAGTGCTGTCGCGACCGTAGCTCGGACGCCTACGTCCGAGCAGATTGACCGGACGTGGGCGTCCGGTCTACGCCAGCACATCCTCGACGACATGGCCATGCACGTCGGTGATGCGGCGGTCGATGCCGTTGTGGCGGACGGCCAGCTTGGTGTGGTCGATACCCATCAGGTGCAGCACCGTCGCGTGCAGGTCGTAGCTCCAGGTTTCGTCTTTCGCGGTCTTGTACGCGAACTCATCGCTTTCGCCGTGAGTCGCTCCTGCCTTGATGCCGGCTCCGGCCAGCCAGGTGACGAACGTGCCGCCGTTGTGGTCGCGGCCGGTTGCTCCTTGAGTGAACGGCATCCGGCCGAACTCGGTCGTCCAGATGACCAGCGTATCCTCGAACAGCCCGCGCTGTTTCAGATCGCGGACCAGCGCGGCGATCGGTTGATCGACCATGCTGGCGATGAACGGCAACTCCTTGTCGATGTTGGTGTGGTTGTCCCAGTTATTTGAGGCCCCGCCGGCACCGCTCCAAACTTGGACAAACCGCACACCCCGCTCGATCAGCCGCCGAGCGGTCAGGCAACTCTTCGCGAAATCCGCCGTCGGAGCGGCATTGGTCCCATACGTCTTATGAGTCTCCTCCGTCTCCTTGGTGAGATCGAGAGCCTCCGGCGCAGAGAGCTGCATCTTCGCGGCGAGTTCGTAGCTGGCGATTCGCGCGTCCAACCGGGAATCTCCCGGCCGAGACTTCTGATGTTCGCGATTGATCTCCGCGAGCACGCGCAGCCCCTCCGCTTCGCTGTCACGCGTAATGAAACCAGCCGACTTGGGCGGGAACAAATCGCTGATCGGCGTGGGCGCGTTGGCCTTGATGATCGTCCCTTGATGATCCATCGGCAGAAACGCGGAGGAGAAATTCCCGGCGTTGTTGTACGGCAGCCCGCGCGTATCCGGCAGCACAACGAACGTCGGCAGGTTGTCCGCGAGCCGGCCCAGTCCGTACGACATCCACGCTCCCAGACACGGAAAGCCCGGCTGAGTGAACCCCGTGTTCTGCATGTAACTGGCGGGGCCATGCACGTTGGTCTTGGTCGTCATCGCCATGAGGAAAGCCAGCTCATCGACGATCGTGGCCGTATGAGGCAGCACGCTCGTGACCCAGCGGCCGGACTCGCCGTGTTGCTTCCACTCGAACGGTGACTTCATGACCGCCCCCGGCACGCTGGTCGCCGCCGCCTTGAGGCCGAAGTCCACTTTCTCGCCGTGCTTTTTGATGAGCTCCGGCTTGTAATCAAACGTGTCCATCGGACTCGCGCCGCCATTCATGAAGAGCTGAATGACCCGCTTGACCTTCGCCTTGTGATGCAACCCGCCGTTGAATTCGGGCCGAGGCGTCGGCCGCTCAGTTGCCCAACTTTCCGTCGTCAGCAACTGGTGCAACGCGAGTGCTCCGAAGCCACCGCCGGATGTTATGAGGAATTCACGGCGTGACGAAATCGAATCTGTGGCGTTGTGGCGAAAAGGAAACATGGCACTCTCGTTTTAGCACCCAGGCGAACGGGGCGGCGTCAGCCCCCCGGTTGTTTTGCAGTCCCGCGAAACCACCGGGGGGCTGACGCCGCCCCGCTCGCCAAAATTCTCAGGGGCAACACTGCTGGAATCTACCGAACTTCTTCTGCACGAGCACGCGCGATCTCCACAAGATTTTCTTGTAGACGATACCCGTCGGTCCCTTCGCTCGTCAGAATCCCTCGGCCTTTGTCCAAGTCGGGAGATCATTCCATGCGACTGCATTCGTTCTTCGGTCTGAGTTGTTGTCTGCTGTGCGCCAGCGTCGCGCTCGCACAATCGCCGGAGCTTCCGTGTGCGTGCGGCCAACCGAAGCCGTCGCGATTCGCTCCGCCGAGAGCTTCCGCGCCGGCGATGACCTCGCCGATCCCCGTCCGATCGGAACCGTTCGTGATGGATTCCAGGTCGTTCCTCGCGGCTCCGATCAATGTCCGCGCGGCCAGAATCGAACTCGCTCCGGACGAGATGATTCACGACCTCGCTCCGCTGCAGGTCAGTATTCCCGAACGATTGCTCAACCAACTGCTGACCGATGAGCGTTCTGAAGTCGGTGCCGTCCGCGATGTGATCGCGAACGCCGATGTGATCGGCCGGCAGGCCACCGCCACACGAGTCGTCGTCGATGTGCGGCCCAATGCCAGCTTCGCGGAGCTGCATCTTGTTCTGACCGGAGCAGTGCGGAGCGACACGATCGGCATGACCTCGCAAGCGGCGGTCAACACGCTGGGGCGACACGACGTGCTGGCGGTCAAGCCGGTGATGTTCGACGGAAATCAAATCACCACGCGCCGCCCGCGCGTGTGGGTCGATGTCCACAACGAGCATGTCGGTGCCCAGACCGCGTACGATGGCACGCTCTTCGGAGGATTCGCACGCAGCGTGGCGATCTCCACTGCGAAACGGCAACGAACGCAGGTCGATGCCGAGACGGCGGAGCATCTCGCCGCGCAACTCGGCCCCAAGTTCAACCGCGAGGCAGATCAGCAGCTTGCTCGATTCAATCGCGAATGGCGTGACGGCGTGAAAGCCCAGTTCGGCAGCCTTTGGCCGCAGCAACTGACGGCTCGTTCGACTGACTCGCAGTTGCTGATCTCCGCCGCTTGGGCCGATGCTCCGGCACTCGCACAGTCGAACCTGCCCCGCGCGGCCGATGCGGACTCCGTGACCATCCGTGTGCATGAATCGGTTCTGAATTCCGGACTGCGAACACTCAACCTCGGCGGCAAAACAGTGACGGAAACGGAACTGCGAGAGATTCTGGAATCGTTTGTGACAAAGCTCGGCGGGCGCGTGCAGCCACGCGGAAACAAACTCGCCGGACAGCCGCTGCCAGGAACCGCCCCGTTGATTCGGCTCGGCGAGAAAGATCCGGTGAGGATCAGCATCGTTGAGGGGGAACTACGATTGACGGTCGTAGCCAGTATCGAAGTTGCCGGTCACACGGTGCTCGCTCAAGACGAAATCACCGTGCCGATGTCCTCGAAATTTGAACGTGGCGAATGGCGTTTGATCCCAGGACAACTGGCGTTTGCCAAAGCCGACAATGGAGTGTCGCTCGCAGGCATGGTGGAAACATTGGCCCGCAATCAATTGGCCGCAGCATTTCCCGACGTCGTGCTGCCCGACTCGATTCCGTTGCCAACCAGCGGACCGACGCAGCCGATGCCTGCGTTGCGACTCGCCCGCGCAGAAGCCTCGTCCGGTTGGCTGACACTGTCGCTGACATTCGGCGCAACGGCTCAACCAATTCCCGAACCGCAACCGGAAGAAGCTGGTCCCTTCGAGATCGTGCCACCGCGACTCATTGCCCCACCGCGACTGGAATCGCGCCGCGACCCGCGCCGATGGTTCGATTGATCTGCCGCCTATCCGTGCTCCGGCCCTGCCATCCGTGCGGCTACTTTTCCGGATTCGGTCCGCCCAGCGTGACGGGGACATTCACTTTGCGTCCCTCGCGCAGCACGGTGACGATCACTTGATCGCTCGGCCGCTTGCTTTCGACCACGCTCAGGAAATCGCTTTGCGATTTGACCTCTTCCTCGTCCACGGCCACGACGATATCGGCCGCTCCGTAATCAATCCGCGTGCCGCCCAAGATTCCCGTCTTGCGAACAACCTTAGGACCGTGCAACCCCGCCTTATCGGCCGGACCGTTCGGTTGCAGTTGAGCAACCAATAATCCTTTCTCTGTCTTCAGCAACCGCACACCAATTTCGGGCCGGATGACTTTGCCGTGACGAATCAGTTCCGGCACGACGCGAGCGACAAGATTCGACGGAATCGCGAAGCCGACTCCCGCGCTTTGCCCGGTCTTGCTGGCGATGGCGGTGTTGATGCCGATCAACCGGCCGTGTGTATCGAGCAACGGGCCGCCGGAATTTCCTGGATTGATCGCCGCGTCAATCTGGATGATCTGCTTGATCGACCGATTGCGAATCTGCAACGAGCGATCAACGCTCGAAATGCTGCCGGTCGTCAGCGTCCGTTCCAGTCCGAACGGATTGCCGATCGCGAAGCACTTCATGCCGACTCGCAGATGGCTCGAATCACCCAGCGCGACGGGATACAGCACTTCCGGCGGAGCCTTCACACGAATGACCGCGACATCGTTTTCCGGGTCCGCCCCGATGAACGATGCATCGTACTGCTTGCCGTCGTGCAGCGTGACGACCACATCGTTGGCGTCCGCGATGACGTGAAAGTTGGTGACGATGTGCCCCGCCTTGTCGAGAATCGACCCCGAACCAGTTCCCTCGGCCGTGACTTCAAATGCCAACAACGCCGAGTGTGAACTCTTCGTGTTGATGTTCACGACGCTCTTGTTGATCGCCTCATAAACCGCGACGTTAATCGCCTCTTCCGGCGTCAGTCCCTCGCGATTGAACACATTCGGCAAGTTGGTCGGTGCGAACGAACGATTCTCTTCCAAAGAAAACGACGCCCGCGTGACTCGCTCGCCAGCCTTCTCCTGAGCGTCCACCGGCCGCAGAATGTTCTCACTCTGCAACGCCAAGGCGAGCAACGCTCCGACAAACGCCGACACTCCGCAACCCAGACAGAAACGCATGGCATCCTCCGCTGACGATCAACTCTCTGTGAGAGGGACGGCGCTAGCCGCCGGTCTTGCATGGAAAATCGATTCCACGACACCGGTGGCTAGCGCCATTCCGCTCACAACCCAGTTGGGCGAACCACGCCCGCCTATCGCAATAATGAACGGCGCGAGGATAGGCCGTATTCCGTCTTTGGCTCAAGACGGGTTCGGCTTAGGAATGGGAGCGCAATAACTTCCCAGTTCTGGATACAAGCCCGCAGCGCCAGTAAGTGAATCACCTGCGAGCAGGCTCGGAACTCACTCGCTGGCGCTGCGGGCTTGTATCGGGAAGATATTGCGTTCCCGTTCCTTACTTCAGCAGGCTCTTCTCGACGACGGCCCGCGCCTTGTCGAAGCAGGGATTCCATTCGATCTCCGGCCGGCCGTCGCGCAGGCAGTCGCGGACTTTTTGCAGCGTGTTCCGAGCCATGTGCGGACAACGGTTGCAGGCACAGGTCTCGCCGCTGGATTCCATCAGGCCGGGGATCGGCACGTAGTTGTGCTGCGGAGCGATCTTTTGCAGCGGGTGAATCATGTTCGCTTCAGTCGCGACGAGAAACGTCTGCGGCTCGGCGATCGACGCGACGTGTTTGCGCATCGCTTCGGTGCCGCCGATGAAGTCGGCGTGTTCGAGAATATTCACCGGACACTCCGGGTGCGCGATGATGCGACTGCCGGGGTTGTTCCGTTTGGCTCGCAGCATGTCCTGAATGCTGAACATCTCGTGAACCATGCAAGCACCCGGCCACAGGATCATCTTGCGGCCGGAGACCTCTGACAGATACCGGCCAAGATGCTGATCCGGCACAAACAAGATTTCCTTGCCAGCCGGCACACGGTCGATGATCTCGCGAGCGTTGCCGCTGGTGACGATCCAATCGACGAGACTCTTCACTGCCGCCGACGTATTGATGTAAGCGACCGTCTCGAAGTCCCGCCCTTCGGCTCGCAGCTTCTGTTGAAACTTGGCCAACTCTTCCGGCTGACAGCTATCGGCCAGCGAGCACCCCGCCAGCATGTCCGGCAGCAACACGCGCTTGGTGGGGCTGAGCATCTTAGCCGTCTCGGCCATGAAATGGACGCCGCTGAACACGATCGTCGAGGTCGTCACCTTCGTGGCATCGCGAGCCAGCTTGAGGCTATCGCCCGTGAAGTCGGCCACGTCCTGAATGTCCCCGTCCACATAAAAATGAGCGAGGATCGTGGCGTCTTTTTCTTTCTTGAGCCGCTCGATTTCGTCCATCAGATCGAGCGGATCTTCCTCAACGGCGGGAGCTTGTCCCAAAATCGGCAACGTGGCAGGCATGATGATTCCTCGTGGAGCACGCGGCTCGCGTGCTTTCTCTTTTGCGCCAGATTATAGAGCCGATTGCCTTGGAGGATACTCGACCAGATGCGAGACCTCATTCCGCTTGTCGTGATTGTCTTGTTCGTCCTCTTGGACGGTGCGTTCGGCATCATGAAGTCGAATCCGAAGCCGGCGGACCGTTGGCTATTTTACTCGTTGTTGGTGACGATTGTTGTGCTCGCGGTTTTGTTCCTCTATGTCCTCAAATGAATGATCTCAGAATGCAAACTCTCGTCGGTTCTCTGCTCGACTCGGATGACCCGCAGCTTTTCCACATCGCGACTCACGGGCCAGGACCGGTGGGGCGGATGCCGTTTACCGAAAACATGTTGCTGGATGCTCCGTCGGGCGACTTGTTCGGCATGACGCAGAATGCCGGTATGGGTTGGGATCCGGCGCAGTTGGGGCGGCCACAGTTTTTGATCGTCAGCACTCAGGGTGGCATTCGGGACGAATGCGGCCGGCCGATTGCATTGGGATATCACACCGGGCACTGGGAAGTCGGCTTGCTGATGCGAGCGGCGGCCGACGAATTGAACCGGCTGGAAAAGCTGCCGTTCGCGGCTTATGTCAGCGATCCGTGCGACGGACGATCGCAAGGGACCGTCGCGATGATGGATAGCCTGGCGTATCGCAACGACGCGGCAATTGTGCTGAAGCGATTGATTCGTTCGCTGCCGACTCGGCGCGGCGTCATCGGCATCGCGACGTGCGACAAGGGATTGCCTGCGACGATGATGGCTCTGGCGGCTCAGCATGACTTGCCCTGCGTGATCGTGCCCGGCGGAGTCACCTTGCCGAGTCGCGATGCGGAAGACGCCGGCAAGGTTCAATCGCTGGGAGCACGTTTCGCACATGGCGAAGTGACGCTCGAATACGCTCAGGACATGGGTTGCCGAGCCTGCGGCAGCGCGGGAGGCGGCTGCCAGTTCTTGGGAACGGCGGCGACATCACAGGTCGTCGTGGAAGCACTGGGCATGGCGTTGCCGCACACCGCGCTGATGCCGTCGGGACAAGCGATCTGGCTGGACGCGGCTCGCCGATCGGCTCGCGCGGTCATCGCGATGGAAGCCGCTGGGCTGACGATGCGCAAGTTGCTGACCGACGATTCGCTGCACAATGCGATGGTCGTTCATGCGGCCTGTGGTGGCTCGACGAATCTATTGCTGCACATTCCGGCGATCGCGTTCTCGGCGGGGCTGGAGCGGCCGGTCGTCGATGATTGGAATCGGATCAATCGCCAAGTGCCGCGACTGGTCGATGTCCTGCCGAACGGGCCGAAGGGACATCCGACCGTGCAATTCTTCCTCGCGGGGGGCGTTCCTGAAGTCATGCTGCACCTGCGCACGTTGGGCCTGCTGCGTTTGAACGCACTGACGGCAACGGGGCGGCTGCTGGGTGAAGTGCTCGAATGGTGGGAACAATCCAATCGCCGCCGCGAACTGCGAGCGTTGTTGCGATCGGCCGACGGCGTTGATCCCGATGATGTGGTCATGTCGCCGGAACGTGCTCGCGCACGCGGCTTGACGAGTACCGTGACATTCCCGATTGGGAACATCGCGCCGGAAGGTTCGGTCATCAAAAGTACGGCGATTGATCCCAGCGTGGTCGATGCCGACGGCGTCTATCGCAAGCTCGGCCCCGCGAAAGTCTTCACGTCCGAACGGGACGCGATCGCGGCGGTGAAGGGGCGTGGCTCGAAAACCATCGAAGCGGGAGACGTGATCGTGCTGATGTGCCGCGGACCGCTCGGTGCCGGCATGGAAGAGACGTTTCAGCTCACCTCTGCGTTGAAGTATCTGTCGTTTGGAAAGCAGGTGGCCTTGATCACCGACGCCCGCTTCTCCGGCGTCTCGACCGGAGCCTGCATCGGCCACGTCGGTCCCGAAGCGCTGGCCGGAGGCCCGATCGGCAAGCTCCGTGACGGCGACATGATCGAGATCATCATCGACCGCAACTCGCTCGACGGCAGTTTGAATTTCGTCGGTGAAGCGGATCGCCGGTTCTCGCCGGAGGAAGGTGCGCGAATCCTGGCTGCTCGTGAACCCGCGCAACCTTTGCTGCCTGATCCGCAACTGCCCGACGACACGAAGCTCTGGGCGTTGCTGCAACAACTTGGCGGCGGCACTTGGGGCGGATGCGTGTACGACGTCGATGCGCTGGCAAAAGTGATTGCAAACAAAACGGTATAACGGCCATCGGCGTTCGGCCGAATGCCGTCAGCCGATTGCCGACAGCCGTGATACCGTTTTTTCAAATCTCAAATCTCGGAACTACAGGAATGACTGATTTACTTCAAACGCCGCTGCACGACTGGCACGCCGCGCATGGCGGGCGGATGGTTGAGTTTGGTGGCTGGCACATGCCGGTGCAGTATCGCTCGATCACCGAAGAGCATCACGCCGTGCGGCGCGCGGCGGGGCTGTTTGACATCGCGCACATGGGACGGCTGCGATTCACCGGGACGCACTCGGTGAAGTTTCTCGATCATCTGCTGACGAACGACGTCGCATCATTGAATTCGGGACAAGTGCGGTACTCGCTGATCTGCAACGAAGCGGGTGGCGTGCTGGATGACGTGCTCGTGACTCGGTTCGAGGGCTGGCATCTGCTGGTCGTGAATGCCTCGAACCGACTGAAAATCGTCGATTGGGTGACACAGCATCGCACCAGCTTCAACGTGTCTGTGGAAGATTGTTCGGCGAAATGGTCGATGCTCGCGCTGCAAGGGCCGAAGTCGGTGGAGTTACTCACCCCACTGGCCGGCGAGAACATCGCTCACTTGCGGTATTACTTCGGTTGCGAGACGGACGTGCTCGGCCAGCGCGGCATCGTGACCCGCACGGGTTACACGGGTGAGGATGGCTTTGAAGTGATTCTGCCTCGCGAGCACGGAGTGAAGTTGTGGGAGACACTGATCGAACGGGGAGCCTGCGCCGGTTTGTTGCCGTGTGGGCTAGGCTGTCGAGACACGCTGCGGCTCGAAGCCGGGATGCCGCTTTACGGACATGAGTTGTCGGAGTCGATCGATCCGATCTCGGCGGGACTGTCGTTCGCGGTGAAGTCGCAAACCAAAGACTTCATCGGGAAGGACTCGTTGCTGGCGAAGCCTCAGCCGCGCGCCCAGAAGCGAGTCGGTCTGGTGTTGGCTGGCCGGCGGATCGCTCGTGAAGGAGCGCAGGTTCTCGCGGGGCAGGTGGATATCGGCGAAGTGACCTCGGGGACGTTTTCGCCGACGCTCGAAAAGCCGATTGCGATGGCGTACATCGCGCGCGAGGCCGCGATCCTCGGAGCGAACGTCGAATTGGATATCCGCGGCCAAAGCGAGCGGGCCACCATCGTGGAACTGCCGTTCTATCGGCGGCCGCGCTCGTAGTGGGTGTTCCCTGTAGCCACGTTCGCCAGAACGTGGGAAGGCCAGAAGCCCCACGTTCTGGCGAACGTGGCTACGACAGCAATCTCAATGCTTAAAGTGCCGGCGGCCGGTGAAGATCATCGTCATGCCATGTTCGTTGGCGGCGGCGATGACTTCGGGATCGTTGCGTGATCCGCCCGGTTGGATGGCGGCGAGAATGCCGGCTTTGGCGGCTTGGTCGATGCCGTCGCGGAATGGGAAGAAGGCGTCGCTGGCGACGACTCCGCCACGGCAACGGTCGGAGGATTTCTTGGCGGCGATTTGCGAGGAATCGAGTCGGCTCATCTGGCCCGCGCCGGTGCCGGTGATCGCGCCGTCTTTCGCGAAGACGATCGCGTTGGATTTGACGTGCTTGCAGAGCCGCCACGCGAATCGCAGGTCGCGCAGTTCGGCGTCGGTGGGCTGACGGCTGGTGACGACCTTCCATTCGGATTCTGGATCGGCGATATCGTCTCGCGTTTGGACCAGCAGGCCGCCGCTGACTCGGCGGTAGTCCATGCTGGCGACGGTTGAGGAACTCGATGCCGGCCAGTTGTTGACTCGTAGGAGGCGGACGTTGTTCTTCCACTTGGGCCGCGTCGTCAGAGCTTGAAACGCTTCGTCGGTGAAACCGGGGGCGATGATCGCTTCGACAAACCGATCCGGCAAACAGAGTTGCTCGGCCGTCGCGAGATCGACGACGCGGTTCATGCTGAAAATTCCGCCGAACGCGCTGACTGGGTCTCCCGCGTAAGCCTTCTCAAACGCCGAGGACAACGTCTCGCTGATCGCGCAACCGCACGGATTGTTGTGCTTGATGACGACGGCGGCGGGCTGCTCAAACTCGCGAACGATCGCCATCGCCGAATCGAGATCGAGCAGATTGTTGTAGGACAACTCTTTGCCGTGCAGTTTCTCAAACGCAGCGAGCGTAGAAGTGTTGGCATTTCGCTCGACGAAGAACGCGGCGGCTTGATGCGGGTTCTCGCCGTAACGCAGCGGCATGCGTCGTTCAAAATCGAGATGCAGTACGCGCGGGAACTTCGCGGCATCGACGGTCACGCCCTCGGGGACTTCCTCCGTCACCAGCTTGCCGACCATTCCGGCCATGTAGTCCGCGATGGCTCGGTCGTAGCGAGCAGTGCAGGCGAACGCCGCGGCCGCCAGTTCACAGCGGAGAGCGTGCGAGAGTTTGCCGGTGCGGAGTTCCGTCAGGACTCGCTCGTACTGCGATGGGCAGGTGACAATGCCGACGTGCTCGTGATTCTTCGCGGCCGAGCGGACCATGCTCGGCCCGCCGATGTCGATGTTCTCGATCGCTTCTTCGGTCGTGCAACCGGGCTTCGCGATGGTGGCCTCGAATGGGTACAGGTTCACGACGACCAGCTCGAACGGAATGATGCCATGAGCCGCAATCGCTTCGGCATGATGCGGCACGTTGGGGCGGCCGAGGATGGCTCCATGAACTTTCGGATGCAGCGTCTTCACGCGGCCGTCCATGATTTCCGGGAAGCCGGTGTACTCGGCGATGTCGAGGACCTTCGCTCCCTGCTGCTGCAAGAAGGCTCGCGTGCCACCGGTCGATACGATCTCGAATCCGAGTTCGTTCAGCCCCTTGGCCAGCTCAGCCAACCCGGTTTTGTCACTGACACTGATCAACGCTCGCCGAGGAAAACTGCCCGCCATGAATCGGTCTCCGTAGGATGGGCACTCCTGCCCGTCTTCGTTCTTCCAACGACGTAGGATGGGCAAAAGTGCCCATCCTACGTCACGCGGCCGATGCTAGTGGGCGGCACAAGCAGTTCAAAGCGTCAGCCGTTGAGTTGCTGCATGATCGCGTCATGCAACGCCGGCACAGTCACCTTGTGATCCCCTTGGACATAGAAGCTCTGGCCGCCATCGGCGACGGTGCGAACGAGAATCGTTTTGAACGGGCGGAAGTAATACCGCGGGTCGTTCTTCGGCGCTTCCTGCGAGAGATCATCGCCAAGGCTCGGCAGATCGAAGACGGCGGTTGTGAAGTGACAGATCTTTTCGTCGCGTTGATGAGCAACATTGCGAGCCATCGCTAACGCCTTGAGATACACCTCCGGCCCCATCACCGCCGAGCCGATGTTGAGGAACACGCCTCCTTCCAGATTCATGACCGACTGCGTGAAGATCAGGAAGTCCGTGTACGAGGTCGCTCCGGCAGCGGCTCCATCGAAGTTCGGATGCTCGTGAACGATGTCCTGGCCGATGCAGACGTGGGCCGTGACTGGGACTCGCAGCCGATAGCCGGCCGCAAAGATGCTCGTCTCCCGAAACGGGAATCGTTCTGCCTCAATCGTTCTGCCAACCGCCTCGCCAAAACCGAGTCCGTCGCGATGCCCGGCGCTCACGGCGTCATTCAATTGCGAGGTCTCTTGCCACAAGCCGAACTGACCTTCTTTGACGTACTTGGCCACGCTCTCGCAGGTCTGGCCGATCATCGCGAGTTCAAAATCGTGAATCGCTCCCGCGCCGTTGAATCCGATGTGCGTCAGCAATCCGCGCTGCATCAAGTCGATCAGCAGCGGAGCATTGCCGGCTCGCAGCACATGCGCGCCGCACAAGAAGATGATTGCGCGGCCGTTGCGTTTGGCTTCGACGATCCGCTCGGCGAGGATCGGGATCGCGGGATGCTCGAACGGCACACGCGAGCCGCCGGGCTGATTGAGAATCGCCTCGCGGCTCAAGTCGTGGATTCGCTCACCGAGCGGCAGAATGCGAAGCTGGCTACGATCAAATTGCGGAAACGGCATGAACGACTCCGGGATAAAACGGGGTGGGACGAGGCGACTCTAAAGACGTGAGTGGCGACCGAAAAGACTGGGCGAGCACGCAAGAGCAGCCCTTCGGAAAGAAGTTCATTATGCTCCGCGAACCCACCTAAGAGTGACTCCCTGATGGCAGATGATCCCCAGCGGCAACTTGACGCAGAGAACGGACCGCGAGTCGCGCCCACGGCAGATCGCCCGCCGGCTCGGTTCGCGTTTCTCGATGGACTGCGCGGTCTCGCGGCGTTGGGGATCGCGGTGTATCACATTTGGCGGTACGAGCCGCTGCCGTATCCGGCGATGAATTGCTTGCCGTGGATCGTCGATTGGGTGTTGCTGCGGTCTTGGGTCGGAGTGCAATTCCTGTTGGTGCTCAGCGGATTCGTGATCGCCTTCACGCTGCGTGAGACCTGGGTGACTCCGCGCGAAGTGGGGTCATTTCTCGGACGGCGGATCGTGCGACTGGGACCACCGTATTGGGCCACGCTGGCGTTCGTGCTGGTGTTGCATGCGTTGAACGTGACGTGGTGGAACCTGCCCCCGTCCTTCGAGGAACCGCTGACGAGCGGCCGCGTCTTGGCGCACACCGTGTTCCATCAGGATGTGCTGGAAGAAACGCCGTTGTCGGCGGCGATCTGGACGGTCTGCATCGAGATGCAGTTCTATGTCGTCAGCGTTCTGGGTTGGGGGATTGCTCAACGGCTGCAACGCCGCTCCGAACAGCCGTCAACGCGACCTTCGGCAACCGCTTTGATGCTGGTCTTCGCGCCGCTCGCGCTGGTCTCGCTGGTCTATTGGAACCGGCAGGACAGCACTGAGCCGTGGGTGATTCATTTTCTGTGCTCGTTCTTCTTGGGGATGGTGACGTGGTGGACGCTCGACCGAACCGTCTCGCCACTGGTCTTCGCGGTGAGCGTCGCCGTCGTAGCCGGACATCTGGCGTACCAATGGAAGTTGGAGAACGCGCTCGCGCTGACGGCGGCGTTGTTGATTTTTGTCGCCGGACGAACGGGACATTTTCACGATTGGTTGAATTGGCGCTGGCTGCAATACCTCGGCCGAATTTCTTACAGCCTGTATCTGATCCATTATCCGGTGAGTCATTATCTGACGTGGGTCGGTTGGCGATGGTGCGACAACGCGCCGACTCCGGTTCAGTCGAGTCTGATCTTGCTGACATGCCTGGTGGCCAGCATTGCCGCCGGGCATTTGCTGTACGTCGGCGTGGAAGTACCGGCTGGTCGCTGGTCCGCTTGGTTGAAAGCTCGGCGGCCTGTGATTTGAGGTCTTGGATGAAATAGCCGATGTTGATACGTTCCTGCGGTCGTTGGTTTGTTGAGAGACAGCGTTCGTCTACGAAAATGAGAGCCGGTGTTTCATGGAGTTTTGTCAGATCGTCGCCTACCACGGGCCGAATCGCTGGGCAGCAGTCCCGACGTTGGACGTGCGCGTGGATTTGCAGGCCCGAAAGGCCTGGCGATCCAGCGAGGATCCTCAGGCCATCGCTCGGCTGCTGTCGTGGTTGCCCGCGCTGAACGATCCTCCGCCGCAGGCACCGCAGGGAACGAGTGACGGGCCGCCGACCGAGTCGTTTTCCAAGCTCGCCCAGCGCGGAATTTCGCTGGCCAACGTGCTGCAACGAGTGACGTGCGTGCTCGCAGCAGCGGCCGGCACGCCGCCGCATTACAGCGGTTGCCACTCGACCGATGGCGACGCGACCGTTCATCTGACGTTTGAGTTTGAAGCGGAGCCGCTCGGCCGAGCCTGCTTGGAGACAGCGCGAACGTGCGTGCTGGCGGCGCTCAACGACACCGATTTCGACGCGCCGGTGGAGATTCGTAAGCTGGTCGATCTGGCTGACGACGTGCGTTTGGGGCCGAGCACTCGCGCGATTCTGCGAGCGGCGGCGGCGCGTGGCGTCCCGTGTCGGCGACTGACGACGGGCAGTCTCGTACAGCTTGGCGAAGGTGCTCGGCAACATCGCATCTGGACGGCCGAGACCGATTCCACCAGTTCGATTGGAGAGAACGTCGCTCAAGACAAAGAGCTGACGAAAATGCTGCTGCGAAATGTCGGCGTACCGGTTCCGCGAGGCCGCGTCGCGGAATCTCCGGAGGAAGCCTGCGAGATCGCGCGCGAGGTTGGCTTTCCCGTCGTCATCAAACCGCGTGATGCGAATCATGGCCGAGGCATCTCGTTCGACCTGATGACTTGCGAAGGGATCAACGAAGCCTTCCAGCATGCGCTGGGCGAGAACTCCGCAGGCACCACCGGCGTGATCGTCGAGCAGTTCGCGCGCGGACCAGCTCACCGGTTGCTGGTCGTCGGCGATCGGCTGATCGCGGCGACTCGCGGCCAAAGCGATATCGTGGTCGGCGACGGTCACAGCACGATTACGGAACTGATCGACGAGGCGAATCGCGATCCGCGGCGCGGCGAGAACTACACCGACAAGCTGGACACGATGGCTCTCAACGAAGCGGCCGAGGCGCGGATCAAACGCAAAGGGCTGACACGTGACTCGGTCCTGGAAGTCGGGCAAGAGATCGTCGTGTGCGTGAACGGAGATTTGACGACCGACGAGACTAGCGAGGTCCATCCCGCTGTCGCGGAGCGTGCGGTGCTTGCCGCGCAGACCGTGGGCTTGAACATCGCCGGCTTAGATGTCATCGCGACGGACATCGGACGTCCGCTGGAAGAAACCGGGGGCGTGATCATCGAGGTCAACGCCGGCCCGGCCCTGTCGATCCATGTCGAACCGCTTTACGGGAAACCTCAACCGGTGGGCGATGCGATTATCGAATTGATGTTCCCCGGCGGCGAGAACGGCCGCATCCCGATCATCGGCATCGCGAGCAGTCCCGAGTCCGCGGACATCGGTCGCTTGATCGCCGAACTGCTGCGCCAGTTCGGACGCCGAGTCGGCATCGCTGTCGGCGACGATGTGCAGATTGATGGTCAGCAACCGTTCGTGCTGCGCGGTTCCGATCATGACCGCATCAACTCGTTGCTCCTGCACCCGCGTGTCGAGGCGGCGATCTTTGAATGCCGAACAGAACAATCTCTGGCCAGCGGCCTGGGCTGTGAACGCTGTGATGTTTCCGTCCTGACCAACGGAGTTTTGGCGAGCGGTTGTCCCAGCAGTGATGAGCTGCTGTCTGGTGTTCTGCCTCTGGTGCATGCGGTGCCGCCGGAAGGGATGCTCGTCGTCCCAGCGGACACACAGCACCTCGAACGATTGCTGGCCGCTTGCCGAGGCCAAGTGCTCCTGTATTCGACCGCCGGAGAAACCGCGCCGCTGCGTGAACATCAAGCTCGCGGCGGACGAGTCGCGTTCCTGCTGCACAACAACTTGGTTCTCGGTATCGGGCCGAACGCTTATTTTCTGCCGCTCAGAAAAGCCGATTCTGCCGACCCGGTTGTTCGTGAGAATCTTCTGCCCGCCGTCGCCGCCGTCTGGTCGGCCGGAGTTCCCGCCGAGCGGTTGCGCAGCATTCTAAATCGGGCAACGTAAACCGCTCGCGGACCTGAGTGAGTTGTACGACTCAGTTTCAACTTCTTGTCCGGCTGCACGCATTTCGTAGGGTGGGACAAGCTCGCTTCGAGCGCCGGCCCACCGCAGATTCGCGAGCTGATTTTTGGTGGGCCGGCGCTCGAAGCGAGCTTGTTCCAACTTAAGTTGAGATGAATTTCCCGAATTTTTGGCCGGGGTTGCAGGCGGCATACGCATTAGACTGCGGCGGCTTCGATTTCGCGTCTGATTCGGGACTCAGACAACTGCGGAGGTTACGATCGCACGGAGGCAAACGAGTGTGGATTCGCGTTCTTGACGGAATGCCGAAAGGGCCAGTTTGTGGCGTGGCGAGATTGGCTGAATTTGGTGGGGCTGGCATCACGGCGTTCGACGTCCGCGAGCGACGCCACAACTATCGACTTTGAGCATCCGACTCCACCTGATCTCGCCCAGCGTTCCGTCGCGCCGACGGTGATCTTCACTCCGCCGACCAGCGACGATGCGGCGACCGTCCAACAGCCAACCATCGCTCGCGAGCCGGGCACCGTGCTGTTGGAAACGGACGACAGGCGACCCGCTCAGAAGTATCCTGCCGACGATCTTTTGACCGTTGCGAATTTCACTTCAGACAATGATCTCACAGGGTTCATTCCCAGCGATCAGACCGAAGCCGGACTCTCGATCTCACCGAACAGAGACAGTGACTCCGCCGATCAACAACAAACCATCGCTCGCGATCCAGACACAATGTTGCTGGAAACGGATGGGACGAAATCACCTCGGAAGAATCCTGCGGATGATCTTTTAACCGCAGCGGGTTCCTCTTCCGGCGATGAACTCACGGGAGTCTATGCCGGCAATCAACCCGCGGCATCGAAGACAACGCCTGCCGATCCTCTCCCATTGGAAGCGGTGATCGTTCCGGGCTATGACATTCTGGAAGAATTGGGCCGTGGCGGGATGGGTGTCGTTTACAAGGCGCGGCATCGCAAGCTGCATCGGCTGGTCGCGCTGAAAATGATTCTGGCGGGTGCGCATGCCGGAGCGTCCGGGTTGGCTCGGTTTCGCGCGGAGGCGGCGGCGGTCGCTCAATTGCAGCACTCCAACATCGTGCAGATTTATGAGATCAGCGAGCACGAAGGTCGGCCGTACTTTTCGCTGGAGCTGATTGAAGGTGGCAGTCTCGATCGCTGCACACGCGAGAACCCCCCTTCTCCGCGCGCCGCCGCTCGGTTGGTCGAAACACTGGCGCTGGCGATGGGGTTTGCTCATCAGCGCGGCATCGTGCATCGCGACTTGAAGCCGGCGAACATTTTGCTCGCGTCGATCAGTGGTCTGTCCTCCGTGTCGCGCAGAGAACAGCTCTCCGGAGACACTCTGCCGGTCGATCACTGGTCGCGGAACACCGTTCCCAAGATCACGGACTTTGGGTTGGCCAAGCGAGTCGATGACGAGTCGGGCATGACTCACACCGGAACGATCGTCGGCACACCCAGCTACATGGCTCCGGAACAGGCGCGTGGCAAGATTCACGAAGTCGGCCCGCTCTCCGATATCTATTCGCTGGGCGCGATCTTCTACGAGTTGCTCACCGGTCGGCCGCCGTTCAAAGCCGGCAACCCAATCGATACGATCCGGCAAGTGGTCGATCAGGAACCGGTCCCGCCGCGACAGATTGAGCCGCGCGTGCCGCTGGACCTGGAGACCATTTGCTTGAAGTGTCTGCAGAAGGAATCGTCGCGGCGGTATGAAACAGCCGAAGCGTTGGCCGACGACCTGCATCGCTTCCTCAGTCAGGAGCCGATCCTCGCGCGTCCCATTTCGACGACCGAGCGTGCCTGGAAGTGGGCCAAACGCCGACCGGCGATGGTGGCGCTCATGGGAGTCAGCGTGGTTGCCGCACTGAGCATGGTGCTGATGGTCATTTGGCACAACGTCTCGCTGAGCGAACGGCTGGACGAGGCTCTCGCGGACGAACGGAAAGCCCAGCAACGTGCCGACTCGGCGACGGAAGAACAACGCTTGTTTCGCGTGCAGAACGAAGGGCAAAAGTTGTTCGACAGTGCTCGTGTCGCCGCCGCCGCCGGCAATTGGCCGAATGCGCGGCTAGAACTGACGAAGGCGCTGACGATTATCCGCCGCGAATCGCAACTCGATACGTTGAAGAAACCGGCGGAAGAGTTGCTCGCGAAGGTTGAGCAAGAATTGCAGCAGGTCGAACAGCAGCAGCAAGCTGAAGCCGCGCAGCGAACCGCGCAAACGCAGTTCCAAAAGTTCGCCGACCTGCGTGACGAGGCGCAGTTTCTGGGAAGCCTCTACACCGGCATGGATTTGGCTGCCAATCTCAAAGCCTCACGCGCCGCGGTTTATGCGGCGCTCGATGTCTACGGGGTCTCCTTGAAAGAGGACATCCCGCCGAAACTTAATGAGCATCTCAAGGAGACTCAGAAGTCCGAGATCATTGCCGACGTTTATCAACTCATTTTGATTCTGGCCGAGACCGAAGCCGAGTCCGCCCCCGATCAGAAGTCTCCGGAACAGACCGCGCAATTGCGCGAAGCGTTGCAGTTGCTCGATCAATCGCTCCGCTTCGGATCCCCTTCGCGAGCGTATCATCTGCGACGTGCGCGATACCTCAGTCGGCTGGACGATGACGAAGCCGCAGTTCAGGCCGAGGAAGCGGCGCAAGCCGCGCCCGTCACTGACGTGCTCGATCACTTCCTGATGGCCGACGAGTTCTATCGCCGCGCGAACTTCGACGAAGCGATTGAACAATTCGAGCAAGTGCTGCAACGCAAGCCGGATCATTTCTGGGCGCAGTATCTCAACGGGCTGTGCCTGCTGCGGCAGAACCGTCATGCCGAAGCGAAGTCGGCACTCACGGCCTGTCTGGCTCAGGGACGTGAGTTCGTGTGGCTGTATCTGCTGCGCGGTTTCGCGCATGGAGAACTCAAGGCGTGGGACGCGGCCGATGCGGACTTTCACAAGGCGTTGCTCATGCCGTTGGATGACAATTCGCGTTACGTCCTGTTCGTGAATCGCGGCGTGCTGCGAATCCGGCAAGAGCGCTACGCCGACGCGATCGCCGATCTGAATGAGGCGATCAAGCTCAAGCCGACCGAGTATCAAGCGTTCGTGAACATGGCTCAGGCGTATCGCCGGCTCAATGATCTGGACGCGGCGCTGAAACAGCTTGATCTCGCCATCGGACACGAACCGTCGCTGGCGCACCTGTATCGCCTGCGAGCGCGCCTGCATCTCGAACGGAACGAACCAGCGATGGCACTCGCCGACTTCGATCAGACGATCCAACGCGAGAACTCCGACAGTCCGTTCCGAACGGAGGATCATGTCGAGCGCGGGCGGCTGTTGCTGCGCGATGGACAGCATTCGGAATCGTTAGCCGCATTCGATGCGGCCTTGGAGCTTCAGAAGGATCACTCGCTGGCTCAGCGGCTGCGAGCCGAGACGCTGTTCCATCTCCGCCGGTTCGAGGAAGTCATCGAGTCCTTCGACCGTTACTTGGAGAACGGCAAGCCGCTGGAGTCTGTCTATCGAGGACGTGGCTTGGCGAAGTCCGAGTTGGGCAAATACCCCGGTGCGATCGAGGACTTCACGAAGGCTCTGGAACTCCAGCCGACCTCGGCCGTGCAGGCGTATCGGGGCTGGATGCACGTCGTCTGCGAAGCCCCCAAGCTGGCCGAACGGGACTTCCAATTGGCCATCGAATTGGACCCCAAAAACAGCGACGCCTACGCCGGCCGTGGCTTTGTGCGGGCCATCGCCAAGCAGTCTCAGGAAGCCATTGAAGACGCCGAAGAAGCACTCAGGCTGGGGCCGCGCACCCCCCGATTGATTTACAGCGCGGCCCGCATCCACGCCCAGGCCGCCGGAGCGGGTGACTCGCGGGTCTTTGAACTGATCAGCGAAGCCCTGGCCTTGTTGCCCGACGAGCAACGCTCCGCGTTCTGGACTACTCAGGTCCGAACTGATTCGGCCCTGGCCGCGATCCGCAAACATCCGCGGTTCGTGCAACTGGAAAAAGAGATGTTGTCGAAGAAGTGAGCGGTACGGCGCTGGCCGCCGGTGTCGCGTGGAGAATCGATTCCACGACACCGGCGGCTAGCGCCGTGCCGCTCACAGAGGAAAACGATTCGTGATCATTCGGTGCCGAGGTTGGTCGCAACGCCGACGTTCCAGACGCCCTCGGCCAGCTTGGTCGTGTGCCTTGGAGCGGTTGGAAGGTCGTGGCTTGCTCAGCACAGACCCGTTGGTGGTGGCGATCAACCCGACTCCGGCCAATGTGACGGATCGCTCGATCGTCACGGCGAATGAAGTGGACTCGTACTCGTTCACGATTCGCGATGCGCTGGGCGGCGGAGTTTTGAATGTCGCTCTCGCCGCCACCAGCGTGGCGCTTGCCCCGCGTTTGACGCTCGCGCGAACGGATGAGACCGTTCTGATTCAATCCGACAGCGGTCACATCGGGCAGCACTTGAAGCCGGGAACGTATTTGTTGAGCGTCTCGGCGCAATCGGGACAGGGCGACTATCGGTTGAGCACGCAGTTCACTCCGACTCAAGATCCCTTCCAACCGCCTGGGACAGGGAAGCGTCCGACGCTCGCGGTGGCGGACGTCAATGGCGACGGCTCCGACGATTTGATCACGGCAAACTACAACGACGACAGCGTGAGCGTCTTGCTGGGTGCTGGTGATGGCTCGTTCCAGGCGTTTACAAATTTTGCGGTGGACTCGTGGCCGCTGCGGATCTCAATGGCGACGGCTTTGCCGACATCGTCACGGGCAACTACCTCAGCGGTGGCACGGTCAGCGTGCTGCTGGGAAATGGCAACGGCACCTTTCGGCCGACACAGAATTTCACGACGGGGGACGGTGCCCTCTTCCCGGTGATCGCCGACGTCAACGGCGACGGGCGGCCGGACATCGTCACCGGCAACTACCGAGCTGGCACCGTAAGCGTGCTGTTGGGAAACGATGACGGCAGCGGACATGGCGACGGCACATTTGAGACTCTGCCGGAGATGGTGGTCGGTGCGTATGCCGCGTTCGTGTCCGTGGCCGACGTCAACGGCGACTCGCGGCCCGACATCATTAGCCCCAACGGCAGCGATTCTGTGAGCGTGCTCCTGAACCTGGGAAACGGGCCGGACGGCAAGCCTGTGTTTCAGGATCAGCTTCAGTTTCCCACGACCGATTTTCCCTTCGCAGTCGGGATTGCCGACTTCAACGGAGACGGCAAACCGGACTTGGCCAGCGCTCATCGCAACGATGACACGGTTCGCTTGCAGGTTGGAATCGGCAACGGCACGTTCGGGGCCGAAGTCAGCTTTGACGTCGGCGATACTCCCTATGCGATGGTCGTGGCGGATGTGAACGGCGACGGCCGCCCCGATATCGCGGTCGCGAACCGCAACGCCGGCACGGTCAGCGTGCTGCTGAGCAAAGGGAACGGCACGTTCCAACCCCAGGTGACGCTTCCGGTCGGTCAGCGGCCTTTGACCATTCGAGCAGCGGACATCAATCGCGATGGGCACACCGATCTGCTCGCCGCCAATGCCGACGACAATACCGTCAGCGTGTTGCTGGGACGCGGCGACGGATCGTTCTCTTTCCCGGCCGGGGCCGTCGCCGCGGCTGGCAAGCGCCCGTTTCTTTTTGCAGTTGGCGATCTCCGCGGCGACGGACATGCCGACATCGTCACCGCCAACAGTTCCAACGGCTCGTTGAGCATTCTGCTCGGCGCGACGGACGGCTCGTTCCAGCCACACCAGACTCTCGACGTCGGCGACCAGCCGATCGGCGTGGCGATGGCGGACTTCAATGGTGACGGCAAGCTCGATCTGGTGGTCACCAATAAAGCGGACGACACGGTGGGCGTGCTTCTGGCGCTGGACACGGGCGGCTTCGGGCCGCAGACAACATTCGCCGTGGGAACGAAGCCGTTGTATGTCGTGACGGCCGATCTCAACGGCGATGACGACCTGGACATTGTTGTGACCAACAACACCGGCACCTCGGTCAGCGTGCTGCTGGGAAACGGCGACGGAAGTTTTGCCCCGCAACAACAGTTGACGACCGGCGCAACCACGTATGGAGTGGCCGTGGCGGACGTCAACGGCGACGGCCAACCGGACATCGTGGCCTCCAACTACGGCGACAACTCGGTGAGCGTTCTGCTGGGCAACGGCAACGGAACCTTTCAGGATCAGCAAGTCGTCGCGAATGTCGGCGCGCTCCCCTCCGCATTGGCTCTGGACAAGGTCAACAGCGATGACTTTCTCGATCTCGTCGTCGCCCTCGGCGGCGACAACAAAGTGGCGGTGTTGCTGGGCAACGGCGATGGAACATTCCAGCCAGCACAAGCGTTCGACACCGGCGGCGTGCCGACCGGAGTGGCGCTGGCACGCTTCAACAACGACACGTTCCTCGATGTTGTGGTCTCCAATCGCGCCGACAACAGCGTCAGCGTGCTCCTGGGAAACGGTGACGGCACGCTTCAGGTCCACCAGACTTTTGACGTCGGCCGACAGCCTTTTTCCGTGGCGGCCACTGACGTCACCGGCGACGGTCGCCCCGACATCATCACCGCCAACGCCTCGGACAGCACTGTGAGCGTGCTGGAAGGCCAAGGCGATGGCACCTTCTCACCACAGAGTCCGTTCGCACTCGGCAAGCGGCCTTATGCCGTGGTCGTTGCCGATGTCAGCGGCGACGGAAATCCGGACACCATCACCGCCAACTACAACGCCGGCACGGTCAGCTTCGCGCGAGGCAACGGCAACGGCTCGTTTCAGACACCGCAATCGTTCGCCGTCGGGAACAAACCTTTGGCGGTCACGCTGGCCGACCTGAATCGCGATGGTCGGTCCGATCTCGTGACGGCCAACAGCGCCGACAATTCGGTGAGCGTGCTGCTGGGCAACGGTGATGGCACCTTCCAAACGCAGCGCGCGACCAACGTCGGCCGGCGGCCTTCCGATGTGACCGTTGCGGACATCAACGGCGACGGACATCTCGACTTGATCGTCGGCAACTACGACGACGATTCCGTCAGCGTGCTCCTCGGCCGAGGCGATGGCTCGTTCGCTGTTCAATCTGCCGCAGGCAGATTTGCCGTCGGCAATGGTCCCAATGCCCTGAGCGCTGCCGACCTCAACGGCGACAACAAGCCCGACCTCGTCGTCGCGAACATCTTCGACGATACGGTGAGCGTACTGCTCAACACGGGGACCGGAGTTGGCGGCAACGCTTCGTTTCAGTCTCAAGTAGCATTCGCCGTCGGCGCGCAGCCTTACGATGTCGCCATCGCCGACGTCGATGGCGACGGCCAGCCGGATCTGATCACGGCGAACTACGGCGGCAACAGCGTCAGCGTTCTGCGGGGAAACGGGCTGGGTTCCTTCGGCACGCAGCAGATTGCGTCCGTCGGTGAGCGGCCGGTGGCGGTCTCCGTGGCGGACGTCAACGGCGATCGACGGCCGGACCTCGTCACCACCAACCGCCGCGATGGCACCTTGAGCGTTCTTCAGAACAACGGCGGCACCTTCGCGCTTTCGCAAACATTGGACGCCGGTACTCAGCCGGTCTCGACCGCTGTGACGAACGTCAACGGCGATGGCCGACCCAGCATCGTCACCGTCAATTACAGCAACCGCACGCCGCGCGTCTTGTTGGCCAGCACCAGCTCCTTCAATCCCGCCACTCCTGGCAATGCGACCGAGAGCTTGAACAACACGGCGCTGGTGGATCTCACCCGCGACGGCATCCGCGACAGCGTCATCCTGGACGCCTCGGGCAACGTCTTGTTCCGTCAAGGATTGGCCGGCAGCGACGGTGCCTTCGTGCCCCCGATGATCCTCAACGCCGACCGGCGCGCCCGCGACCTGACGATCGTGAACAACGGCAGCAGTCTGAGCGTCGCCACCGCCGATTCGAGTTTCGATCCGGTCCTGAGCGCCGCGGCCAACCAGTTTCTTTATACGGTGTCGCTCTACGCGGTCTCCGCCGGATCAGTCACCCGCACCACGGCCTTTACGTCGCTGCTGCTGCCGACGCGCATCGTGGCGGCGGATCTGACCGGTGACAGCCGAGACGACATCGTCGTGGCCAACTCGTTGGACAACAGCATTCAGGTGTCTTTCTTTCAGCAACTCAATCACTCGTTCAGCGAGCCGATCACCCTGACCACGGGCGAGGCCCCTTCCAACGTTGTGGTCGTGGACATCAACGGCGACGGCTTACGAGACATCGTGGCGACGGACCAAGCTTCCGGCGACATCAGCGTTTTTCTCAATGACATCAGCCATTCGTTCAGCACCAGCCTCCGCTTTCGCGCCGGCAACGGACTGTTTGGCTTGGACACGACCGGCTCGGCCCCCGTGGTCACGAGCCTGCTGCAATCCGTCAGCCTCGCGGCCGGTGACTTCACTGGTCTCGGCCGCAATGACCTCGTTGTGGTCAACCGAGGCACGCATTCCTTCAGCGTCTTGTCCAACAACGGCCGCGGTGGTTTCGACAATCCCAGCTTGAGTCTGACGACTTCCACCAGCGATGGCTTCGACATCAACAACCAACCCGGTGCCGTCGTGGCCGGCGACTTCAATCGGGATGGTCGGCTCGACGTGTCCGTGCTGATGGAAGACACCGGCGAGCTGTGGATCTTCACCAAACAAACCAACGGTTCTTTTCGCCACACGTTTTCGATCCCGGTCGGCGATCAAGCCACGGGGTTGTCCGTGATCCCCGGCAGCAGCGACGGGCTGTTGGATTTGCTCGTCGGCAACGGCTTCGGCGACGTCCTGCACCTCGCCGGCCGAGGGGACGGCACGTTTCAAATTCAGGGCAATCGCGTCTCGCTGTCGGTCGTGCCCGATCTGTTCGGCTCCGGACAAGCGGGCGTGCTGGTCGGCAATCAACAAGGCAATACGGTCACGGTGCAGGCTTCGAATTCTGGAGGCACCGGATTCAATACGGTCGCGACCCTCGGTGCGGACAACGCCTCGCAACTCGCACCGGGCGACGTGCAATGGTCGCTGCTGGCGCGCAACGCCACGATCCCCGATGCCATCGTCGTCAGCACCGGCGGCAACGCGGTCATCGTGTATCACACGACCGCGATCACGAACGGCGTCCCGATTTTTGCGCTCGATCCACAGACGTATTTCGTGGGTAGCGCACCGGCCGGCGTGACGGTCGCCGACATCAACAACGACTCGATCCCCGACATGCTGGTCGCGAACAAAGGAAGCAATGACGTCTCCGTGTTGTTTGGATCGTATCGGGCGGACGGCACCTGGATCGGCAACGCTGGACCGCGACTCCATTCCGGCGGAGCCGGCCCGATCGCCGTCTCCGTGCGCGATCTCAATAGCGATCGCATCCCCGACCTCGCCGTGACCAACGGCAGCAGTGGCACGATCACATCATTGCTCGGCGTGGGCCAAGGCTTCTTTGATGATCGGCAACCGCAGACGTTGTTCAATCTCGGCGGAGCGGTGGATCAGCCGCCGACCTTCCAAGGTGACAGCAGCCTCGGCTTCGCGGTGACGACGGTCGGTGATTTGGTGCGCTTCGATCTGAGCAGCCCGCTCGATGGCGCGGACGTTGTGTTCTCAAACAGTCATGTCGTGGCCGCTCGCGCGTTGCCCAACGGCCAAGTGGTCGTGGCCATCGCGGACGGTACGGTCAATGTGCTGAGCCCTCAAGGAGACCACCTGACCGTGACTTCGGAACTCCGAGCACAATCCGGCAGACTCGTTTCGCCCAGTTCGCTGGTGGTCGTGCAGCAAACCAGCGGCCAATTCCAAGTGCTCGTCAGCAGCCAAGGCTCGAACACGGTTTCAGTTTTCGCAGCCGCTCCCACCGTGCAACCCATTCCATTCTTCTTTCCGATCGCGGTGAACAACTCGCAGTCCAGCGCGAGTTTCAATCCGGCTTTCTCCAGCTTCTCAGCATTTCTGACTTCGACTTCGTTCAGCAGTTCGATCAGCGCGACGACCGGCATTTCGCTGTCGAACATTCTCTCTGGCAACAACCTCGTCTTCACGAGCACCAGTTCCGCGGCTCTCGTGGCCGTTGCCGGAAATACCTACTCGACGGTGGCGGTGCTCGACTTCGGTGCCCAACGCGACGACGACTCCGGCGATGGCCGCGGCCGAATGCCCTGGCTGTCGACGCGCTACCCGGTTGGTGATCGCTCACCACTGGCGCAGTTTGTGACGGGCATCAAAGAAGCCATCAACGAGTACCGCGGCGACACCACGGAAACGCCTGCCTCGCGAGACGACGGCGCACCGCGGAATGACCCGTGGAACGTGAATATGTTTCAGCGTACCCGACCCGCTCGGACACCGGCTCGCACCTTGAATCCAAAAAACCCGGCAGCAGGAGAGTCGAAGAAAACAGACGGACTCGACGTTCCGCGCGCAACACCAAAGCCAGAGGCCGCCGCAGATGAGCAATCCGCCATCGACGCATTCTGGCGGCAATGCCCGGAGATTGACTCACCATTCCTCGCTCCGGCCGCCGTGGCTCGCAGTGGCTTTCGATTCGACCTTGGCGCGATGATCCTTGCAGGTGTGCTGTTCGCTCAGAATCCGAAACTGGATTCCGCGCGCGACGACAAACACTGGACACCTCGGAGTGGGCAATGACGTCTTCGGCAATCGACACCAAAACTGAACCTTGGGTTGAAGTCACCGGTTCATTGCACTTCCCAAGTTGGTTGGCAGCGCAACACGTCAGCCTCGCGTTCACGACCTATCAATCGGGCAAGCTGTTTCTGTTGGGACTAAATCCCGAAGGCCGGCTCGCCGTCTTCGAACGGACGTTCAACCGCGCGATGGGTCTGTGGGCCGATGGGCAGACTTTATGGCTCAGCACGCTCTATCAAATCTGGCGATTTGAAAATCTCTTGCGACCCGATGAACGCCACCAGGAACACGATCGGCTGTACGTCCCGAAGGTCGGATACACGACCGGCGACCTGGATGTGCATGACATCGCGATTGATCACACCGGGCGCGTGGTATTTGTCGCCACCGCGTTCGGCTGCATCGCGACGCTGTCTGAACGTGCCAGCTTTGCTCCGCTCTGGAGTCCGCCGTTCCTCAGCAAGTTGGCGGCCGAAGACCGCTGCCATCTCAACGGCCTGGCGTTGGACAACGGACATCCGCGCTTTGCCACGGCCGTCAGTACCAGTGACGTCGTGGATGGCTGGCGCGATCGGCGTCGCGATGGCGGCGTCGTGTTGGAGATCCCCAGCGGCCGAGTGATCGCCTCGGGGCTGTCGATGCCGCACTCGCCGCGGCTCCATCGCGGTCGCCTCTGGCTGCACGATTCAGGAACCGGGAACTTCGGCAGCGTTGATCCCAACGGTGGTCGCTTCGAACCGCTGACGTTCTGCCCCGGCTACTTGCGAGGTCTCGCCTTTGTCGGTGACTACGCCATCGTCGGATTGTCTCGGCCGCGTCACGACAAGACGTTCGGAGGGCTCGCGCTGGAGGAAGAACTTGCAAAGCGCGGCACCGATGCCCGCTGCGGCCTGATGGTCATCGACCTGCGCAGCGGCGATGTCGCTCACTGGCTGCGAGTCGAAGGGGTCGTGACCGAACTCTACGACGTCGCCGTGTTGCCGCGAGTCGTCCGGCCGATGGCGTTGGGATTCAAAACCGATGAAATTCAACGCACCATCGCCATCGGCGAATCCGAATCTCTTGCTAAGTGATGGAAACGGTGATCGCTGCAATTCACGAGCCCAACGAATCGAAGGAGGCGACGAATGCTTCCGGACATTCGTCGTCACCTTCGATTCGTCGGGCTCCTTTTCGCTTCATCGAAAATTCGCACCGCCGCGTTCGCCGTTATCGCGCCGCGGAATTCGCGCTCTTCGTCGTTGTCATTGCGGCACCGGATTGCGCTTTCCGCTGATGAGCTTCCCTCGCTTGTTGGCGAGAAGCCATCAACTTCGCCTGTGACTGAGCAACCTGCGCACGAGCCGCTTGTTGATTTTGCATCATTTGCCGTTGTCCGATCGAACTGGTTTGCACTCCAGAGGAGCGTTGGCCATTCATCGCCATGTTCATCATTCCCATCGACATTCCCATTCCTTGCGACCCCATCTTTTGACCGCCATGCCCCATGCCGCCCCCTCGGCACATGCCACCGCCCATTGAGCCCATGCCCATCGAACCCATGCCCATTGAGTTCATGCCGCCCCGGCCCATGCCTCCGGGGCTTTGAGCAAATGACATCGAGCACGAGAGTGCCACGGCGACTCCCACTGCAACAACGGTCAACTTTGACCGCCAATTTCTCCGAGCAAAGTGGACGACATGCATGATGACTGCTCCTTAAATTTGGCTGCGACCCTTGGCCCGTCTCTGTCCTGCTACATTCATCGCACATCCTCAATGAAAGTCAATGACGCATTCCTTGCCTTACTGCAAGCTCCGCTCGCCGCACGCGAGGTTGACTGGTTGCGTTTTCGTCCGTCGTTTGGGGATATTGGCGAGAGTTACCACGACAAAGACACCTCATCCGATCCGTCTGTGTGACCTACGCCCCCATCGGATGCCTCAAAAACTGAGAGATCGAAGATGCACTCGCTGCTCACGCTGATTCGCCGATCCCTGTTGGCCGCTGTGTTGGTTGCTTTGACCGGACCGTCTTTGACGAATGCGACGGAACCGCGAGTGACTGCTCCGCCAGCCGAGTTGAAGGTCGATCCGTTTCACAAGAAATACGTCGATGCCGGTGGTTATCCGATCGTCGCGTCCGAGAAGGTCAACGACTACGCACTGAAAGAGGCGGCGTATCTCGTTGATCTGATGCTGGCGAAACGGCCGGACGTGAAGGCAGCGATGATCAAGAGCGGCTCGCGACTGTGCATCATCGCGCACAACGAGTTCACGACCGACGTGCCGGAGTTCGCATGGCTCAGGCCCAAGGATTATTGGGACGCGCGGGCTCGCGGGACCGGCGGGTCGCAGACCGATCCGTATTGCTCGTGCGGTGAAGAGAACTTGCTGGAATATCCCGGCGACCCGTACTCGACCGAGAACATTCTGATTCACGAGTTCGCGCACAACATCCATCTGCGCGGCATGGTCAACGTCGATCCAACGTTCGACCGCCGCTTAAAGGAAACCTATGACCGGGCGATGACCGCCGGCCTCTGGAAAGGGAAGTATGCGGCGACCAACCATCACGAATACTTCGCCGAAGGAGTGCAGTCCTGGTTCGACAATAACCGCGAGAACGATCACGACCACAATCACGTCAACACGCGCGAGGAGTTGCTCGAATACGACCCCGGCCTTGCCGCGATGTGCCGCGAAGTCTTCGGCGAGACGAAACTCGTCTACACGAAACCGACCACGCGGCTGAAGGATCATCTCGCCGGCTATGACCCGACGACGGCACCAAAGTTCGTCTGGCCGGAGCGGCTCAATGAGGCTCGCCAGCAGATTCGTGAGAAGGCGGTCAATCGCTCGAAGGCAGTGGAGAAGAAAGTCGAGAATCCTTCCGCGACGATCGACAAATCCTTGTTGACGGTCGATCGCATCTTCGCCTCGAAAGATTTCGAGGAAGAGAGTCTCGGCACGTTCGTCTGGAAAAAACGTGGGGCGGGATACTTCACCTTTGAGGCTTGGCCGAAGCGGCCGCCGACAGAGAAGCCAGTTGCAGGCGAGCCGCCGACACCACGGCAAATCATCTGGCACGACACGGCCAGTGACGAAGCGAAGATCGTTGTCCCCGTTGAGCTGTTCATTCCGGCTGATGCGGAGAAGGACGACAAAGGGAACAAGAAGCCGTTGAACGTCGAGTCGTTTCAGTTCTCGGACGATGAATCGAAGCTGCTGATCTTCACGAACAGCCGCCGCGTCTGGCGACGCAACACACGCGGCGATTACTGGGTGCTCGACATCGCCAAACGCGAGTTGAAGAAGCTCGGCGGCGATGCGAAGCCATCAACGCTGATGTTCGCCAAGTTCTCGCCCGATGCGTCTCGCGTCGCGTTCGTGCGAGAAAACAATCTCTACGTGCAGAACCTCGCGGACCTCAGCATCACCGCGCTGACGAAGGACGGCTCGGCAACGCTGATCAACGGCACGTCGGATTGGGTCTACGAAGAGGAACTCGATCTGCGTGACGGATATCGCTGGAGCCCTGACAGCCAGTCGATCGCGTTTTGGCAAATCGACTCGTCCGGCGTGCGCGAGTTCTTCCTCATCAACAACACCGACGATTCGTATTCAAAGCCGATCGGCATCCGATATCCGAAAGTCGGCGAGCAGAATTCCGCCGCGCGGATCGGAGTCGTGGGAATCGCTGGTGGCGATCCGAAATGGCTCGACGTGACGGGCGACTCGCGCAATCACTATCTCGCTCAGATGGAGTGGACACCGGACGGCAAGCAGGTCGCGCTGCAACAGTTTAACCGGCTTCAAAACATCAACCGCGTGATGCTCGCCGACCCGGCCACCGGTGCGACGCGAACGATCCTGACCGAGTCCGATCCGGCATGGCTCGAAAATGAAAATCCCTTCCGTTGGCTCAAGAACGGCGAACAGTTCCTCTGGATCAGCGAACGGGACGGTTGGCGGCGGCCGTATCTGGCCGAGACGGGGGCGGGAGTCTTTTTCAGGTCTGGCGAAAAGCCTGCGACCGTCGATCGGCCAGACGGCGGCGACAAGGACAATCCCCGACCTGAAAAAGACTCACGACCCCTGCGCCGCATCACTCAAGAACAGTTCGACATCATCGGCTTCGAGGCGATTGATGAAGCGAGCGGAGCGATCTACTACTCCGCTTCGCCGGACAACGCGACGCAACGCTATCTCTACCGAGCGACGCTCGACGGCGAGAAGGGGGAGCGGCTGACGCCGGCCGATCAACTAGGCTGGCACACTTACAACATCTCTCCCGACGGCAAGTTCGCAGTCCACACTTATTCGGCGTTCTCGCATCGGCCGATCGTCCGGCTTATCACACTGCCGGAGCACAAGACCGTGCGACTGCTTGTGTCAAACTCGAAACTCTGTGTGGCTCTCGCCGCGCTAAAGCGACCGAAGGCAGAGTTTCTACGTCTGGACATTGGCAACGACATCCAACTTGATGCGTGGTGCCTGAAGCCTCCCGGCTTCGATCAGTCCGCCGTCAAAAAATATCCGCTGCTGATCCACGTCTACGGCGAGCCTCACGGCCAGACGGTGCGCGATGTCTGGAACAGCAAGTACGGTCTGTGGCATCGCATGTTGGCTCAGCAAGGCTACCTCGTGGCCAGCGTCGATAATCGCGGGACGATGTCCCCGCGCGGCCGTGAATGGCGCAAGGTGGTGCATCGTCAGATCGGCATCCTGCATCCCTCCGAGCAAGCGGCGGCCGCGCGCGAGATGCTCAAGCGCTGGCCGCAAGCCGATCCCGATCGCATCGGCATCTGGGGCTGGAGCGGCGGCGGCTCATCGAGCTTGAACGCGATCTTTCAATTCCCCGATCTGTATCGCACGGCCATCGCGGTCGCTCCGGTCCCCAATCAAAAGCTGTACGACACGATCTACCAAGAGCGTTACATGGGACTGCCGAACGACAACGCCGACGGCTACCTCAAAGGCTCGCCGATCACTCATGCGAAGAACTTGAAGGGGAACCTGCTGATCGTCCACGGCACCGGCGACGACAACTGCCACTATCAAGGGGTCGAGATGCTGATGAACGAACTGATCGCTCACAACAAACCGTTCTCGATGATGGCCTATCCGAATCGCAGCCATTCCATCTCCGAAGGCGCGAACACGACGCGGCATCTCTTTCAACTGATGACCGACTATCTGCGACAAAACCTGCCGCCTCCAAAGTAGTGCCGCAGTGGTTCGTGAAGGGGTTTAATTCCAAGCAATTCGCGCTCCACTTAATTCGCGCGGTCAACTGCCGCGCGAATTAAGTGGAGCGCGAATAGGGAAAGGGGCATGACGTTGGACGTCGATCCTTAGTTTTGAAACCGCTTCGCAGCATCTATTGGCCATTGTTCTGCAATCCTGCCGAGGCCGTTACCATCGGGCCATGCGAGCTTCTCTCAGACACAAACCGCTAACTGCCCCGGTGCGAACCGCTCAACGCCCCCTCGACCAGCCGCGCGATGCCGAGTCCTGTGTGACGATCAATACGCTCGGTGCGAGTCCGTTGATCTTTCGGAAGCGAATCTTCGGGCCGCCCGATCCTCCGGCCCTGCCCGGCGACCTGGTCACGCTGGTCGATCAGGACAATCGTCGGCTCGGATTTGGCTTCGTGAATCCCAAATCCGAAGTCGCCGTCCGAGTGATCCGCGCCGGAGACAATCCCCCCGATGAAGCGTTCTGGGACGAATTGCTGACGCGCGCGGTGAGGTTACGGCACGACGTTCTGAAGTTGCCGGACGTCACGGACACCTATCGCCTGATTCACGCCGAGGGAGACTGGCTCACCGGCATCGTTATCGACCGCTACGGCGACACGCTCTCGGCAGAGGCATTTGGATTGGGACTCTTTCAACGCGGGCAAGCGATCCTCGAACGGCTGGCTCGGATCGTCGGAGCGAAACATTGGGTGTTGCGACCGGGACCGTACACGGAAGCTCAAGAAGGCTTCGCCGCCGAGCCGGTTTGTTCGCCGGAGTTGCCTCGTTCCGTCGTCGTGCAGGAATTCGGCACGAAGTTCCGTATCGAATTCATCGGCGGACACAAGACCGGCTTCTTCTGCGATCAACGGGACAATCGCCGTCGCCTCGCCGACTTCACTGCCGGCAAGAGCGTCCTCGATCTGTGTTGCTACACCGGCGGGTTCTCGATCTCGGCGAAGAAGCTCGGCAATGCGGCCGACGTCACGGGCGTCGATCTCGACGAGCAACCGCTGAAGATCGCCCGCAGTAACGCGCAGCTCAATGCGGTGAAGGCAAACTTCGTGCAAGCCGACGTCTTCCCCTACATGCGTGACATGATCCGCAACAACCGCCAGTTCGATGTCGTGGTGCTCGATCCGCCGAAGCTGATCCGTAATCGAGCCGAACTCGACGAAGGGACGCGCCGCCATTTCGATCTCAATCGACTGGCGATGCAACTCGTCAAACCCGACGGCTTGTTGCTGAGCTGTAGTTGTTCCGGATTACTCCAGGACGCGGACTTCCTGCGTCTGCTGTACTCCGCCTCGCGACAAGCGGGCGAAGCCTTCGGCCCCGCGGACGACAACGGCTTCCAGCGCCGAGGCCCCCGCGATATGCAAATCCTTTTCCGCACGGGAGCCTCACCGGATCATCCCGTCTCGGCCAACTATCCCGAATCCGACTACCTCAAAGCCGCCTGGATGCGGTTGGGTTGATTTTGGGATTTGAAATTTGAAATTTGAGATTTTCATCCAATGCCACTCGAACACAAAACCCACACCGTCACCGCCGAGCAAGCCGGCCGAGTCGATCTGGTCGTAAAAGCGATCACCGGCCGGTCCCGCTCGCAACTGCGCGGCATGTGCATGAACGGCTGCCTGAGCATCAACGGCAAACCGATCACCGAACCCAGCACCGCCGTCAACGAGGGGGACGTCGTCGACGTCAAATACGACCCGCAGCGGAAGTATCGCGAGACATGGCTCGGCAAGTTTCAGGGCAAGGTGGCTCAAGGCCCGTTTCAGTGTCAGACATTCCGAGTCGTCTTCGAGGACAACTACTTAATTGTCGTCGACAAGCAAGCGGGCATCCTGACGGTGCCGACCGAGCATCAAGAATCACGAACACTCGTTGATGAGGTGTCCCGTTATCTCGGCGACATGAACCGAGCGTTGGTGGTGCATCGTCTTGATCGCGAGACCTCCGGCTTGCTGGTCTTCGCCAAGCAATCCGAGATCGCCGGCGCGTTGCAGGATCAACTCCGATTGCGTGCCCCCGACCGCGTGTACCTCGCGCTGGTTGCAGGAATCATGCAGGAAGACACCGGGCATTACGAAAGCTACCTCGCGACCAGTAAACGGCTCAGCCGGTACTCGGTCGAGAACCCCGACGGCGGCGAACACGCCATCACACACTTTGCCGTCGAGGAACGGCTCGCCGACACGACTCTCGTCCGCGTGAAGCTCGACACCGGCCGCCGCAATCAAATCCGAGTTCACCTCGCCGAAGCCGACCACCCGATCATCGGCGATCGCCGCTATCGGCCGACTCTCTCGAAGCATCCCGACTGGCCACACACGCGGCTCGCGCTGCACGCGCACATCCTCGGCTTTCAACATCCCGTTTCCGGCGAAGATTTGCGATTTGTGTCCGAGATGCCGCGCAGTTTCCAAACCTTCGTGAAGCTGCAACGTCGAACGTTGAATGAGTCCGGTCAAAAAACGGTATAACGGCTATCGGCCAACCGCTGACCTGAAAAAGACTTCCGACCCCGTCACTCGTCACCCTCTTCGATATCCGAACTCGCAACCGCTGCCGTCGGCAACGCCGCCAGCAATACCTGTCCGCGAGCCGACAGCGCCAGCAACTCGCGCACGCAGACATTCATCGACTTCACGGCCTGCTGAAAGTTCGTATGCGTCGAAGCCTTCAACGCATCGACCGCGAACTGCTCAGCCGCCTTGCGGAGCTTACCGACTTTCTTATTCAGCATCCGCACGTAGCCGACCGGATCGGCCTGCCGAGTCTCCAGCGCCCGCGAGATGTCGAACACCGATCGCACGATCCCCATCAACTCCGGGTAGTCGTCGATCTCCTCGCCATGCTTGATGAAGGTCCGCACCATCCAGGCATGAGCGAGCACCTCGTCGCAGCGGCGGATGATGTCGGACAGATCACTGGAATGAGTCGGCGGTAGCATCGGGAACTCAATTCATTGGCTGGACGAGGAGCAATGTAAAATGAGAAATGAGAAATAGAGAATGCAAAATGGAATGGCCGGATTTTTGCACTTTTCATTTCTCATTTTCCATTTCCCCCTTTATCGGAATCTCCGCCTGGGACAACACTGGCAGCGTCAACTTCATTTGAGTTGGTTCTGTCGAGCCGCAGCCGTGACAGCCGCCTCCGCCACAGCCGGCGGATTGCCCCTTCCACCACAAGAGAGTTCGACGCCCCAGCACCGCCAGCGCGACTGCCACGCAGACAAGAGCCAACAGCGTTTGTGTGTCGAGATTGGGCATGGCCGTCGTGGGGCAGGTTTTCAACCTGCCCGGCTTTCGGATTCGTCGAAGTGGGACGGGCAGGTTGAAAACCTGCCCCACGTCAGGCCAACCGGATGGCGACTTGATACGTCACCAGCGCGGCGAAGTACGCCAGCAACGTCATGTAGGTAAACGTCACGATCGGCCAGCGCCAAGAGTTTGTTTCGCGGCGAATGGTCATCAGCGTCGCCGCACATTGAGCACACAGCGAGAAAAATACCATGATCGACAGAGCCACCGGCACACCGTAGACCGGCCGGCCGTCGGGCCATTTCGCTTCACGAATCGCCGACCACAACTGCTGATTGCTCTCATCCACGTCCTGACCGAGTCCGTAGATGATCCCCAAATTCGTCACGACCAACTCGCGAGCCGGAAACGATAGAAGCGTCCCAACACCGATCTTCCAATCCCAGCCGAGCGGCTTGACGACCGGCTCGATCAAATGGCCGAGTCTTCCGAGGAAACTTTGTTCGACCAGTGAGGCTCGCAAGTGATTCACTTCGTCGCGAGCGTCATCGAGCGGTTTCAATTCTTCATTGAGATTGGCGAGGAGCCCGCCGTCTATACTCGCGAAGTGTTCCAGAAGCTTTCGGTGTTGTGAATCGGTCTCCAGTGAAGCGCTCGCCAACTGCTCTTTGCGCTCGGCAAGCGATTTCTCAAATCTTGCTCGATGTTCCAGCGCACTCGACTTCGTTGCTTCCATTTGTTCGACGGCACGCTGTTTCTCAAACTCCTGCGAGTGATCGCCCGGAAAGAAACTCCCTGCCCAGACGACAATCGCCGCCGCAAAAATCAGCGTGCCAGCACGGGAAACGAAGGCCATCATCCGGTCCCACATGCGGCTCAGGACAATCCACGGCGAAGGCCATTTGTAAGCCGGCAACTCCATGACGAACGGCGGCGTCTCGCCGTGAAAGACAGTCTTTCGTAACACCGCGGCGACCAATGCCGCGGCCACGATCCCCAGCGCGTACATCGAGAACAACGTCAGACCTTGCCGAGCACCACGCAACCCCAGCAGCGGTTCGTCGGACACGAACAGCGAGATGAACAACGTGTAGACCGGCAACCGCGCCGAGCAACTCATCAGCGGCGCGACCAGAATCGTCGCCAGCCGAGCGTTTCGATCTTCAATCACGCGCGTGGCCATGATGCCCGGAATCGCGCAGGCATGAGACGTCATCAGCGGCACGAACGATTTGCCGTTGAGCCCAAACTTCGACATCACCTTGTCCATCAGAAACGCGGCGCGAGCGAGATAACCGCAGTCCTCCAGGAGCGCGATGAAAAAGAACAACATCCCGATCTGCGGCAGAAACACCAGCACGCCACCGACGCCGGCGACGACGCCGTCCGTCAGCAAACTCCGAAATGTCCCTGGCGGAATGAGCGACGCAACAAAGCCTGAGACGGCCGATTGCCCCGCTCCGCACAAATCCATCAGCGGCTTGGCCCACGAAAAGATCGCTTGAAAGACCACGACCATCAGCACCGCGAAGATCAGCAACCCGGCGAAGCGATGCGTCAGCACGCGGTCCACTCGATCGCTGAGCGTTTCAGCTCGCGCGACGGGAGCCGTGGCAACGTCCGCTAACGTTTGCTTCGCCCAGGCGTACCGTGCCTTTGCCTCGATGGCCGGAACTCGGCACCCCGCGTCTTTCAATCGCGCACGAGACTCGATCAACGCGGTCTTCCAGTGTTCGGCCACGTCCTGGCCAGCCAGCCATTCGGTTTCGAGATATCCGCCGACATCCAGCAACGCCCGCTCCACCAAGAAACTGGGAGCGTCTGAGCGGCCCAACTCGGCGAGCTTCGTCGCGAGCCGATGACACTCAGCGTAAAACAATTCAGGAAACGGATGCGGTCGCGGACCGGGACCGTTCGGCACGGCGGCAGCGATCGCCGCTTTGAGAGCGTCTAAACCCTCCTTGCGGTGAGCCGACGTGGCCACCACCTGCACTCCGAGTTTTTTTGCGAGTGCCGGAATGTCGATCCGCGCGCCGCGCGATGTCGCGACGTCGAACATGTTGAGCACGATCACCGTCGGCAGGCCCAGGTCGAGCACTTGGCAGGCGAGATAAAAATTCCGCTCCAAGTTTGATGCGTCGAGAATGCAGACGACTGCATCAACCTTGCCGATATCGGTCTGCCGCCCTAGCAGCACGTTGACCGAAACCATCTCGTCCAACGATCGCGGTGAGAGGCTGTATGTCCCGGGCAAGTCCACGAGGTCGATCGGCTCGGCAGTCCCCTTGATGCGGCCGATCTTTTTCTCGACCGTCACTCCTGGAAAGTTGCCGACTCGCGCCTGCAAGCCGGTCAGCGCGTTAAACAGCGTGCTCTTGCCAGTGTTGGGATTACCGATGATTGCGACGGTGAGCGGCATTTGGTGTGAAATCTCAAATCTCAAATCTCAAATTCCAAATCCAGGAATTGAGATGAACACACGGCGGGCTTCAACAATGCGGAGGGAAAGACGGTAGCCTCGGACTTCAAACTCCAGCGGATCACCCAGCGGTGCGGCACCGAGCGACCGGATCAACTCGCCATCGGTCAGGCCCATTTCCAGTAACCGCACGGCGACAGCATCGTCCCCTTCAACATCAAGGATTGTCGCGGCTTGGCCTTCGGGGAGTTGATCGAGCGTCTGAGGCAAAGGAGAACACTTTCTGTCATCAGCCGGAACGCGCGAGCGTCCGGTTCACTTCACGGAGAACCGGACGCTCGCGCGTTCCGGCTCAGGTTATGGAATCACCGACAAGGCCACCAAAATCTCGGCCTCGTCGTCCATTCGCAAGCTGAGACGATGATCCCCGACGGCAACGATGCAGGGCCGGCCCGGCTGCACCATCATGACGCGGACCTGCTCGCGCAGACCCATTTCGGCCAGCCGGTGAACAACGTCCGGCGAACCGTCCACTTGGACCACATGACCAACTTCGCCAGCGGCCATCAGGTCCAACGGGACGATGTTTTCCAAGACAAGGCTCCAAAACGGGAGCGGGATTCTAGGCCCTCAACGCTCCGGAACAACCGAGTTCGGCGCGTAATACTTCGCCAGTCGGTCGGGCGAAATGCCCAGCTTCAGCCCGGCCAGCAACGTCCAGTTGCGAAGCGTTTGCCGGAGAACTCCGTGTTTTTGCCAGCGCCGTGGGTCAACATGGATCGGGCCGGGCAAGAGTTCGATTCGCCACCTTCGGAGACGAAATTCCCGCATTAGCAGCACGTCTTCCATCAGTCGCACCTCGGCAAACCCGCCAACGCTCTCGAAGGCCGATCGTCGGACGAAAATCCCTTGATCACCGTACGGCATCCGCCGCCATTGAACTCGGACCGCGTTGCCTGATTCCAGCCATCGAAAAATCGGTCGCTCGTCGTCGATCCGCTGCCGGAACGCTCCGCCCATCACGGTTTCGTCCCCCAGAATGGCCTCGATTTGCTCAGTCGCCTGAGATTCCAGCCAACAATCGGCGTGCAGAAACAGAAGCACGTCGCCGGTCGCGGCTCGCGCCCCAGCGTTGAGTTGTCGCCCACGACCACGCTCGCCGGTCACGACCGTCGCTCCGGCTGACCGAGCCAGATCGCCAGTTCCATCCGTACTTTGGCCATCAGAGACGATAACTTCAACAGGACGTAACACAAATGCCCGTTGGATGATTCGCTGAATCTCAGGAGCCTCATTCAGCGTCGGAATCACAATCGACAGCCGCATCTGTCCCCCTTCGATTTCGTCCCGGTTCCTTGATCTCACTACGGCCGCCCGCAACCATCCGCCCCTTCGCAGGAGTGGGTCATCGTCAAAGTCTGCGCAAGTTACCAGGTTTCTAGGGAGTGTTACGCCATGAGTCTGAATCGGAAGTCGTTGATTGTCGCCTTGACCCTCACTGTCACAGGAGTCTTCGCCACGGGAATTCGATCCGCCGAGATGTCGGAGCGGGTCGAAAAGAACGCTAAGAACCTCGATTGGTTGGTGGAGCATCCGACCATCCAAAAACTGCTGGAGCTGCACAACCAGGAGCGGGCGCGGGTGGGCCTGTCCCCGTCGAAATTGAACCCGGAGATGTGCCTCGCCGCCCAAAAGCACGCCGTCTGGATGGCCGAGACCGGCTGGTTCTCGCACAGCGGCCTGCCGTACCGCGAGAACATCTTCATGGGAGTCACCACTCCCGAAGCCGCCACCAACGGCTGGATTTGGTCGCCGGCGCATCACGGCAACATGCTGAGCGGGAGCGAGGTCGGCTTCGGTTACATGGTTCTCAATGGCCGGTACTGCTGGTGCTCGGTAATGCAATAACCCTGGCGGACGCGACCAGCGTCCAATCCGACGCTGGCAGCGTCGGCCACAAACTCTAAACTGCCGCCCCTGATGCAGCCCGGCTCCTCCGGGCTGCATTTGTTTCCAAAGTTGGCGGGCGAGCGGAACGATGGCCAAGGATTTCCTCAAAGACACGCGAGACCACTACGACGTCATCGTCATTGGTAGCGGTTTGGCTGGGCTGACCTCCGCCAACATTCTGGCTCGCGCCGGTCATTCTGTGCTGCTGCTGGAGCATCATTACCAGCTCGGCGGCATGGCGACCTGGTTCAAACGGGCCGGCGGCCACATCTTCGACATCTCGCTGCACGGGTTTCCGATCGGCATGATCAAGTCCTGCCGCAAATATTGGACTCAGGAGATTGCCGACAGCATCGTGCAACTCAAAGGAATTCGGTTCGAGAATCCGCAGTTCTCGCTGACGACCACTTTCAACCGCGAAGACTTCACGAAGCTGCTGATCGAGAAGTTCAACGTTCCTGGCGAGACCGTCCAACGATTCTTCGATGCCGCGCGGGCGATGAACCATTTCGATGCCGAGTCCAAAACGACCCGACAACTCTTCGACGAGTTCTTCCCCGGCCGCAGCGACGTCATCCGGTTGCTGATGGAGCCGATCACATACGCCAACGGCAGCACTCTGGAAGACCCAGCCGTGTCCTACGGCATCGTCTTTTCCAACTTCATGAGCAAAGGGGTCTTCACCTTCGAGGGAGGGACCGACAAGCTCGTCAACGAAATGAAGGCCGAACTGGAAAAGAACGGCGTCGATCTCCGCATCCGCTCACTGGTTGAAAAGATCGAGGTCGATGAGCAGCGTCGCGTGACCGGCGTGGTTGTGAACGGCAAGCGGATCGGCTGCCGCTGCGTCGTGTCGAATGCGAACATCAAGTCCACGATCTTGCAGCTTGTCGGCGAGCAGCATTTCGATCCCGCTTTCGTTGAGGAAGCGAAAGCCGTGCGGCTCAACAACAGCAGTTGCCAGGTCTACATCGCGCTTAAACCGGGCGTCGGCTTCGACTACTGCGGCGACTTGCTGTTTCATTCCGAGCACCAAGGCTTCGACATCGACGCGATGCTCAGCAAGAAGGTCAGCAGCCGCACGTTCTCGTTCTATTACCCGTCCACTCGGCCGGGTTGCGACCGCTACGTCGTGGTCTCCTCCACAAACGCGAACTTCAAGGACTGGGCGGACCTCCCGGAAGCGGAGTACGAAGCCGCCAAGAAAGAGCTCTGCGAAACGACGCTCGATTGTCTCGACCAATACGTCCCCGGCATCCGGGACAAGGTCGAGCACTACGAAGCCTCAACGCCACGGACCTTCGAGCACTACACCCGGCACTGGAACGGAGCGGCCTTCGGCACGAAGTGGGAGGGCCTGAAGGTCAGCAAAGGATTGCCTCAACAAATCGCCGGCCTGTTTCACGCCGGCAGCGTCGGCATCATCATGTCCGGCTGGCTGGGAGCTGTGAATTACGGCGTGATCGTCTCGAACGATGTGGATAAATTCCTGACGTCCACCGCAACCTGAAGCCCGGCCGATGGCCGAGAGCTGAAAGCCGTTATCACAACCTCAAGCTGCTCAAAAAGTGAGATAACGGCGTTCGGCCATCGGCTCACGGCAATCAGCCGGGCGAACTGCTGAAACCAATTTGTGGTTCGTTCGGTATGGCTCGCATTCTCTGCTGAATCGGAGGCGTTTTCATGGCGATCGAACCCAACGAATGGATGCAGCGAACCGATGTTGCGTGGTCACGGATCGGGGCGACACATCTGCTGTGGCGAACCGGCTTCGGAGCGTCAGCCGATGAGATTCAGCAGACCGTTCGGGACGGACTCGACAAATCGCTTGACCGGTTGCTGGCCCCTCCGGCGGAGACGGCCGAGTTCGGAAAGGCCGACGCATTGCTGCGGCAGGCGGCGTTCGACAG
>CAMDEA010000013.1 GCA_945893045.1 Planctomyces sp. SH-PL62
GTAGATCGCTCCGCCCGTGAGTTGCGTGTACGCGACGGGATTCCACGCCCATTCCTGAAGCACATCGAGCCGCCACAAGTCGCCTCGAAGCTGCTGCGTCAGCAGTTGGTAGTCGACTTGGTTCTCTCGGCTGAGCGACTTCTTCTCGAACTTTGCCAGTTCGGCAAGCAAGCGTTGGGAGAAGGTTCGCTCGCGTTGCCGCGCCGCATCGCTGACGTCGTCCACCATCGAATCGAACCGATGATCGCCGAGCGTCGTTGCGCCGATCGGCGACAGAGCTGGTGACTCGTCGGTGTATCGTTTCGCGATTTGCTCGAACCGCAGGTCAGGAGTCAGCGCGAAGCCACGAATCTCATCCGCCAATTCGAGCGGATAGTCAGTGAGGATGCCGTCTGTGCCGGCTTGTATCGCAGTCAGCCAGTTGGCTCGCTCAATGGCAACCACGGTCGGCCCGGCAATGAACGCTCGCTTGCCGGCCAGGCGGACACGAGAAATCTCTTCGCGGGAGGGAACAAATCGCAGATAGGCCCAGTCCGAATCCGTGTCAGCAATCGCCGCGTCCAGATCCTTCGCTGTTTGAGCGAGACACGCGACGTGCGTCGCCGCATCGGTCTTTCGGAGCTTGCGGCGAACCTTGGGATCGTCGATCGCGTTGCCGATGAACAGCAACTGGCCGAGCACTCCTTTGGCCTTCGCCCCCTTCGCGCAGTCCGCTTCGATGTCCTGAGCCTTGAGGTCGATCGCCATCAACACTGGCTCGCGGCCGTGCTTCTCGATCACGGCGAGCACTTCGTCGAATGTCGGAATCCGTTCGCTGGCAAATGTGGGACTGAACCACGCTCCGGCATCGAGCCGTTTGAGCTGTTCCAGCGTCATCTCGCTGACCGCTCCACGTCCGTTCGTCGTGCGATCGACGGTGTCGTCATGCACGCAGACGAGATGTCCGTCTTTGGTGCGTCGCACATCGACCTCGAATCCAAACCGTAGTTCCAAGCACGCTCGGAAGTTTGACAGCGTGTTTTCTGGCGCGTGCTTGAGCAGCCCACGATGCGCCACGGCCAATGCCTGCGCGGTCGCTGGCGGGTCGTCGGCCACAAGGCTCCGCGGAAGCGAACAACTCAGACACGCCAGCGCAATCAGGAATTTGTTGGGCATGATGATCCTCAATCGAGCCGTCAGTGGTGGGGCAGGTTTTCAACCTGCCCGGTCATGGTTTGTTTTCAGTTTCCGATGAAACATCGAATCGCGGCATTCTGAGGACTTGACGGGCAGGTTGAAAACCTGCCCCACGATTTCGCTGGGCCTTGTCGCGGAGTGTTGGCGGTTTCCGTAAAGTGAGTGCCGATGATCGCGGTTGGCGATCACGTCACGTTCCGAAAAGGAAAACCATGTCAACGCGCTGGCAGCTCTGTGTGAATTGTCTAACCGCTTGGGCCATGTCGGTCTCAACGCTGCTGGCGGCTGAACCTGCGGACTTAGTGCTGTCGGGCGGAAAGATCGTCACGCTGGATGGGCAACTGCGCGTGGTCGAAGCGCTCGCGGCGCGCGGCGGCAAGATCATCACAGTGGGGAGCAACGCTGACGTACAGCCGTTGATTGGGCCGAAGACCGAGGTCATTCGTCTCGAGGGCAAGATGGCGCTGCCGGGTTTTATCGAGTCGCACTGTCACGCGGTTGGGGTCGCGCGGGGAATGTTGGATCAGACCTATGCCGAGCTGACAAGCATCGCCGAGATGCAGGATTGGATTCGGCAGGCGGCGCGTGACGTGCCGGCCGGGCGCTGGATCGAAGTCCCGCGCAACGAGATCACTCGCTTCAAGGAGCGTCGCTTTCCGACGCCGGCCGAGATGGACGCTGCCTGCACGACGCATCCAGTGCTCTTCAACTCGGTGTCGAACAAATGGGTGCTCAACACAAAGGGTTTCGAGATGCTGGGACTGCTCGACCACAGCAGCAAGTTGGAGGATGGCGAGGTAGTGCGCGACGAATCCGGCAGGCCAATCCTGTTGCGCGGCGGCACCGGGACCATTCGCAAGCACACGCCGAAGAATCCGGAGCACTCGCAAGACGAAGTGCTCGCGGCGTTGGCCAAGGTGTTGCGAACGTATAACCAAGTCGGCATCACCAGCATCTTCGAGCGTGCGACCGATCCCGGTAGCCTCAATCTGTTTCGTGAATTGCAGAAACGCGACCAATTGACGACGCGCGTGACCGGCACGTTTCGATTCTCGGCGAAGACTGTCGAGGGCGTCGAAAAATATGTCGCGAGCCTCGGCCTCAAACCGGGCGAGGGAGATGAATGGATCAAAGCCGGGCCACTGAAGATCACGATCGACGGCGGCATTCATTGGGGAACGACACGTTTGTCGGAGCCTTATGGCACAAAGCGAATCGCGTTCTATCGGCTGACCGATCCGGAGTATCGCGGCGAGCAGTTCTTCTCGCTGGCAGAAATGCAGACGGTCTTCGCAACGGCCGAGAAGCTCGGCTGGCAGATGAGTTGCCACGTCTCCGGCGACGAAGGGACGCGGCAGGTCTTGGAAGCTCTCAGCCGCGTCGCCGCCGAACAGCCTGACGTGCGGAAGCGCCGCTTCACGCTGATTCACGCTTACTTCCCGGCACCGGACATCGTGCATAAATGCCGCGAACTCGGCGTGTGCGTCGATACGCAGGGCTACCTCTACTACAAGGACGCGGACACGCTGGCTCAGGTTTACGGTCCCGAATGGGCGTCGCGATTCATCGGACTGGGCGATTGGGTCCGCGGTGGCGTTCCAGTCGCGGTGAACTCCGATCACATGATCGGCCTCGATCCGAATCACGCGATGAACTCGTTCAACCCACTGCTGATGCTGTCGATCGCCGTGACGCGCAAGACGCTCGATGGCCATGTGCATGGTCCGCAACAAGCTCTCTCGCGGCTGGATGCTCTGCGAGCCGTCACTCAATGGCCGGCGTATCTCAGCTTCGACGAACAGAAACTCGGCACCCTTGAAACCGGCAAGCTCGCCGACTTGATCGTGCTCAACGGCGACTACCTGACAGGCCCCGAGTCGGGCATCTTCAATCTCGCTGTCGAGCGAACGATTGTCGGTGGCAAAACGGTCTTTCGGCGGGGTGAATCGCCGCACGCGAAGTTGTCGCAATGAACGCCACAATAGCCGTAGGCGAAACGCGGATTGTCCGTGACGCATCGTACGCAGCATCGGTAGCGTGCCGTGCTGATGTGTTCGAGGTTTCAAAGTGGCTGTTCTCGATCTGGAGGTTCGTTTGGCTCGCACATCGCGCCATGCGCGAATACTCTGATTGAAGGTCGCCTTCGCTCAACGCTCGGTTTCAGACTTCTATGACAAAGTCGGGCCAATCTTTGCCGCCGGAACTGCTCGCGCGAGTTTGCGAGGCCGTCGAACAATTCGGCGCGGCGTGGCAGGCCGTCGCTGAAGGTGAGAGGCCCCCCTGGATCGAGGACGCCTTACGAAAAATTTCCGCCACCGATCAACCCGCCTTTCTGCGTGAGCTTCTGGTCATCGACCTGAATTGCCGCCGGCGCTTCGGCGAGCAACCGATCGTGAAGGATTATGCGGCACGATTTCCCAAGCACGCGAAGCTGGTCGATGAGGTCTTCGAAGTTTTCCACGAAGCGCAGCATGATCAGGCCTCCCAAACATTGGCGGCGCGATCTTTCGTCGAAGGAACTGGTGTCGACCCACAACGGCCACCGACGCCTGAAATCAATCCGCAATTCGCGGATCTCGCCTTCAGTCCAGGTGACGTGTTGCATGACTATGTGCTGCTCGAAAAGCTGGGCAAAGGTGGCATGGGGGTCGTCTTCAAGGCACAGCATTCGCGATTGAAGAAGATCGTCGCGATCAAAGTCCTTTTGGAGCGGCGAACCTCTGATCCCAATGCGATCGCTCGGTTTCAACGTGAGATGGAGGCGGTCGGCCAGTTGCGTCATCCGCATGTCGTCGAGGCTTACGATGCTGGTGACGCGGAGGGCACGCATTATCTCGTCATCGAATACGTCGCGGGGATGGATGTTTCCACGGTGATCCGGTCGATCTGCGGGTCAGGGCTTGGTTCGCAGCGCGAGTCCGAATTCGACACGGGGATCACACCGACCCACGGTTCGCAGAGCCACGACACCCTGGACTCCGCGCCACCCGCGTCCGATCCGCTCTCCGCATCGGATGTGCTGGCGACACAACCCACCCAGAAAGCGGCACCGACGATTTCGTCCGCCGATGCCTGTGAGATCATTCGGCAGGCCGCGCTCGGCTTGCAGCACGCGCACGAGCGCGGTCTCATCCACCGTGATGTCAAGCCGTCGAACTTGCTGCTCTCGACGGAAGGCGTTGTCAAAGTGCTCGACTTGGGACTGGCACGTCTGCAGACCGAACATATCAACTCCGCGCTCACCAGCTTTGGCATGGTCATGGGGACCATTGATTACATCTCTCCCGAACAGGTTCTGAATTCGCATCAGGTTGATGCTCGAACCGACCTCTACAGTCTGGGATGCACGATGTATCACTTGCTGGCCGGTCATCCGCCGTACCACGGATCGGAGTACTCGTCGGCCTATCAAAAAATGAAGGCTCACGAGATCGCCACGCCACCGGCCATTCCCCGCCAGGACATCCCGTCTGGTGTGCTGGCCATCCTCGACAAACTGCTGCGCAAGCAACCGGCGGAGCGGTTCGCTTCGGCGGGAGAAGTGTCCGCCGCGCTGGCTCCCTTCACCGCCGGTTGTGATTTGATCCGACTGCTCGACGTTGCGAACGGCGCGGAACCCATCGCGTCAAATTCCCCGATGGCTGGCTCCGCCGTTCCGCTGACCGCCGAACTCACCGAGGCAACCGCACTGCGACCTCCACACCGAACCATGAACCGCTCGTGGCCCCGATGGGTGACGTGTGCAATGTTATTGCTGGCGTTCGTGGTGTGGGGGATCAAATTCCAGCCGACCATATTCTGGGCGAAGGGGTCGCGCGTTCAAAATTCAAAATTGGCGGGGGAGGATTTGGTGAGTCCAACGACTCCTGTGCCGCCAATTTTGAATTTTGAACGCGCGACCCTTACTGAACCGCCGCCGTGGCCGTTGGGGCCGAGCGAGAATGTGATTCCAGGGATCGTGACTCGGCCGACGGCTTTGCCGGGGATCGAGCGGTGGCAGGTGACGACGGTGTTGCCGCGCAGTCCGGTGCCAAGTGTCTCGTGGAGTAAGCAGGGGTTGCTGGCGGTTGGGTCTCTCGAGGGGATGGTCCGAGTCTACGACGCCCAGACCATGCAACTGCGGCACCTGCGGGGACCGCATGACCGGAAGCGAAATGACCATCCGCGAACGCATCTGACTTGGAACCCACAAGGAACTTGGCTGGCCTCAACCAGTCGTGATGGCTTGCGATTGTGGAAGTCCGATGGCGCGCCGGGGCCGGTCTTCGACATCAGCTATGCCTACTCTGCGGCTTGGCATCCCGCTGGAGAATTGTTGGCGGTTCGCGATCTGGCTCACGTCCATTTCTGTCGCGTTGACGGAACTCGCGGGCCAGTGATTGATTCCCACACGGAATGTCTCGCGTGGAGTCCCGATGGCTCGCGCTTGGCGATTGGCGGCGCACAGGGGAAGGATGGGATTCGATTCTGGAAACAGGATGGCTCGGCCGATGGCGAAATCTCAAACGTCCCCGGCCCGACGACCAGCTTGGCGTGGAGTCCCGCAGGGGACCGCCTGGTGACGGGGAGTCGGAACGGACTCGTACAGATTTGGAAGACCGATGGGACATCGGGGCCAGTCATCGCCGAAGCCACTGCCGGTCTCGGAGCGATTTATGATTTGCAATGGAATCCCGATGGTCAGCACATCGCCGCCGCTACGGATGGAAAGGGGGGCCAAGTATGGAATCTCGACGACCTGTCTGTGGTTGGCATTCGGTTTCAAAACTTCAACATGGGGTGTGCCAGCCTCGCGTGGAGTCCGGATGGACAATTGCTGGCCGTAAGTCAGACCGATAACAATTCAACGTTCGGGATTTGGGATCTAAAGGGGAATCGCCAGGCGTTCCATGATGCGAGCCACGCTAGTCATCCAAATGGGCTCGCGTCGAATGCCGATGGGAAGACGCTGGCAGTGCCCGATGGACTCGGTCGCATTCGTTTTTGGAATCCGAACGGTGAGCAAACTTCGATCTCGAAGTTCACAGGCGACGGCGTTTTGCATCAGGTGCAATGGCATCCGCAACTCGCCGACCGGATGTCATGGCGCGATGGCACTCATGCTGGCTTCAACCTCTGGTCAAATCTCTCAAAGATCAGCACCGAATGCACAGCCTCAAGCACTACCACAAGTAGTCTGGCATGGAGTCCGACCGGGGATCGCGTGATTGCATCATCCGATGGGCGGGTCTCACTTTGGTCCGAAGGTGGAACCAAGCTGAGGGACATCTCTTTGCCGGAACCTACGATCCGGATTGCGTGGAGTCCGAAGGGAGATTGGCTCGCCGGGAAGATCGGCGGCGAAGTGCGGCTGTTTCAACTCGACGGTTCGGTGACTCCGCTGCCGCACAGCTCCTTTCAAATAGTCGAAGCCTTGGCGTTCGATCCGACAGGGCGATGGTTGGCGGCGAGTACCGATAGTGTGGGGCTTCTCGCCCATCAGCAAGGAATCCGTGTTTGGCCGATCCCCACTGGCGAGCCGATGATTCTGGCCGGCCACGACGTCACACCATTTTCGCTCGCGTGGCATCCCACGGAGCCGTGGCTGTATTCGTCCAGTTATGACGGTCGCGTGATGAAGTGGGACGTGACCACCGGTGCGTCGCGAACGTTCGAGATGTCGAACGAACAGTTCATCGCCGTCGATTGCAACCGCGTGGGAGCCGTGCTCACGGCACGCGGTTGGAACAACTCACTGTACCGGCTGGACCCGGTCACGCTGGCTCCCGTCTGGTCGGCCGTGCTGCTCAACGACGACGCCTACGCAACCTTCTCTCCGGCCGGCGAACTGCTGCACGGCGATGCTGAACAAGTCGAGAAACAACTCATCTACATCCTCGACACCGCAGACGGTCGCCGCGAACTGCTCAAGCCCGCCGAATTTCAGCAACGCGTGACCGATGCTCTCAAACCAAGGCCCGCCGTGAAGACGACGACAAAAGACCAAGATCGCGCCGCCGCCGAGTGGGTGTTGTCGGTCGGTGGCGAAGTGGCGATTCAAGTGGGAGACGACCAGAAAAACATCAAGCAGTTGACTGATCTGCCGCCGGGGCTGTTTCAGACAAAGTTTATCGCGATCGATGGTGGCAACGTCACCGACGATGGGCTGCTGAATCTGCGCGGGCTGCGTGCGCTCAATGGCCTGCGTCTGGCGAACACGCCGCGTGTGGCCCCCAAGGGAATGCAAGTTCTGACTTCACTCCCCAACCTGCTCTCGGTGATTCTCGACGGAAAGAACTTCACCGATGAGCATCTCGCGGCGCTGCGTGACTGCGCGAGACTCACCCGGCTCGTCCTCAATACTCCGTCGATCACGGACGCGGCCGTGGAACCACTCACGCAGTTGCCGGAACTGGTCTACCTCAACTTGATTTACTCACCGATCACGGACGACGGACTGAAGCGTTTGCTTTCCGTTCCGAAGTTGTCCGAGTTGGTCGTCGCCAACACGAAGGTCACGGACGATGGGTTGAAGCTGCTCGCCAATGATTCCCGTTGGAAGGCGTTGTCGATCGGGTCGCCACAGACCGCCAAGGGAGTTGACCACTTGGGACAGTTACCCAACCTGTGGTTTCTAGACTTCGCCGCCGAATGCCTCCCTGATCGTGCATTTGAAGTCTCGCGATTTCCTAAACTTCAAACGGTCGCCGTCAATGGTGACTTCATTCGAGCGGGCGTCGTCGGCCAGGGACCGCTGACGGAAAATCACTGCGCGCGAATTGGACGATTCCAGCAAATCGAAAGCCTAAGTTTGGGTTTCTTCAACCGTCTTGAGTCGGCGGGCTTGGCCGAGCTGTCGAAGCTCGACCGCCTGACGTCGATCAAGTTCGAGGCCATACCGCTGACTGACGAAGGGCTGGCTCAGTTGGCCAATCACCCGTCGTTGAAGCAAGTGACGCTGCTACGCACGCAAGTCACCGCCGCTGGCCTCGCCAAGTTCAAAGCCGCCCGGCCGGATGTGATGATCGAGACCGACATTGATTGAGGGGTCGCGCGTTCAAAATTCAAAATTGGCGGAGTTGACGCTATGGTGATTTCCACACGCTTCGTCCGCCAATTTTGAATTTTGAACGCGCGACCCTTTCCCTCGATAAGCTGATCGAGGTCGTCTGCTGGTGATGAGCGTCAGCCGATTTGCAACGACTTCTAGGTGCGACCCGAACGCTTTCGCGCTGCCACGATCGAGTATTCACGCAGCGGATGGATTTCGACGTCCGACAAGACAAAGGGCAGATTGTTGCGATACCAGTTGGCGTTTTTCGTGACGAGGAACAATCGGCCGCCCGGCTTCAGCGCGCGGGCCGCAGCCTCCACGAAGATCGCGGTGATCGCCCAATCCGAGTAGTACGGCGGATTGGCGACAACCAGATCAAAGCTTCCCGGTTCGCACACATGCCCGGTGGCGTCGAGCTGAATCGAAAGCGATGAGGGTTCACCTTCGGAAACCGAGTCCCCCTGAACGGTCTTGACCGGCTGATTGACGACCGTGAGACCATTCAATTCCGCCCCATGCAGAGCGCATTGCAGGGCGCGGGGATTTGAGTCCATCGCATGGACGTGAACTCCGGGCTTGCGCATCGCGAGAGCGATGCCGACGACACCTGATCCGCAGCCAAGGTCGAGAATGCGGCTGCCCGGTTGAACCGCGCGAGTGGAAACGACGGCCTCGATCAACGCCCGCGCGCCGATGTCGAGTTTGCGGTGGCTAAAGACACTGGGACGGCTGACAACATGGACCAGGCGTTTGCCGTCGCGGAAGGCGAAATTGGCGGTGAAATTCCGCACGCGCCGCAACGCGTGAGTTTTCAGCGCGAGGTACAACACGCCGCGCGACTGCGGTCGCTTGGTGACTTTCTCAAAAATCAATTGCAGTTGCTCGTGCAGCCAAGTGTCGTTCGGGTTGTCCGTGCTGACGATCAACCGGCCGCCGATGTCCAATCGCTCGTGGGCTTGTTGCAGCAATTCGCGAGTCAGTTCGGCTTCGCCATTTTTCAGAAATGGCATCGCAACCGTGTCGAACGGTCCTTCCGGGAAGTCGGTCTCGCAGACGACGGAAACGTTGGGACGCTTTCGCCCGATCTCGTCCAACGTCTGCTTCGCCAGGAAAACGTCCAGGAAGAAGCAGGTCACTTCGTTGTCTGGCGAGCGGTCGGCGACGGCGGCCGCGAATTGGCCGCGACGCAACGAGGTGCAGAGCACGCGATGGCCCAGGACGTCGTCCAGCGCGTCGAGCAGCAACGACTCCTTGGACGGAGCGGTCCCCTTGGCCGAAGAACGGCGAGGCACCTTCGCGATGACGTCTTGCAATAATGAAGTGGTACGCGGCATCGTCGGTCAACCGTCATACGATTTGAGCATCGTTCGAACGCGATCAGCGGTCATGGCGCTCAGCAAAACTACTTTTGTGCCGCCTGAGGATTCTTCAACATCGTGGCGTAGTCCAGCGCGATTTGCAGCACTTCGTTGTTGTAGGTTCCGTTGAGACCATCGTCCGGGAAAATGGGGGCGTCGTTGCCGCGCACCGAAGGGTCATCCTTGTCGGTTTCCGCCTGCTCCTTCTTGTCCTGATTGCGTTCGGATCTCAAGACCGACTCATTGAGCGAGATGGACTTGCGATTCTTGCGATCCACGTAGCGAGCGATGTCTTTCTTGATCTCCGTAAACTTCTCGTCAACGGAGACACGCTTGTCCGAGCGGTCGCGGAGATGCGAGATCAACTTCTCGCTGGCCATGTCCGCCGAGGCGTGTGAGGCCGGGGGAATGCGGTCGAATTCCAGAGCGTTGTCCAGCGACGTTTCACCGAGATCCATCTTGTCGATCAAGGAGGGGAGCACGATGTCCGACTTGACGCCATCCCGCTGCGTGCTGTCGCCATTGACGCGATAAAATTGTTGGATGGTCAGCTTCAGCGCACCACGATCCTGACGATTGAAGATTGCCATTCCCGTTGTCACGGGCATCACGTTTTGAACCGTGCCTTTTCCGTGTGTGGTCGAGTCGCCGACGATGATGCCCCGCTGATAGTCCTTGATGACGGCCGCGAAAATCTCCGAGGCGGAAGCGGAGAGCCTGTTGCAAATCACCACCAACGGTCCACTGTAGGCGACGCCGTCGATGTCATCGTCGTGCGACTTGATCCGGCCGCGTTCGTCTTTGACCTGCACGATCGGACCTTTGTCGACGAACAAACCGGAGACGTCGATCGCTTCGCTGAGCGCACCGCCGCCGTTGGTCCGCAGGTCAATCACCAGCACATCGACGCCCCCTTGTTTCTGAAACTTCTGCAACACGGTCTGCACGTCGCGAGCAGTGCTCTTGGCATTGTCGGCACCCTCTTGGAACGCTTGGAAATCTCGATAGAAGGAGGGGATGTTGATGACGCCGATCTTCCCTGTGCGGTCACCAAACCGCTTGTCGGCCTGAATGATTTCCCCTTTGACTTCCTGATTGGTCAGCTCGATCTTCTTGCGAGTCAATTCGTAGAGCACGACTTCGCTGGTGTCTCCCTTCTTGATCTGCAGGCGGACTTTGGTGCCGCGCTTGCCGCGAATCAGGCGGACGACCTTGCTGAGCTTCATTTCCATGATGTCGATCATCTCGCCGGTCTCTTGGCCAACCGCCAGGATCTTGTCGCCGGCTTTGAGCCGGCCGTCTTCGGAGGCGGCTCCCGGTTTGACGATCTCGTTGATGATCGTGAAGCCGTCTTCGGAACGGAGTTGTGCTCCGATGCCGTCGAGGTTGAGGGCGATCGCGATCTTGAACTCTTCCTCCGACTGCGGCGACATGTAGCTGGAATGCGGATCGAAGCAGTGCGTCAACGAGGAGAGGTACATCTCCAGCTTCTCGGCATCCTCGGTTTCCTTCGCGGCCTTTTGGAACACCTTATACCGCTTGTGCAGCCGCTCCTGCGGATCGACCGGTGCGGTGCTGGCCGGCTCCCGGCCAGGGAGGGCAGCTTTGGGTTTCGTCTTGCCAGAGGCGAGATCCTCGTTGTCGAGCTTCGCGTTGAGCAGTTCAAATTTGATACGTCGCCGCCAACGGTCGTTCAATTCGTCCTGGTTTGCGGCCCAGGCGATCTTGTCGGGGTCAACTTCGATGGACTCGTCCACCGTGTAGTCGTGCGGCGTGTCGATCAGCTTGTGAGCGATCTCCAACTGACGTTCGAGGCGTTGCGAATACATGTCCCACACGTCGTAGGCGAACTGAGTGTTTCCCGCCTTCACCAGATCATCGAGCGTGGTCTTGTACTTCAGTAATTCGGTGATGTCCGGCTGCGTGAAGTAGAGCTTCTGCGGATCGAGTGTCTTCATGAATCGATCCAGCAGCTTCCCTGAAATCTGATCGTCGATCGGGTGCTGACTGATGTGAAACTTCTGGATCATGCTGCAAACGAGCTTCGTCGTTTGCTCGTCATTCGGGTGATTCGCCGCCAGGCGATCAGCGAAGCCAGTGACTCCGGCCAGAAGGAATAGTCCCGCACACAAAGTCCACGCGGTTCGAGACGGGTTCGTCAGCTTCATGAGGTGCTTCCGGTGAACAAGAGCGACGGAAATGTTGAGCGAATAAGCTCATTCTGAAACGCCAAAGCGATAGTAGTTCAACCCCCGAAACGGGACAAGAGGTTGTCTGCGAGAGCCAACGCGAGTGCGGTCTTCCCTCAAGTAACCCGCAGCGTCAGCGAGGGCTTGCGCTCATCACCGCGAACATTCCGAAACCAAAGTCTCATGAAGTGTTCGCCCTCGCTCACGCTTCGGGTTACTTCGAACTCATTTGGATTCGACGCGACGCGGAGCGACCAATGCCTGCAACTGCGGCACATCAAAATGCTCCAGCAGACCGAAGCAGAACAACTCAGCGGCTTCGCTGACTCCGCGATTCTGCTCGATCACAAATTGCTTGAGGCTCACCATCGCGTCACGCTGAATGACATCCCCGACCGCTTGCGGTTCCAGCGCGGCGGCGACGAGCGTGATGAGGCTCGCACGCGGCCCGACCGAGTGCAGCGTCACCGTGCGTCCCGCGCGATCGGTGTCGTGAGCATGTCGCGCGATCGCCACCAATTGACTGGCCTGCACGCCGAGCGGTCGGTCCCCCACGGTGTCGAGCATCAGTCCCCACAGCCAGTCGCGCGATGCGTACTTCGATTCGCCGAAGAACAGCAGATCGACCGCGAGCACTCGTTGCCCGCCTGCCAGGAGTTTTTCGATGTCGTCCACAACTGCGGCTCGGCCCGCATCGGCAACGACGACCGTGGTCCCTTTCGATTCGCCGCGTGTCAGTTCCACGACCGGGACCGTCCATGTATTACTCAGTCGCAAGCGAAAACGCTGAATCTGGGTCGCCGCGTTGGCGGACGGCGAGTCGGCTGCGACGACCGGTTCGGCCTCCACGTCGTAATCCTTGGCGGCCACGATTTGGGCAAGCCGCTTGCGTCGCTGAGCTTGCCACTCCTGCTTTGCCGATTTGTCGGCGGGGGCTTCGTCCGGGTGGGGCAACGTCGCGGCGAGCGATTTCGCCAGCGAGGTGAACGTCGCGTTGTTCTCCGGGACGGTGACGAGCAACTCGTCGAGTGTTTTGATTTCGTCTTTCTCGCCGACGATTTCTTTCGCATCGAAATCTTTCGAGCCGTTGTAGAAGAACGCTCCGACCGCGCGATAAAAGGCTTCGCGGTTGTCTTGGCCGAAGTTGTGATCGCCGGGGACGTGATTGACGTGCGAGACCAGCCGGTCCGTCTCACCGAAGAGGGCATAGACCGGGCGACAACTCGCCAGCAGCGGCGGCAGGGCGTGGCCGGCGGCGAAACAACAATTGTCGTGCGCGTTGAACGTCAGCAAGGTCGCTCGCGGAGCACGCATCGCCGTCAGATGGATGTAATCGACGTACTTGCCGAGATCGCACGGCGTTTGCTCTGAATCGCCAAGATCGCTGCCGTAGCGGGCACGTGTGAGGTAACTCGAATAGCCGGCGACCGGATTGGCCAACGTCACGCGCGGATCAAGTCCGCTGATGAAGATCGTCTGCCAGCCACCGCCCGACAGGCCGGAGACGGCAACTCGATACGGATCGGCGTTCGGGAGAGTCAGCAACAGGTCGATGCCTTTCGACATCGCCAGATAAAACGGAGCAATACCGCTGCTGCCGCACAGGTCGAGCTGATTCATTTTCACATGGCTGAAGCCGTCTTGTTTGAGTTGCCCCATGCCAAACCATTCCGTGTTGAGCACGATCATGCCGCGCTTCACCAGATTGATGCAGCGAATCTGCTTGTAGTCGGCCGCCTTGCCCTTGCCGTCATGGCCGTTGACATTGAGCACGACCGGCACTTCGTCGCCTCGCTTCCGGACCTGTCGATCGACGAGTTTTTCCGGCAAATACAGCAACGCCGGAATCCACATCCCCGGCAAGCACTCATAACGCAGTTTTTTCACGACGTAACCTGGTCCACGCATCGGCTCGCCGACATATTCGATCCCCAGCGGATGATCACGCCACTTGGCGGCCTCGCCACGAAAGACAACTTTGTCGAGCACTTCCTGTCGCCACTTCGCCGCGAGCGCATCCCAATCCTTCGTGGTCTTCACCTCCGGAAGCTTCGGGATGCGGCGTTCGAGATAGACCTGCGTTTCTTCCAGCGACGTCTGCGGAGTGATGATCGGTCGAGACAATTCCGCCTTGAGGTCCAACGGTTCGGCCGCGAACAACGCGCGACTCGTCATGAGGGTTAAGCAGCAAATTGCGATCAAACAGAAACGCATGATGATTGTCATCCTTTCGGGCAAGCGACCGTAGCCTGACTCTCCGAGTCGGGACGGTTTCTTTTCGCTCCCGACTCGGAGAGTCAGGCTACGTCGCGGCTGCGTTCGCCGCCAGCATCATGAGGGAAGCGCCTGCTGCCGGCGCTCGGCTTCTTCGCGGACGAACCCCGCGAAATCGGGGAAGTAGGCCAGGACACGCTCGAACGATTCCTTGTCGAACGAATACATGTCGCAGAAATCGACCGCTCGAATGCTGGCCGTGCGCGGACGCTGAAACAGCAGGGCGATCTCGCCAAAAAAATCGCCATCGGTCAGCGTGCTCAGAATCGTCTGGCCGTCCTCGGCGATGACTTCGACGGTGCCGCGGCTGATGAAATACATGTGCCGGCCGATCTCGCCTGCACGAAAGATGTAGTCGCCCGGCGTGAACAGCGCGGCCCGCAGCTCGACCGCGATTTCACGGAGGAGCAGCGGGCTGGCTCCGCGAAACAGCGGCACCTTCTCGATGAACTCGCGCTTCATGGCGACCGCGATTTCAATTCGCAGCGGTTCCGGCAACTCGCTGAGAATGATCGCCTCGTCGTAGCCCAGATGCCGCTCCCACAAGAAGGTGTAATAGTCGTAGATGCGCCGCTGCAGACCGGTTGGAATTTTGCGGTAGCGCAGAAAGTTCGCCAGCCGATCGAGGCTGGAGTGGTAATGCGCCTGGACCTGATCGATGTTCGCCAGCATGTGCGCCACGTTACCGATGCCGTAACCGAACAGCCCGACGCCAAAGAGCATCGTCATAATCGCATACATCATCTGCGGCGCGGTGTCCGGCGTGATGTCGCCGTAGCCGACCGTCGCCAGTGTGGTGATGGTCCAATACAGCGCCTTCAGATAGTGCATCGCATTATCATCGTCCGGCACGCGATCTCGCAGGCTCGCCCAGCCACAAGCAATCCAGTGTGCGATCAGCAGCATCCAAAACACGAAGAAAATCAGACGGAGCAGGCTGGCGTTGTGAATGTCTCGCCGCCGCCATTGTCGCATCATCTGATTCAGACGCGGGAGCTTCATCAGCCGCAGCGCCAGCCAGCCGACCGGTCCGCCGAACAATGCGAGCGGAATCACTCCTGGCAGATCCACCAGCAGCCACCAGCGTGACTCGCGGGGCGTGGCGGTCGCCTCCGTTTCGCCGCGTCGTGAAAACAGATGCCGCCAACGAATCCACAAGTCCACCGCAAACAGCAAAGTGACAAGCCCCGAGACAACTTTCCCGACCGTTCGCTGATGAGCGCCGAATTCCAATTGCCAAGGGACGTCGATCGCCACCCAGATGATTCCAGCAGCGAGCAGCACGTCCCAACCGTGGTCTCGTCGTCGTCGATCGTGCTCGTTGGACATGGCATCCTTCCATGTTGGATCGGTCAGGGGTCAGGCACTTCGGAATTTCGGAATTGGCCGAGGCCAATTCCGAAATTCCGAAATGCCTGCCCCCGGTGAGTAACCTTGGTGTTACGCAGTCACGGCTTGCTAAGTTCGTCAACCAGCATCTGCCGGACGACCTTCGCGTCGGCACCTTTGAGTTCCTTCATGATCTGCCCGATCAACGAGCCGGCGGCGGCCTGCTTGCCCGATTTGAAATCGGCGACTGGCTTCGGATTGCGAGCGATGACTCCAGCAATGATGGCCGTGATCGCGCCGGTGTCGTTGACGATCGCCAACCCGCGATCGGCGATGAACTTTTCGGCCAGTGCAGTGCTCAGGTCAACCGCCTCGTGACGTTCGGTCGCGGCGTCATGTTCGGCCAGCAACGCCTCGAAGACTTCGCGAGCACTCTTCACCGTGAGCTGATTGGCGGTGACACGTTTCAATAAATCGCCCAGCACGGCTGGCGGGATCGGAAAGGCGTCGATGCTCAACGAACGGCTGTTGAGTTCGCGTTGCACATCCTGCGTGAGCCAGTTGGCCGCTTGCTTTCCGTCGCCGCAAAGCTTCGCGACTTGTTCAAAGTAGCCGGTGAAGTGATCCCCTTGTGAGACGATGACGTCTGCGTCGTAATGTGAGAGGCCGAGGTCAGCGCGATATCGGCGACGGCGTGACGCCGGGAGTTCACAGAGTTCGGCTTTGACTTCGGCGAAGAACTCATCGCTGACCGTCACCGGTGTGAGATCGGGGTCGGGGAAGTAGCGGTAGTCGCTGGCCTCTTCCTTGCCGCGCTGCGCGAACGTCGTGCCCCGATTCGCGTCCCAGCCTCGCGTCTGCTTAGCGACGTCGCCGAGCTTCGCATGAGTCCGCTCCCAATCTTCGATTTGCCGAGCAACTTCAAATTCAATCGCCTGCTCAACACCGCGAAAGCTGTTGAGGTTTTTGACTTCGACGATCGGCGTCGCGATCTTCTGGCCGTCGTCGGTATGAACCCACAAGTTGACGTTTGCGTCGCACCGCAGAGACCCTTCCTGCATGTTGCAGTCGGAGACACCGATGTAAGTCAGCAAGAGTTTCAACTCTTCCAAATACGTCTTGGCTTCGGCCGCCGACCGCAAATCGGGCTGACTGACGATCTCCAACAGCGGCGTTCCCGCCCGGTTCAAATCGACGTGACTGTCGTGGCCACGGCCCGACTCATCATGGATATTCTTTCCGGCGTCCTCTTCGAGATGAGCACGAATCAGCCGGATCCTTTTCGTCTCGCCCTTTTCGATGTCCGTGTCGATCTCAACAAAGCCGTTGCTGCTGAACGGCAAATCGTACTGGCTGATCTGATACCCCTTCGGCAGATCGGGATAGTAATACTGCTTGCGATCCCACTTCGTGAACCGAGCGATGTCGCAGCCCAAAGCCAGCGCCGTTTTCAACGACAGCCGAAACGCCGTCCGGTTCATCACCGGCAACGAACCCGGCAGCCCCAGACACACCGGGCACGTTTGCACGTTGGGATTGTCCGGATTGAACGCCGACGAGCATCCGCAAAAGATCTTCGTCTTCGTCTGCAATTGGACGTGAACTTCCAGGCCAATGATGGTTTCGTAGTGCATAAGCTCTTAGGTCTGCCTGTCAAAAATGAAGCCGCGCCCGTCAGGAAGCGGTTGCAAGCCGTTGAAAACACCTGTGACGTCACCCTGATTGCGATTCTGATTCGTCGTCCTCAGCGCGGCGAGCAAGATACTGGCTGAGTGAGTGCCAACCAAGACCCGGTTCCCGATCGTGATCACTCGGTGGATCCTCCGAAGTCGGTCTCGAGCGTCCGTCCTTCGTCACGTCTCGATTTTTCGCCCTTCATTTTCTGCCGGCGTCCGACGGCTCTCGGCTGAGGCAGCGAAAAATGAAGGGCGAAAATTAGGATTCATTGACCGGCAGAACTTGTGAGCCTCGATATCATCCCGCGACCACGGAATTCCAATTGGAAAGAGCCCCGATGCGATACCTGTTGTTTGCTGTTTGCTGCCTGAACTCTGTCATCAACGTCTCGAAGGGGCGAGCCGCCGACATCGACTTTGCTCACGACGTGCAGCCGATCCTCAGCAAGCGTTGCGCGAAATGTCATTCGGGAACACAACGCAAAGGGGGCCTGTCGATCAACTCACGACAGTCGCTGCTCACCGGCGGTGAAAGTGGTCGAGTCGTCCATCCCGGCAAGAGCGGCGACAGCCCGCTGATGGCTCGCATCACCGCATCCGACAACTCCCAGCGAATGCCCCCCGAAGGTGAGCCGCTCACGAAACCACAAATCGAAACGCTCCGCCGTTGGATCGACGCCGGCCTCACATGGGAAGACGGCTTTTCGTTTGGCATGACCTTTACGCGAGCACCACTCGCCCCACGACGCCCCGCTGTTCCCGCTGGCGAAGGGAATCCAATTGATCGTTTCCTCGTTGATCAGATTTCAAATCTCAAATCTCAGATTTCAAATCCTAAAACACTGACAACCGACCGCATCTTCGTTCGCCGCGCATTCCTCGATCTCATTGGCCTGCTGCCGACGCCGGCCGAGCTCGATGAGTTCGTCAACGACACCGCTCCGGACAAACGCGACAAGCTGATCGTTCGCTTGCTCACGGATCGAAGCAACTACGCCGACCACTGGCTCACGTTTTGGAATGACCTGCTTCGCAATGCGTATCAAGGGACGGGCTTCATCGACGGCGGTCGCAAGCAGATCACCGGCTGGCTGTACGAGTCACTGCTGACCAACAAACCCTATGACCAATTCGCCCGCGAACTGATCGAAGCGGCTCCGGGCGCGGAAGGTTTTACGTTCGGCATCAAATGGCGCGGCACCGTCAACGAAAGCCAGCGCCGAGAAATCCAAGCCGCTCAGTCCATCAGCCAAGTCCTGCTCGGCACAAACCTGAAATGCGCGAGCTGCCACGACAGCTTCGTCAACGACTGGAAACTGACCGATGCGTACGCGCTGGCTTCCGTCTTCGCAGATTCGCCGCTCGAACTGCACCGCTGCGACAAGCCAACCGGCAAACCGGCAGCCGTTGGGTTCCTGTACCCCGAACTTGGCCAGATCAACGCCACCGCTCGGCCTGAACGCCAAAAGCAACTCGCCACGCTGTTGACGAAACCGGAGAACGGCCGGTTCGCGCGCGTGATCGTCAATCGCTTGTGGGCGAAGCTGATGGGCCGCGGTTTGATCGAACCGCTCGACAACCTCGATGCGGATTCGTGGCATCGCGACTTGCTGGATTGGCTGGCCAGCGACTTCGTCGAGCACGGCCACGATCTGAAACACACGCTGCGGATGATCGCCACTTCGCGAGCGTACCAACTTCCCTCCGTAGGAATCGCCGACGATGCGTCGTCCGACGATCCGTTTGAGTTTCGTGGCCCCCTCATCAAACGCTTGTCGGCCGAGCAATTCGTCGATGCCGTCACTTCACTGACGAAGACCTGGCGACCAATCTCGCTGCCGCTGCTGCGCGTGGACGGACGCGGGCAAGCCGGACAACTCGGCGCGATCGCGCGAGCGATCCACAACGTGGGGCACGTTTCCAACGTGCCCGGACCAAACGCCACGAAGCACGAGCACCTTGGCAACGTGTTCCATACGGCCAAATGGCTCTGGTCAAACGCTGACGCCCAGCAAGCTGCGGCAGACAAAGCCGTCTATTTCCGCAAGACGTTGAAGCTCGTCCGCGACATGCCGTTCGTCTTCCTGACCATCGCCGCCGACAACGAGTGCGACTTCTACATCAACGGCCAGAAAGTCGCGGACGCGAACAACTGGCAACAGCCGACGCAGTCGCTTGTTGGCGGGCCGCTCAAGGTCGGCGACAATGTGCTTGCCGCGCGAGTCATCAACAAAGGCAACGGCCCCAACCCCGCCGGCTTCATCGCCGAGCTATTCGCCTTCGATGCTCGAATGCATCCGCAATGGACACAGACCACCGACGACTCGTGGCTCGCCAACGAGTCGTCCGAAAAAGACTGGGAGAAGTTCGCCTTCGATGCCTCCCATTGGAAAGCCGCTGTGGTCCTTGGCAATTCTCATTTGGCACCCTGGAACATTGCCGACGTTGTCTCAAAGAGTTCGACCTTGATGACTCCAGCAACTCTGGCTGCATTGCAAGACGTCCGCTTGCGAGCCGCATTGCTCCCGCAGGACCAACTGCAATCCGCGCTCGGCCGCCCACACCGCGAGCAAGTCGTTTCGCACCGCGAGTCCCTCGCAACAATGCTGCAAGCCCTGGAACTCACCAACGGCTCCGCCCTTGATGAGCAACTCCAACAAGGAGCCGATCATTGGCTGCGCGAAACCGGCTCCGATCCGAACCGACTCGTATTGTCCATCTCTCTCGCCTCCCTCGGCCGCGAACCCACTTCCCGCGAACAAACGCTCGCGGCAGAATTACTCGGCAACCCACCGACGAAAAACGGTGTCGCCGATTTGCTCTGGACGATCATCTTGCTTCCTGAATTTCAATTGGTGCCATGATGGAACAGACTCGATTTGATTCTGATCGCGCTTCCCGCCGCGAGTTTCTCACTCGTTTGGCTGGTGGTACGTTGGCCGCCGGGACTGCGTTCAACGCTTTCGCGGAATCAACCGGTTTATCCAATCAGCAATCCAAGCGTCCCGCGTTTCCGGCAACGGCCGACACACTGATTGTGCTCTGGATGGCCGGAGGAATGGCTCACACGGAGACGTTCGATCCAAAAAGGTACGCGCCCTTCGAGCCAGGCATGAAGGCAGACGATGTGCTCTGCACATTTCCCTCAATTAAGACAGCGGTGGATGGGATTGAAATCACCGAAGGCTTTGAGAAAGTCGCCAGTGTGCTAGACCGAGGGACGTTGATCCGATCGCATGTGCTCGGCGACCTCGGCACGATTCTGCACTCGCGGCATCAGTATCACTGGCACACCGGTTATGAACCGCCGCAGAACGTCGCAGCTCCGCATCTAGGAGCGTGGATCGCTCACGCGCTGGGGCCGAAGAATCCGGCGATCCCAGCATTCATCGACATCGGCCAAGGCTACGAAGGCAACGGCGAGTCCGAGGAACTCAAAGCCTTTCAAACCGGCGGCTGCCTCGGTGCGGAGTTCAATCCATTCCGAGTTCCTGACCCTCGGCAAGCGGTCAACATTGTGAAGCCACCGGCGGGGATGAGCCTCGAACGATTCCGCCGGCGTTACGACACGTTCCGCAAAATGGTGTCCGATGGTAACTCGCTCTCGCCGAGAGCGGACCAAACTCCGCTCTCGGCGAGAGCGGGCTACACCGACGCGCAGCGTGACGCATTACTCCGTTCGGTTGAGCAAGCCCATCGGCTGATGGATTCGTCTGCGGCAAAAGCGTTCGACCTATCGCTCGAACCGAAAGAGTCCTTCGACACCTACAACACTTGCAAGTTCGGCCTCGGCTGCTTGCTGGCAAGACGGCTGGTTGAAGAGGGTGCCCGCTTCATCGAAGTGACCACCGAATACGGCCCGTTCCTCCAATGGGACACGCACGACAATGGACACACCCGCCTCGCGAAGCTGAAGTCAGAGATCGACGCGCCAATCGCGCAATTGGTACTCGACTTGGAGCGGCGCGGACTGCTCGACCGCACGCTGATCGTGCTGGCCAGCGAATTCAGTCGCGACTGTTTGCTTGAAGGCAAACCCGAAAAGCCCGTCGGCAATCAAGTCGAACAGCCTGCGGTGCTCAAGGAACTCAAGCACTACGGCATGCACCGCCACTTCACCGGCGCGTCGAGCGTTTTGATGTTCGGCGGAGGCGTGAAGCGCGGCTTCCTGTATGGCAAGACGGCCGACGAACGTCCTTGTACAACAATTGAGAATCCCATCAACGTGATGGACCTGCATGCCACGCTTCTACACGCCCTCGGCATCGCTCCGGATTACCAAGTCACCGTCGAGCAACGACCGTTCTATGTCACGCAAGACGGCCACGGTCAGGTTCATGCCAACCTAATCCAGTAAGTCAGCAGCGGCGAAACCGCAAAGTAGCTGAGTCACTCCGTGACTCGATTCTAAGTGGACCCGCAGAGATGCCTAGGGAGCAACGTTTCGCCAGAACGCGGGTGAATGGCCGAAAATCCGCGTTCTGGCGAACGGCGGATACCCAAAGAAATCCTTCCGGTCCAATTAATCACGGAGTGACTCGGCGACTTTCGCTCGCGGCTCGGTACCGATTTCGACGTTCACACGATCGCACGTCGGAGGCCAGGCACATGCCGCGACGCGCTATTCCTCAAAAATCACCGTGCATTTTTTCTGCCGCCGTCGAAATTCTTGAACCGAGCTAAGAGTGCAACTCGTTTTCGTGAGGTTCAACTGGCTGAGTTCAGTCAGTGTTGAAAGCGATGCCAACATTTGCGCAGTCACCATTGGATTTCTCTGCAAATCAAGATTCTCGAGATTCCGCATAGTCTTGATCGTCAGCCCAGACGCCGATGTCAAGTTGTTACCAGCAACCGACAACGTCTTGAGGTTCGTGGCCCCTTTGAGTTCGAAGAGAAGCTGATCGCTCAATTGAGAGGAGGCAAATTCAAAAACCTCAAGACTGCCAATTTTCTTAACATTGCTCATCCCCTCTCGGGTCAGTGCGGTGCCTGAAGCGTAGAGGCCCCGCAAACCCGGCTGCCGCTTGCTCTGAACAAAAGCCTTGAGTCCAGATCCGTTGATCTGCCGGTTCCCCTGAATTCGCAAAACTTCGAGGTTCTCCAACTTTGCCAATTGATTCAACGCGGCATCAGTCAATGAATTGCCGCCGATGTTGAGTTCTTTCAGCCCCGTCATCGTGACCAACGAGGAGACATCGGCTTCGGTGATGTTCGTCAAGGACAGGTCCAACATCTCCACTTGCGACAACCTACCGAGACGTTCCCAGCCTGTGGACGATCCCATTTGCACGGAAGCCATCCTCAATACTCTGAGATTCCCCAGCAGTTCCAGTCCTTCGATCCCCGCTCCGCTGATATTCAAAGCTGATAAGTCCGCTTGCGTTATTGCGGTAAACTGACCGAGCAATCGAACACCTTCGTCGGTCACAGCGCTTCGAGAGATGTCAAGCGTTTTGAGCTCTGCAACGATACTGGGAACCTTGGTGGCGCGCACGATGTCACGATCCGCCACCTGCGCACCAGACTTACCCGTCAGTCCGGCGAGGACTTCTACCGGATCATCGATGACGGGAGGCTGCTGAATCGGCGGGACTTCCACAGCAGCCTTCTGCGGTGTCACTGTGGGTGCCGCAGAGTTCACAACGGCTGGTGGGTTCTTGTTGGCTTCTTGCCCGGTGATCTCTTGAAACGTGGGAACTTTTTCGCACCCGATCGGTAGGAACCCCAACAAAGTGGCGAGCATTATCGAGAGACGTGGACTCATGATTCTCAAACCTGGTTCCAAGAGAGAAAGTTGTTTTTCGCCAGAAGGACGGACAACACCCCGCTCGCGTGTCTGGATTCATTAGTAGGTCAGCCTTTCCAGGCTGACCGGATCAACGAGCGACGTGGTTTTGCCAATTCGAGTCAGGCTAGAAAGCCTGAGCTACAGTTTTGAAACAGCTTCTAATAAGTTTTTGAAGAGTTTTTGTTTTGCATCGAGGCTTGAGTTTGGCAAATCGTCGGCACTTCAAGAAGTAGGCATGAAAAACCCCTCGAAACAACGTTTCGAGGGGTCACGAATTGCCTTGCTAGAGGTAACCCAATCGCCAACAGTTAGAAGTCGTCGACTGTTTCACCACTTGCGATCGTTCCAATGGCACCCCAAATTCCAAAGGGGCTTCTGCCGTTGCAGGCAGTCGCTCCGCTGCCAGCCGAATCTGCGGCCGATTGTCCATTACCGGTCGTGGAGGTGCAGCTCGAAACGGTGTTGAGTGTCTCGTTGACAAATCGAACGGTTCCGTCGCCCATGAGGCAATGAACGCCACCAGTGTGCCGGCTGCTCGGTGTGAAATACCCAGTCTGGACAGCATTCGATGATGTGGAGACCAAATCAGCCGAAGTGACTGGGGTCGTCATACAGGACGCGCCGTTCGGTGGTACGGAGATTGTCACGCCGCTGAAGTACGGCAGCCCACAAGCCCACCGTTCACTCATCAATGGGTTGGCAAGAGTAATTGTTGGACTAGCAGCAGTATAAAAACCACTTGTTTGGAGGGCGGTACAAATTGCGGGGTTACCCGACGCTGTGCTCGCGGCACCAGTCTGTACACGACCGAGGATGTCTCGGTTGTTGGACGGATTTCCTAAGTCTCTTTCAGCCATCAAAATGGTGTTGCTCATCCCATCCAGGATGTCTCGAATCTTCATGGTTCGATTGAGTGTAAACGGACCACGGTTGCCGTCACCTCCAAGATTCAACATGACAGCAGTTCCCGAAATCTGTGCGGCCCACAGGTCGTGTGACCCGCTTGTTCCGGAGCGATCCCCAAGGTTGAAGCAATAACTTCGCTGGATCGCAATGTTCGGCGATTTGGTTGAGGACGGACATTCAAAAACCTCAATCGCTCCCGGTGCGCCAAACATTGCCGCTTGAGGAAGCCCCGCAGTCGCAGCGGGAAGGCTTGTAAAGGTCACTCCATTGCAGGGATTGCCGCCCTGAGTCCCCGCTGAAGTCTGTACGGAGATGAGATCCCACAATGGGCCTTGTTCGAGTTGCGGGAGCAACATCACCACTCCGCTTAAGAGACCTTCATTGGAACCAATTCCGGAAAAGTTAGCACCGCCTGACATCGGGCAAAAGTTGTTGGACACGTCGTGGTAGTTGTGCAGAGCCAACCCCCACTGTTTCAGATTGTTCTTGCATTGCGACCGACGAGCGGCTTCGCGAGCCTGCTGAACGGCTGGCAGCAAGAGAGCGATCAGGACTGCGATGATCGCAATCACGACCAACAATTCGATCAAAGTAAAACCACGTCTCTTCATGATCCTGACTCCTTGAAAATGAAAAATGGACTGAAAACAAAACAAGACACTGAACTAGGAACAAGAAAACAAAAAACAACCCTGAATCTGCCCTCCTCTTCCAAAGGAACCGGAAACGAACGCCGTTTGCCGGAAGACTGTGGACTGGTCCGTGTGTATCGGAAAGAAAACTCGTCAACGTCCAGAAAACTTAAGACCCGATGAAGACGCTCACACTCGCGGATTGAAATCCTACAACTTAATTTCGAGCCATGCACGCTTCATTTAGTCGGTTTCCAAGACGTTGTGAATTATTTCCTCTCGAAAAACTAAAAATCAACGACAAAGCGGAGATATTCTGGACTTTCGGAACAATTGCAGAACGTTTGAGCCAGCCGAGTTCGCCTTCGCACGGCCATCTTTGGATTGAGACATTCGGGTGTGCGGGGCGGCTTCAACCCTTCCTTACATTCGCCGCCGGACCGGGGGGGCTAACGCCCAATGGCCCTCACATTGTCGGAATCGTAGCAGGCACATTCCATGTGCCGTCCGCAGTTTTCAGGCTGACGGCACATGGAATGTGCCTACGACTTTCTAAAGTGAGTGCCATTGGGCTGACGCCGCCCCGCTCGCCTGTTTCGTTCATGGCCGTGCGAAGTCACGAAAATCAAAAGCGTCCATTTTCGATTGGTGTGGCGAAATGTTCGCGCTATGGCAAATTTGAACTTTGAATCATTTGGCGATTTATTGATCGGTTCCGAAGAAGCGCTCGACTGTTTTGCACTGTCGAACCAATTTGCATAGAACTAATCTCGTGTGCTCTGGGCCTGTTTGGTTTAGCCATCCCTGAGCAATGCTGCGGGTTCGGAACACTTTAGGAAGCATCAAATGTCAAAACACGAAATCGGTTTAATTGGATTGGCCGTGATGGGACAGAACTTGGTTCTCAACATGGCCAATAGTGGGTTCTCGGTTGGCGTTTGGAATCGGACGGCTAACACGACCGACGAATTCGAGAGCAGCATCCGCGCGGCATCTGCGGACAAGGTGCATCCGGGGACCGCTGAGCGGATCAGCGGCTACCACAAGATCGAAGACTTCGTCGCCAACCTCAAGACGCCTCGCCGAGTCATGATCATGGTGAAGGCGGGGGGGCCAGTCGATGCGGTGATTCAACAACTTCGTGGCGTGCTCTCGCCGGGTGACATCATCATTGATGGAGGCAACTCGGACTTTCGCGACACGAATCGTCGCCATGAAGAACTGAAGGCGGCGGGCTTGCGATTCCTCGGAGTGGGAGTCTCTGGCGGAGAAGAAGGTGCCCTGAAAGGTCCAAGCTTGATGCCGGGCGGTCACCTCGAGGCTTGGCCGTTCGTGAAAGATGTTTACCAAAAGATCTCGGCGAAGGTTGGTCCGAACAACGACATTCCGTGCTGCGAATGGGTGGGCGATGCTGGTGCCGGGCACTACGTCAAGATGGTCCACAACGGCATTGAATACGGCGACATGCAGCTCATCTGCGAGGCGTACTTCATTTTGAAGAATGCGCTGGGTCTCACCAACGAAGAGTTTTACAACGTCTTCAAGAGCTGGAACGAAGGCGAATTGGAAAGCTATTTGATCGAGATCACGCGCGACATCTTCAAGGTGAAAGACAAGGAGTCCGGCGAGTACCTCGTGGACAAGGTGATGGATACGGCGGCACAAAAGGGAACGGGCAAGTGGATGAGTCAGCACGCGCTTGATCTGGGTGTGCCGACGACGCTGATCACCGAGGCCGTGTATGCCCGATGTTTGTCGGCCCAGAAGGATGCTCGCGTGCGTGCGTCGAAATCTCTGAAAGGACCGGACGCGAAGTTCACGGGCGACAAGCAGCAATTCATCGAGGATGTGCGACAGGGATTATACGCGTCGAAGCTGTGCAGTTACGCACAGGGCTATGTGCAACTGGATGCCGCCGCCAGGGAGTTTGGCTGGAAGCTCAACAACGGAAACATCGCGTTGCTGTGGCGTGGCGGCTGCATCATTCGGTCGCGATTCTTGGGGGACATCAAGACGGCGTTTGATAAGAACCCGACTCTTGAAAACTTGCTGTTGGATGACTTCTTCAAAGCGGCCGTCGAGAAAGCTCAGCCGAGTTGGCGGCGTGTGGTGGCGACTTCCGTGCAATTGGGCTTCCCAATCCCGGTCTTCACCACGGCTCTGAGTTATTACGACGGCTATCGTCAGGCCCGCTTGCCGGCGAACCTGTTGCAAGCCCAGCGCGATTACTTTGGGTCGCACACTTACGAGCGAACGGACAAGCCTCGCGGTCAGTTCTTCCATACCGATTGGATTTCCGAAAGTCGCAAGGCGCAATAGTTTCGTCGAATGGAATGGGTTCAGAGATGATGACAGCACCGGCCACACAGTGGCCGGTGCTTTTTTTGTCGAAGTCGTGTTGAGTTTTGGAGCAAACCAGCCCACCGCGCGTCCGGAACATCCGCTGCGACCGGTGCCTTTGAAGGCGAGTGGTGCGGGAGTTTGATCCGTGGGTTTGGCCAGGTGAGCAGTCTTGACCTAGGTTTCCTCAGCCGTTTTTGGCGGGATTGAGGTACCCCATGATTGCGGAACTTGTCACGTCGGTTTCTGGTCCGCGGATTGCCGACCTGGCGGAAACACTCTCGTTCATTCAATTGGACGTGCAGGCCGAGCACGAACCGGCTGAGTGGACGATGCTGCAATACGCGCGACTCTCGGGCTTGCCGTTTTGGTGTGTCACTTATGGAGACGAAGGGCCTCGAATTGAAGCGGCCAGCGGGGATGGCTTGGCGTTGATTCCCAGCGTTCAAGCGTCCGTGTTCCGCGAAGCGGACGGTCCGCGAGTGGTGCCCTTGGAGTCCGGGTTGACGTTCTATTCGTTACCGCTCCCGCCACGGCACGGAACCTCTTGCGTCGCATTGGGCTGGGTACGTTTGCGTCCGGACCGACGGCCCGATGATCTGGTGCTCGCGGCGGTCGCGGCCGGTTGGACGAAACGGCGTGTAGATGAGTGGCTCCGCGAACAACCGTTTGCGTCTCCTGAGCTTGTCCAACGATTGCTCGAAGCAACTTGGGCCCAGGTGAACTCTGAAACTCGCGAGCGGCAATTACGGGATGAGTTGGTTAATGTCGGTGAGGAAATCGAGCAAACTTACGAAGAGATCACGCTGCTGCATTCGCTCACTGGCAATTTGGAGCTAACTCGGTCGCCGGATGACGTGGCCGAGTTGTGTCTGTCTCGCGTGCGTGAGTTGACGGGAGCTGAAGGTGCCGCGATTTGGATGGAAGACCATCTCGGCAATTTCCGACTCTTGACCGATGGAGAGTTGCCGCTCGATGAACGGGGATTGGCGCGTCTGTGTCAGCGGTGCGATCGTCGAGATTGGTCTCGGCCGTTTGTGAAAAACCGGTTGGCGGGCACGCCGTTGGAACGCGAGATTCCCAATCTGCGAAACTTTGTGCTGTGTTCCATCGGCGATCCAGGTCAGCAGTTTGGCTGGCTAATTCATTGCAACGCTCCGGACGAATTCGGCAGCGTGCAGGCCAGTTTGCTGCAATCCATCGCCCGCATTCTCGGCACGCACATGCGCAATCGCGAGCTCTTCCAGCAGAACGAAGACTTGGTGATGAGCTTCGTGCGGTCGATGGTCTCGACGATTGATGCCAAGGACACTTACACGCGCGGTCACAGCGAACGAGTCGCCCTCGTCGCGAAGTGCATCAGCGAAGAAATGGGTTTGCCGGCCGACGAGACCGAGGACATTCACCTCTCCGGGTTGCTGCACGACATCGGTAAGGTCGGTGTCGATGATCGGATTCTGCGCAAGGAGACGCGACTCGACGATGAGGAGTTCGAGCAGATCAAGAGGCACCCAGAGATCGGCTGCCACATCCTCGCCGGATTGTCCAATCTCGAACGAGTTCTGCCTGGTGTGCGGAATCATCACGAGTCGTTCAATGGAGGCGGCTACCCGGATCGCTTGCAAGGAGCCGAGATTCCGCTGATGGCGCGGATCATCGCGGTGGCCGATTCTTACGACGCGATGGGCAGCGACCGCCCCTACCGTGTTGGCATGCCGCTGGAGAGGATCGAGGCGATCTTCCGAGCGAACGTCGGCCCGCAGTGGGATCCGCAAGTGATCGCCGCGTACTTCGCGGCCCGCGTTAAGATTCGCAAACTCTGGTCGGCGCATCGGCCGACCGATCTCCAGTCGCTGTCTTCCAACTCGGCGATTGGACGTTCGCGGTATTTTTCGCAGCGTGCAGCCGCGGACGATCACACCGCAGCGAGTGGCCTGACCGCGCCGATCCATTCGTGAACGATCGTCGTCGGATTTGTCTCGCACCTTGGGCCTGATTAGCCTGAGGACCACAAACTTGGGAGACAAATCTGATGAAGACGGAAACGTGCTGCGGACGGGTGCTGGGGTTCGCCGAGAGTGACGCGGAATTGCGAGCCTTGTATGGCCCACCCTCGGAGATTGCCGCTCGCAAGAGTTTGCAGCGGCTCGATGAACATTGCCGTAATTTCATCGTGCGGTCTCCGTTCTTGTGCCTGTCGAGCGCGGCGGTCGATGGCACGGCGGACGTTTCGCCGCGCGGAGACGCTCCGGGATTTGTCCGCGTGCTGGACGACCACACGCTGTTCATTCCGGATCGGTTGGGAAACAACCGCATCGACAGCTTGTTGAACCTGGTGCAAAACCCGCACATCGGTTTGCTCTTCTTGATTCCCGGCGTCGATGAAACGCTGCGTGTGAACGGGCTCGCGCGGGTGGTGCTGCGTTCGGAGTTGCTCGACGAGTGCGCGGTCAACGGAAAGACGCCGCGCACCGGTCTCTTAGTCGAGGTTCGCGAAGCGTTCTTGCAGTGCGCTAAAGCGCTGCGCAGGTCGCGGCTCTGGTCTGACGACTCCCGACTGCCGCGCGATCAGTTTCCGACACTCGGCAAGATTCTCGTCGATCAGATCGGCCTCGACACTCCGGTCGCCGAACTCGAAACGCTGATCGAAAAAGCTTATTGCGAAAAACTCTACTGAAAAAATAGACGAGTCACTCCGTGACTTGAATTCGAGTCACGGAGTGACTCGTCTACGATGTGGCTTCCTTGTCGAACATCTTTGAGACCAGCGCCTCGTCCGGTGGTGAGGTCAACAGGCTCATGCCGATGCTGCACAGACTGGAGACCAGCACGCCCCACACGAACGGATCGACTTCGCACAAATAATACGGACGGAAGCTGGTGAGTTGCCCGATGCGTTGTTCGGGCGTCTTTTCAAGGATGCCGAGCAAGTACAGGGACAGCACCGTTGAGGCTCCACCAATCATGCCGGCCAGCGCACCGGCGACTGTGGCCCGTCGCCAGTAGCAGGCCATGATGGCGGGAATCAGGAACGTCGCGGCCGAGCCGGTCGCGCTGAAGACGATGAACGCTTGCAGATACGCGACCGGGCTGATGTTGACCACCACCGCCACGGCACCGACGAAAATCATCGAAATGTACGCGGCCTTGCGAAGCTCGCCCGGTGCCGCCTGCGGACGGATGAAGCGTTGATAGATATCGCGCACGAGGCCCGACGACAACACGACCAGATACGAACTGACCGTGGACATCACTGCTCCGAACGGAGCGGCCAGGATCATGCCGGCGATCAGCGATCCGCCCGGCCAATCCTTGGTCGCCAGCAACGCCATGCGTGGCACGATCTCGTCGGTTTGTCCTGGCAGTTCGGGAATCAACGCTCGACCGCAGATGCAGATCACGATCAGTGGCAGATAGATCCCCAAGTTGTAGACGCTCAGCAAATAGATCGAACGGCGGATGACGTGCGTGTTCTGGCTGGCCATCAGCCGCACCAAGCTCGCGGGAGAACCGACGCCGCTCCAGACCCACACACAGAAGAACGACAGCGCCAGCGACAGCGGCAGAAACTGGCGAGGCACCTCGGCGTCATAGGCCATGCGCGGCGCGGTCTTCGCGTTCGGCGCGGCCTTCGGTCCCTCGAACCGATCGTCGTAGCCGGGACCGTAGACATAGCCCGGCCCCGTGTTTTTCAAGGCCGTGCGAGTCGCATTGTCCAAACCGCCGGCCTGATACAACGACGCGAACAGCAGCACCATCACGCCGAAGAACATCAGCACGCTTTGAAACATGTCCGTCCACACGGCTGCGAGGAAGCCTCCCATCAGCGTGTAGGCCACGACCGTCAGCGAGAAGATCGCCAAGCCATAGAGGTAGAGCCGGTCCAATTGTTTGGACCGTTTGACGATGCGGTCTTTGGACTCGACCAACTCGTCGGCGGTGAGCAGCGTTTTGAGTTGCGTATTCAAGTCCCGCTCGGTGGAGAAACCGTGGCCGACCAAGGGGGCCAACTTTTCGATAACCGCGTCGGGGACACGATCCTCCTTCAAGGCACTCAAAGAATTGCCGGAGAGTGCGAACGGCTTTTGATCTTCGTTGACCGACAGCACGCCGGAGCCGGGCCAAGCGGTCTTCATCACGATCGCACCCGCTTTGAACTGCGCGAACATCATGAAGGACAAATACAGCAGAATGAACAACGACGCGACGAGTCCCAGAGCCGGGCTGCCGAATCGCGTACGAAACAGATCGGGGACGGTAATCGCCTCGGTACGGCGACTGAGTTGTGCGAGTCGTTTGCCGAGAATTCCAAAGCCGGTGATCGGCACCACGATGTAGCCGCCGATCCACAGCGCGACGATCCAGCCGTGTGTGTAGACCAGCGACGGGAATCCCATGAACGTGCCGCCGCTTTGCACGGTCGCCGTCAGCGCCAGCGCCCACGCTCCCAAGCCGCGATTGCCCAGGAAGAACCCGGTCATGAACGAGCCTTCGCGCGTCTTGCGATTGGCCAACGCGCCGATCCACAAGCTCGCGAAGATGAAGACCACGAGCGCGATCAACGCGCCGTAGCCGACGCTGGGCATCGTGGCCGCTTCGCCTGCGGCCAATAAAGCAGAGGGGAGATTGATCATGGTTAGCCCCCCAATCCGAGTTCATCAGCTTCTTCCGGCAGCTCTTCCCCCAGATCGGCATCGTGGACGAACAGCACACCGAAGATCCACGAGATGATGACGCAGACCACCCACGGTACGGCGACGCCCCAGAACGTCCATTCGGGGAAACCCCAGATCAATTTCAATTCTTCGACCGGGCGGTTGTAGCCCAGCCGATAGCTGGTGGTGACGGACCACATCCCCGCCGTCAACCAAATGCCGACCACGATCAGCGCTTCGCGCCGACCAGTGCGGACCACGGGATCAGTGTTGTCTCTCATGAAACCTCGCCGCCAAAGTTGCTGAAGAAATTGCTCAGCCAAATCAGAGGGCGGCATGGTATCGCGATCCGCCAAGCAATCCACTCGGCAGGGCGATGAGTTTTTGAGCCGCGTCCGTCACGCGCACTTCTTGATGTCGCTCAAACCGGGCGGCCGTTCGGCTTCGGATTCGTAGCGGTGATAGAGCGTGCGATGTGGGAACGGCAATTCGATGCCAAGTTCATCGAAGCGGTTCTTGATGCGCCGCAGCAGTTCACGCTTCACGGCGAGTTGCTGATTCGGTTTCGTCTTGAACGAGAACTTAAGCGTGACCGCGGAATCCCCCAAGGCTTCGACGAACGGTGGCAGCGCGTCTTCGATGATCATCGGGCCGAAGGTATTGTCGGCACGAAGCTCTCGCGACAGCTCGATAAGCACACCCATCGCGCGATCGACATTCTCTTTGTAGGCCACGCCGACTTCGACGATCGCTCGCGACCAGCCGTGGGTTTCATTGCTGACGCTTGTGATGGTCCCGTTCGGGATGAAATGCACGACGCCGCTGCCGTCTCTCAGCACTGTCATGCGTAGTGTGATCCGTTCGACTTGCCCAGTCATCTCGCCGATGCGAATCGTGTCGTTGAGCATGTACTGGTTCTCCAACAGCATCACGAAACCAGAGAAGTAGTCCTTGATTAAATTCTGTGCTCCGAACGCGACCGCCAAGCCAAGAGCTGCCACGCCGCCGACGAGGACGGTGATGTTGGCTCCACACTCTTCCAGAATCATTAAGGTGCCGATGATAAAAATGGCGACCGTGCAGGCGTTCTGAAACACGCCGACCAGCGTGCGGGCCCGGTTCTCGCGTTCGATGGGGGAACCGCGGCCCGTGCCGCCCGCAACCAGATTGATCGTCCGGCTGGAGAAGAAGTGCGAGAGATAATTCATCACGAACATGCCCAGCACCAGCAACAGCACACGCGGACCATGATCGAGCAGCCACTGCGAAATGTTGCGGAGCGTGAACGGGTTTCGGAGTTCGTCCACCGTTTCCTTGGCCGCCTCGGCCGCCAGTCGCGTCTGCGCCGCATCCTGCAAGACGAGAATTTGTTCCGATTGCAGTGAGGCCAACTCGGATCGCCGATCATTGAGCCGATCGGTTGCTTCGGTCACGTCCGCTTGAGCCGCCGCGAATCGTTGTCGAGCCTCCATTGCTCCCGTTCGCAGTTCTTGAAGCTCCGCAGCGACGGCTCCCTCTTTCTCACGCTTCACCAATTCCGATTCGAGTTCCGTCCGCGTCGCCTGAGCCAGCTCCGCCTTCTTGCGAGCCAGCGTGAGCATCTTCTGCTGCTGCACGATGAGCTTCTGCAAATCGGCAATGCGTGCCGCGATGGATCGGGTTTCTGCCTGAGCCTCGTCGGCTTCCTCTTCTTTCTGGCGAGCCTCTTCCTCGGCCTGCATCAACTCCGGGTCATCGTCATCCGGCTTCTCCTGCGAAGCAGCGTCGGCCTGTTTGTCTTTCGAGTCGCTCGCCTTCTCAGCTTCTGGCTCCGAGTCCTTAGCATCCGCCGGCTTCTTGACGGGATCGTGTTCCTTGTCCGAGGATTTCGATTCCTTTTCCGGCTTCGGCTTCGCGCCGGTCAATTCATCCAAAGCTTCCTGATCGAGCTGCGTCTTACGCCGCAACGTGGCGACTTCCTCACGCAATGCTTTGCGTTCCTCAAGCGCCAGTTCAAAGAGTTCTTTTGCCCGCTTGCGTTGTTTCTCGATGGACACGATTTCCTTTTGCAACGCGGTCGCTTCAGCCGATTTGCCGTCGGCCTGGAGCTTCTCCAGCAACTCCCGCTTCTGTTCCAGCTCGCGATCGAATCCCTGAAACTCTTTTTCCGCCTTCGCATATTCGCTGGCAGGATCGTTGAGTTCGGATTCCAAGTCTTTGAGCCGGGCCTGTTCGTCTTCGAGCGTCTGCCGAAGATCGGCGATGCGTTCGACCTCGGACGTTTCCGCTTTCGGAGCGGCGGCCTTCGGCTCTTCCGCTTGAGCGGTCGCAATCGCAAGAACAACGAAACAGACATAGAACAGGCAACAGACGCAAAAACGCCCCTTCCGCTGTGGCTGGTCCGTGCGTGCGTCGGCATCAAGCTCCGCCTTGGGAACTTGTCGGAGGCGTCGCAACAGACCGTCAAAGTCGCCGACAGGTTGGAGTTGATTGGTCATTCTGAATTTCCCATTGAAAACAGGCCAACGTGCCGCGCTAAAACCGAGCGTCTGGTTGCCGAGCCAGTCTGTCCCGCAGCCCAGTGCTGTGTGACGTCTTGATTTTCGGGTTCAGTCAATCAGCCGGATCGCGCTAGCGTCCGGTTCTCACCGTAGGCTAGCGCCCAGCGGCTGATGGGCTCAACCCAAGTTTTTGGCGGTGACGCAGCACGAGTACCAAAACAAAAACTTCCGAAGTCTCGAAGACTTCGGAAGTTTTGAGGTGAGGCCGTGTCGTCGTGCAAAAGCCCGCGAGCCACTGAGGCCAGCTCAGTGGAGTCGCTGGATTGAGAGAGCTAGTACTTCACGCTGACACCGGCGAGCAACGAATGCGCGGAGATCTCATTGGAAATCGTCCCTGTCGGAGTCGAGACGCTGTTGTTGACGAGATACACATAGGCCGCATTGAGGGCGACCTGGTTCGTAAACATGTAAGTGGCACCCGTCGAGAAGTTCATATCCTGGATCAACGGTGAAATCAGATTCGTCGCCACCGCACCGGATTCAATCGGGTTCTGATTGAAGTTGTACCCGAATCGTGCGGAGAGCCGATCGGTCGCACGATATTGGACACCGACCGCTCCGGCGAAGACGCTGCGCCAGCCCAGTTCCCGGTAACCGTCGGTGTGTTCATAGTCGAAATAGCGGCCGTCGATGGCGAAGGTCCAATTCTCCATGCCTGTGTAGGACAGGCCAAGTGAAACGATCGTGGGGTAATCGAGATTGAAAGTGACTCGGCCTCCCGCCGTTTGGAAATCCAGTGTCTCAATCCATTGCTTGCTCTTAAACGTCGCTCCAGCGTTGATCCCATACTCGCTGCGGTAGTAGGCACCGACCTGGAATCCACCACCCCAGGCCATGCGATTGCCTTGGGCATCTGTGATCGCCGCCGTAATGGGTGGGCCGAGTGGGTCCAGAACCACTGTTTGGGTGGTGATCGTCGGTGCTAAGCCCACCGAAAGTCTGTCGGTGAGTTGGTACGACAGCGTCGGTGCAATCTGCAAGATCTCTGCCGATCCAAAGGCCGGACCAACGCCAGGGATGGTCGTGCCGTCCAACACGGGATTCGTCAGATCCCTCGGCATGTTGTTTTTGAACCCAGCGACTCCGTAGATCCCCATGCCGATGGTCATGGGAGTGCCGTCCAGGTGATGCACCCAGCCGATGGTCGGAATCGCCGCCCAACCCGCATCGCTGTTCGTCGAGCCGGACGCTCCAGGGCCGAAGTTTGATGACAGAGTGATGCTGGCGCTCAGCAATTCGGTTCCGAAACCGATTTCATTGCATTGCAGCGCGCTGATCGAGCCCGGATTCCAGTGCAAGGCTCCGATGGCGTCCAACGGAGCGGCCGTGCCGGCACCACCCATTGACCGATTGACGGGACCAACGCCCGTCACGGCGATGCCCTGCGCCTGGAGCTGACTCAATGGAGCGAGGGCCGTCAGGATCAGCACCGTGCAGACGAAGAGGCGAGTAAACACTTTTTTGAGCATGGTTATCTCTCTTAGACAAGTGGAAGGGATCCTGAGGGTCGATGGGAATAATCTCGGTCCAACGATGGTGACGTTTTTTCATCGACCGGTCGGGCGGATATTCGGTATGAGCCTTGTCGATGGCGCAAAGAACAAGCGTGTTGTTTGATGCAATACCTGGAGAATTGATACAAACGTTAAACTCTGGCGCGTGATCTGGCTCAATTGGCTCAGTGATTCAGGCACGAAACTGGCAACGGGATTTGGCCGACCGAACCGCGAGCGAGCGTATTGTCGGACTGCTCCGCACAACCTCAGGGATTGGCAAAATTGCTGGGCGACTGGCTCGGCTTTCCGTGTTTTGTAGATTCTTTGGCCGGAATTGAGCGCAGAGTACGCACTTAGTCTTGGAGTGCATTTCGTGGAAAGACTCGTGATCTCTGTTTTCCACCACCGTCCGCTGTGCCTGCCATGTCATGTGCAGGTGGGGTGGAATGACGTCGTCTCCTGCGTGGAGAAGCATTGATGCCCCAGTTGCTGTGCCACCACGGCCACCGATTCGACGTTGCGACACCGACCGATCAACGGGTCGTCTGCCCTTTGTGTGGCTCGGTCACGACCCCCAAGGCCGAGATGCACACGCCGGCTCCAGGGCCGCTCGATCGGACAATGGTGTCTCGCGAAGCCGCACCGGTCGAAAGCCCGCGCAGTTCGGCCCTGACCCATGTTTCGGGTCAGACAATCATCACAGAGGCACCAAAACCGTTCGCTCCCACGATGGACCTGCCGGCGATCGCGGAAGAACCAAAAGTCTTCGCGCCGACGATGGACATGCCGGCGATTGAGGAAGAGCCAAAAGTCTTCGCGCCGACGGTGGATCTGCCCGCGCCTGTGGAGGAGCCAAGAGCGTTTTCTCCCACGATCGACCTGCCGCCACCGGCGGAAGAGCCACAGGGGTTCGCTCCCACAATGGATCTGCCGGCTCCGGTGGAAGCGTCTCCATTATCCACGATGGCGAACGTCGGGAATCGAACCTTCATCGTGGAAGCCGCGGATCTTGAAGCGATCGCACTCGAACACGGCGTCGATGAGTCTCCGGCAGCACCTGACGCGAACCCATTGAGTCCGCCATCAGGCTCCGAGGTGGAGAAGTCTCAACCCGCGGACGTTGCTCCTCGCTCCGCTCCGACGATCAGTTCCGGGGGCGTTACGGGAACCCTTCAAAAGTCGTTCTCGGGAATTCGCACGACCTCCGCAATGCAGACGGAAGTCGAAGTCACCGAACCGCCGAACCTGCCCGGTTACAAAGTGGTCAGTGAATTGGGCCGCGGCGGCATGGGGGTCGTCTATCGAGTCTACGACGAGAAGCTGGATCGGGAGGTGGCGCTCAAGACGTTGCAGCGGATCAGCCCTGTCGGCTTGCAACGCTTCAAGCAGGAGTTCCGCTCGTTGGCTGATGTCTCTCATCCAAATCTTGCAGGCCCTTACGATTTGCTTTCGGACGGCAAGACGTGGTGCTTCACGATGGAGATTCTCGAAGCGGTCGATTTTCTCGAGTTTGTCTGGTCGGGATTCGAGAAGCTGAATCGCAGCGAGTCACGGAAGCTCATCGGCAAAGTTCCGAAAGCCGGCCCGCGGTTGTCGCTGGCGATCTTGCAGCGTTTGTCTGAAGGACTGAGACAGTTGGCGTTGGGATTACATGCACTTCACGAAGCTGGCGTGTTGCACCGTGACATCAAGCCCTCCAATGTCCTCGTGACCACGGAAGGCCGCGTAGTGCTGGTCGACTTCGGATTGGCGGCGCAGATCGAAGGGGATGGGCGGCCGCAGGGGATTCAGGGGACTCCCGATTACATGGCCCCCGAACAAGCCGCTGGCCGGCCGGTGACGCCGCCCAGCGATTGGTATGCGGTTGGAGTCATGCTCTATGAACTGCTGACAGGGCGAATGCCCATCGAAGGCAAAGCGCTGCAAGTCATTTTCAAGAAGCAGAAGGAGACTCCCAAAGAGCCGCGCGAACTGGAGCCGACGGTCCCTCAGGAATTGAATGACCTCTGCGTCGCCTTACTTCAGCGAGACGCCACGAAGCGTCCCACGGTGTTCGACATCTTGCGACTGATCGGCGCGGATGACGCAATCGAAACGCTGCGTGGTCAGTCCGTGAAGCGCACTGGGCAGGTCGTGGAGTTGGTCGGTCGAGAACGCCACCTCGCCGCGCTGCACGACGCATTTGCTCAAGTCAAAAACGGCTCCACTCGGAGCGTGTTCGTGCATGGCAAGTCGGGCATGGGAAAAAGCGTTTTGATTCAGACCTTTCTGGAGGACATCAAGACTCAAAAACAAGCGGTCGTTCTGACGGGCCGTTGTTACGAACAAGAATCGGTGCCGTTCAAGGCGCTCGACAGTTTGATTGATTCGCTGGCCGGACATCTCGAAAGGCTCCCGGTCGAGGTTCTTCGACAGGCCGTGCCGGAAGATAGCCTGCCGCTCGTGCGACTGTTTCCGGTTCTCGGCCAGATGCCCGGAGCGACCGATGCGGGCAAGCCCTCGATCGACAATGTCGATCAACAGGAACTCCGTCAGCGAGCGATGAACGCTCTGCGCGAGCTGTTGAGATGGCTCGGCACGCGGCAGCCGGTCGTGCTGTATATCGACGACTTGCAGTGGGGCGACGAAGACAGCGCGGAGTTGCTGGGCGACCTGATGCGACCGCCGGAATCGCCGCGAGTCCTGCTGCTGGGTTCCTATCGCAGCGAATACGTCGGGACCAGTTTGTGTCTGAAGGCGTTGGACACGGCCTACACCACGGGTCAGGCGCATCCGCATCGGCAAGAGCTTCCCGTTGAAGCATTGGAAGAGCACGACGCAACTCAGTTGGCGTTGATGCTGCTCAAACGCGATGACCTGGATTCCATCAAATTCGCGGCCAAGATCGCCCATGAATCCGGGGGCTGGCCGTTCTTTGTGTGGGAGTTGGTGCAGCACGTTCAAGAGGCTCCCGAAGCGGCCGACCAGGCTTTGGAACTCGATGAAGTCATTTGGAAACGAGTGAGTCGTTTGCCCGAAGAGACGCGCCGGCTGTTGGAACTGATCGCCGTCGCGGGTCGCCCGATCGTTTCGGCCGAAGCCTATCGAGCGCTGGCGGTCGGAGCCAAAGGACAGAACCTGCTCGTGCAATTGCGGACCCGCAACTTCATCCGCGCCACCGAATCGGGCGATGAATCGACCGTCGTCGAAAGTTATCACGATCGCATCCGCGAGTCGGTCGTGAACCATTTGGAAGCGAGCACCAAGCAGGTCTACAACCTGAACCTCGCCGAGACGATCCTGCAGCTCAGCGGCATCTCCGTGGAGAGCGTGCTGGCTCATTTGACGAACGCGACTCCCTTCGCCGAGCCGACGGAATTCTTCCGCCTGGAACGTCAACAATGGCGACGTGTGTTTGATCTAACGCATTACCTGTCCGCCGCGGGTGACAACGTCCGGGCGCTGCCGCTGGCCGTGATCGCCGCCGAGCAGGCGCGTCAGCAAAACGCTCTGGAAGTGGCCGAGCAGCAGTATCGAATCGCCCTGCGTGGAGCGAATGAAGTGGCTCCGGCCCTCCGCTTCCGCATCCTGGAAGGGCTGGGTGATGTCCTCGTGCTGCGTGCCAAGTACCTCGAAGCCAGAGAGCACTTTGCGGCGGCTCAAGTCTTGAACCAAGACAACTTGATCAGCGCGCGGCTGAGTTGGAAGTTGGGGACCGCCTCGTTCAAAAAAGGAGACATGGGGGATTCACTGGCCTATCTCGAAAAGGCGATCGCGGAAATTGATAACCGACCTCCCTCCGTCCTGACCGTGGTTCCCCGTCTCGTCAAAGAAGCTGTTGCCCAAGTCCTGCACACGAAGTTTCCCACGCGGTTCGTTGGCAAGAGGGATCCGCAGTCTCCACAGGGTCAGATGGATCTGTTTCGCGCCCGCATCTATGACAACCTGACGCTGACGTATTGGTTCACGCGAGGGATGAAGTTTGTCCTCTGGTCCCACATGCGACAGATGAACTTGGCCGAGCTGTATCCGCCGTCTCAGGAACTGGGACGAACCTATGCCTTTCACGCGATCGCCATGACGGGGCTGCCGCTGGCGAAACGCGGCATCAATTACGCCGAGCGGGCCTATCAGATCGCGGTCAACAATGGAGACCTGTGGGGCCAGGGAAAGGCACGCAGCTTCCACACGTTCTCGTGCATTGTCCTGGGGACTTTCCAGGAGGGGATCCGAACGGGAGCGGAAGCAGTCCGGTTGCTCGAGGGAGCCGGCGACGTCTGGGAAGCCAACATGGCCCGCATGATCAGGAGCGTGCCAATGTATCACGCGGGAGATCTCAAGGGTGCGTATCGCGAAGCCCGCAAAGCCTACGAGATTGGGATCGAGACGGGTGACTACTCGGCCGCGTGCATCTCGCTCTTGTTTTGGATGCCGGCTGCGCCCCACTTGGTTCCACCGGGCGCGATCAAGACGGAAATGGAACGAGATCGCGTCGATCCCTTGGCGATCACCTCGACCTTCTTCACGCGCGGTCTGGAACTGCTGCTCTGCGAAGACAAGCCGCAAGAGGCCGCGGACATGCTCCAGAAAATGCTGGATGAGGCCAATCGCCGCGAGTTCCGCGACTGCTGCCTGTTCGCCGCCAAGACGTGGAAAGTCACCGCGCTGCGGATCGTCGCCGAACGAGCCGCCGAGGGTTCCGATCGCAAACGGGCGCTCCGCAACGCGAAACGCGCGCTCGGCGGCGCGTTGAGCATCACCAAGAGTTATCGCGCTTGTCGTCCCCATGCGCTGCGAGAAGCCGGCATTCTGGCTACGCTGGAAGGCAACGAGCCGCAAGCTCGGTCGTTCTTCGAGGAAAGTCTGGAATTGGCTCAGCAGCACGCAGCGCTGTTCGATATCGCTAAGACCGAACTGGCTCGCGGAGAAGCCGGGATCAAGTTCGGTTGGCCTGACTCGGAGGAACAAGTCCGGAAAGCGCGTGCACAGGTTGCTGAGATCGAAAACGTCGAGGGGAAATAGGGCTCGTCTTGTTCTTGGCGACTGCGCTGGTCGCTAGGCAACAACTCGCAATTGATCTTTCATGAAGCCCTAAACTCCCCACGGATGGCATAGCAATACCACGGATGAAAAAACGAGCAGCACTTTGATTATCCGTGGTATCGCCATGCCATCCGTGGGACTCATCGGTCCAAGATTCACGTTCTGATTAGCAGGCTGGAAGCGATGGTTCTGGTGGAAGGTTATTTCCGATCCGTGGCACAAGCATCAAAGGGCTGACAGAAAAAAGATTGAGACTTCACTTTTTGCGACCGGACGCTGAGGAGCAGTGATTGGCGAGTTTTTCTGTCCCCATTTTTATGTCACCTTCCGACTTCATCAAAATCAACGCCGAGTCAATTTGATGAACCAACTGCAGTGCTACCACGGTCACCGATTCGACGTTGTGACTTCCGCTGATCAGCAAGTCGTCTGCCCGCTGTGCGGGTCGGTCACGACACCGAAGGCCGAGTTGAACACGCCGAGACCGGGGCCTCTCGACAGAACGCTGGTGTCCCCCGAACCCGCACCGGTCGAAAGCCCATTCGCTTCTGAACGGACTCATGTTTCCGGCCAGACGGTCATCGTCGAAGCGCCGCCAGCGTTCGCTCCCGCGCGGGATTTGCCGGCTCCGGTGAAAGAAACGCCGTTGCCACCGGCAGAGCACGCTGGAAACCGAACGGTCATTTTTGAAGCGGCAGTTTCGGAAGCGGACAAGTCCGAGCAAAGAGAACCCATCACAGAGCGATTGAGCACGCCAACTCCTGATGCCGATGTGGCGAACTCCCTCACGGGTGATGTTCGACCCGGATCACTCAGTTCCACTGCGGGAGTTGCTTCCGGCAGCTTGTCGGGAACAGGCTCGAAGTCGTATTCGGGGGCGCGCACGAAGACGGCGATGCAGACGGAAGTCGAAGTCACCGAGCCGCCGAATCTGCCCGGATACAAAGTCGTCAGCGAGCTGGGCCGGGGCGGGATGGGTGTCGTCTATCGTGTCTTCGACGAGAAGCTCGATCGGCACGTCGCGCTCAAGACGTTGCAGCGGATCAGCCCGGTTGGCTTGCAACGCTTCAAGCAGGAGTTCCGCGCGCTGGCGGACGTCTCGCATCCGAATCTCGCCGCGCTTTACGACTTGCTGTCCGATGGCAAGACGTGGTGCTTCACAATGGAGGTGCTCGATGCGGTGGACTTTCTCGAATACGTCTGGTCCCGATTCGAGCGGCTGAATCGCGACAAGGGGCGGAAGCTCATTGGCGAAGTTCCGAAAGTGGGCACGCGGCTGTCGCTGGCGATTATGCAGCGGCTCTATGACGGACTGAAACAATTGGCGCTCGGTCTCCATGCGCTGCATGAAGCCGGCGTGCTGCACCGAGACATCAAGCCGTCCAACATCCTTGTCACCAAAGAGGGGCGCGTGGTGCTGGTCGACTTTGGACTGGCAGCGCAGGTCGAGAGCGATGGTCGGCCACAAGGGGTGCAAGGGACGCCCGATTACATGGCTCCGGAGCAAGCCGCCGGCAAGCCCGCCACTCCGGCCAGCGATTGGTACGCGATCGGAGTGATGCTCTACGAGGTGTTGACCGGGCGGATGCCGATCGAAGGCAAGGCGCTGCAAGTCCTCTTCAAGAAGCAATCTGAAACGCCCAAAGAGCCGCGCGAACTGGAACCGACAATCCCGCAGGAGTTGAATGACCTGTGCGTCGCATTGCTGAACCGAGACCCCGCGCAACGCCACACGGTCTTCGACATTCTGCGACTGATCGGCGCGGACGACGTGGCCGAGACGCTGCGCGGAAAGTCCGGCCAGCGAACCGGTCAGACCATCGAACTGGTGGGACGAGAACGACACTTCGCCACGCTGCGGAACGTCTTCGAGCAGGTCCAGAACGGTGCGACTCGCAGCCTGTTCGTGCATGGCAAGTCCGGCATGGGCAAGAGCGTGTTGATTCAATCCTTTCTGGAAGAACTCCAGAATCAAGGCGACGGCCAGCCGAAGACGTCGGGTAGCCATACTCGCCAGAGTGTGGGTTCCCACGTTCTGGCGAACGTGGCTACGGCCGTGGTGCTGACCGGCCGTTGCTACGAACAAGAATCGGTCCCGTTCAAGGCGCTCGACAGTCTGATTGATTCGCTCGCTGCGCACCTCAGCAAACTTCCCACGGAGTCACTGCGACAGGCGCTGCCGGAAGACAGCCTGCCATTGGTTCGACTGTTTCCCGTGATGGGACAGTTGCCCGGTGCGACCGACGCCGGCAAGCCGTCGATCGACAACGTGGATCAACAGGAACTTCGTCAACGAGCCATGAATGCTCTGCGCGAAATCTTGAAGTGGCTCGGCACGCAGCGACCGGTGGTGCTGTATGTCGATGACTTGCAGTGGGGCGACGTGGATAGCGCGGTGCTGCTGGGCGATCTGGTTCGGCCACCGGAATCGCCGCGTGTGTTGCTGCTCGGTTCGTATCGCAGCGAGTACGTCGAGACCAGCTCGTGTCTGAAGGCATTGGCGACAGCCTACACGACGGGACAAGCTCATCCGCATCGGCAAGAGCTGGCGGTCGAGGCGTTACTTGAAGAGGAAGCGACGCGGCTGGCGTTGCTGCTGCTCAAGCGCGACGACCTGGATTCGATCAAGTTCGCCTCCAAGATCGCCCGCGAATCGGGAGGCTGGCCGTTCTTCGTGTGGGAGCTGGTGCAGCACGTCCAAGACGCTCCGGAGTTTGCCGATCAGAGCTTGGAACTCGATGAAGTCATTTGGTCGCGCGTGGGCCGCTTGCCCGACGATACGCGGCAGCTATTGGAACTCATCGCCGTCGCCGGACGGCCGATCGTTCTGGCCGAGGCGTACCGCGCGTTGGAAGTGGGAGCCACAGGGCAGAACCTGATGGTGCAGTTGCGGACCCGCAATCTCATCCGCGCCAACGAATCCGAAGACGAAGCCACGCTGGTCGAAACCTATCACGATCGCATCCGCGAGTCGGTCGTGAATCATTTGGAGGAGCGCACCAAACAGCGCTACAACCTCGACCTCGCCGAGACGATTCTGAAACTCAGCGGCATCTCCGTGGAGAGCCTGTGGGCTTATCTGATGAGCGCGACCGCGTTCGAGGAACCGACCGAGTCATTTCCTCTGGAACGGCAGCAATGGCGGCGCGTGTATGACCTGTCGCACTTCTTCGCCGCGGCGGGAGAACCGGGAAAGGCGTTGCCGTTTGCTCTGATCGCCGCCGAACAGGCACGTCGGCAGAATGCTCTTGAAGTTGCCGAGCAACAGTATCGCATCGCGTTGCTCGGCAGCGCGGCATCGACTCCCGCGCTGCGATTTCGCATCCTGGAAGGTCTCGGCGATGTGCTCATCCTGCGCGGACGATACGACGCCGCCAACGAACAACTCCAAGCCGCACGCGCGTTGGCCAAAGAGAACGTCACAACGGCCCGGATCGACGGCAAGCTCGGCCGAAGTTCGTTCAACAAGGGAGACATTGGGGACGCTGGCACGTACTTGGAAAAAGCGCTTACGGCGCTCAACGAACGGCCGCCCGGCAACTTGCTGTCGCTGCTGATTCGCATGAGCAAAGAAGGGGTCGTGCAACTGCTGCACACGTTCTTCCCCTCCAAGTTCGTCGGCCGTAAGAGCAAAGACTCGCCGCAAGGTCGCCTGGACCTGTTCCGCGCTCGGCTGTTCGACAACTTGACGCTGACTTACTGGTTTTCGCGATCCATGGAGATGGTGCTGTGGTCGCACCTGCGGCAAATGAATCTGGCCGAACGCTATCCGCCAACTCAAGAACTGGGGCGCACTTATTCCTTCCACGCGATCACGATGACGGCGATTCCGCTGGCGCAGCGAGGCATCAACTATGCTCAGCGCGCGTTTGAGATTTCCGTGGACGCCGGCGATTTGTGGGGACAGGGGAAAGCTCGCAGCTATCACACGTTCGCCTGCATTGTGCTGGCTCGCTTTCAAGAGGGCCTGCGAACGGGCGCGGAAGCCGTGCGGTTGCTCGAACAAGCTGGTGACGTCTGGGAAGCCAACATGGCGCGCATGATCGCCAGCGTGCCGATGTATCACTTGGGCGACCTCAAGACCGCGTACCAAGAAATGAAGAAAGCCTACGAGATCGGTCTGGAAACGGGCGACTACTCGGCCGTCTGCATTTCACTGTTGTTCTGGATTCCATGTGCTCCCCATCTGATCCCGCGCGGCGCGATTCAGAAAGAGTTGGATCGGAAGCGTGACGATCCCCTGTCGATCGCCGGAGCCGTTCTCGCCCGCGGTCTCGAATTGCTGTTGTGCGAAGACAATCCAGCCGAGGCGGCCAAGGTCTTGCAAGACTGTCTCGATCGCGCCAAGAAACGAGGTCTGAAAAACGTCTGCATCTTCACCGCGATCACCTGGAAGGCCACCGCATTGCGAATCGTCGCCGAGCGTTGTCCGGAAGGAACCGCTCGTCAGCACGCTGTGCGAACCGCCAAGCAGGCGTGTCGCGCAGCATTAAAAATCACCAAGAGCTACCTGGCCTGCCGCCCACACGCTCTGCGAGAAACGGGAATCGTCGCCACGCTGGAAGGGAACGAGGAACAAGCGCGTCGGTCATTCGCCGAGAGCCTGCAAGTGGCCGAGCAATACGAAGCGCGCTACGACCATGCGCAGACACGATTGGCTCAGGCCGAAGCCGGGATGAAATTCGGCTGGCCCGGATCCGCAGAGCAAGCTGCAGAAGCGCGAGCGGCGATCAAAGAATTGGAAAACGTCGAAGGGACTTGAGCGACTTCTCATCCCCACGCGAATTTCGCCGGCATGACAGCGACTTTCTGACCGATCCCATTCAACATCAGCCATCTTTCATTCGTTGGTTGAAGTGATAGACTGCCCCCCGCCGAAACCAAGGCCAGTGACACTCTTGAACATGACGGAGAGAGAATCATGCTGACGATCGTTGGACCCCGGCAGAATGGCTTTTGCGACCGGCTTGATCGCCGTAGTTTTCTGCAAATCGGCGGCCTCGCTTTGGGAGCCGCGTCGCTCTCGCTGCCGCAACTCTTGCGAGCCGAACAAGCCGCCGCCGCGACTGGTCAACAACCGACACGCCACAAAGCGGTCATCAACATTTTTTTGTCCGGCGGTCCTCCACATCAGGACTTGGTGGATTTGAAACCGGATGCTTCGTCGGAGATTCGTGGGGAGTTCCTGCCCGTCGATACCAACGTCCCCGGCATTCAGATTTGTGAGCTGCTGCCGAAGCTCGCCGCGATGACCGACAAGTTGGCGATCATTCGTTCGCTGGTCGGTTCGGATGGACGTCACGCCGCGTTTCAATGTCAGACGGGACGCCGCTTTGCCAACCAAATCGCCGGCGGTTGGCCGTCGATGGGATCGTTCGTCTCGAAGCTGCAAGGAGCCGTCGATCCCGCCGTGCCGCCGTTCGTCGGACTCGCGCCGAAGATGATCACCTCGACGTGGGCCGATCCCGGTCAACCAGGGTTCCTCGGTCCCAGTCACGCCCCGTTCCTTCCGAATGCGGAAGGTAAGAAGGACATGGTCCTCAATGGCGTCGATACCGATCGCTTCGGAACTCGCAAGTCACTGCTGAAGAACTTCGACACGCTGCGACGCGACGTCGATGCCAGCGGAATGCTCAAAGGCATGGACAAGTTCACCGAGCAAGCCTTCGGCATCCTGACATCCAGCAAACTGGCCGAGGCGATTGACCTCGAACGCGAAGACCCGAAGCTACGCGACCGCTACGGCCGAGGCAGCGACAAGCCCGCCGGCTACGGTGACGCAGGCCCGTTGAACAATGATTATCTCCTGCTGGCTCGCCGCTTGGTCGAAGCCGGAGCCCGTGTCGTCACACTGGCCTACGGCCGCTGGGACTGGCACGGCATGCCTCATGGCACCAATTTTTCCAATGCTCGCGAGCACTTCCCGATGCTCGACATCGGACTCTCCGCGTTGATCGAAGACCTCGAACGCCGTGATCTGCTCGATACGACAACGGTTCTCGTCTGGGGCGAATTCGGCCGCACACCCAAGATCAATCCGAACGGCGGCCGAGATCACTGGCCCGAAGTCGCCTGCGCAATGCTCGCCGGCGGCGGACTCCGCACCGGCCAAGTGATCGGCTCGACGAACCGCAATGCCGAGCATGCCAAAGATCGCCCCGTCACGTTCCAAGAAGTCTTCGCGACGCTGTATCACTCGCTCGGCATCGACGTGAACACCGCGACGATCAACGACCTCGCCGGCCGCCCGCAGTACGTCATCGACGGAGTGCAGCCGATTCGAGAACTGGTTTAGCCATGAGCGCCGTACTTGAGATCGCTGAGCCATCGGACATCGCCACGACGGAAGTGCGCCAGCACCGGCGTTTCTCGTTAGGAGAGTACGAGAAGATGATTGAGCGGGGCATACTCACCTCGCGGGACAAGTGCGAACTGATTCGCGGAAAAATCTTGGAGAAGCACTGGGAGGGTGACGCGGCATATCCGCCGTATCACCGTTTTTCTCTCGACCAATATGAGCGGATGATTGAGTCTGGGATCTTGAACAAGTACGACCGTGTGGAACTCATCCGAGGGGAGATCGTCGAGAAAATGACCATCGGTGAACCTCATGCGGCCTGTGTCATGCGGCTCAATCGGTACTTCACCCGATTGCTTGGCGATCAAGTCCTCGTTGGAATCCAAAGCCCGATCGTCGCCGCGGAGAGTCGTCCAGAGCCGGACGTCACATTGTTATCGCCACGCGAAGATTTCTACTCGACAGCGACTCCTTGCCCCGCCGACATCTTGCTGCTGATCGAAGTCGCAGATTCGACGATTGGTTCCGACCGTACCGATAAGTTGTCGCTTTATGCGGAAGCCGGTGTCTGCGAGTACTGGATCGCCAACTTGAACAACGACACGGTCGAGGTCTATCGTGATCCGCAGCCGGATGGAACCTACGCCGATGCTCACGTCGCGACTCTCGGCGAAATGTTGACCATCCTGAGCTTGCCCGGTGTTTCAATCACCGTCGATCAATTCTTCACCGCCCGCCGCGATCGCTGATGGCGACTCATGATTCCGCCCATCGACGAATCCGCGTACCTCATTTCGGCACGGCCGGAGGACATGGACCAGCTTTGGGAACGAGGTTGGCGTCACTTCGGCCCGATGTTCTTTCGCTATTCGCACACGTTGTCGGGAACCGAATTGCGGCATGTGATGCCCTTGCGTGTGGATCTCGAACGCTTTTCTCTGTCGAAAAGCCAACGCCGAATCCGCCGTAAGATCGCGGACCTGAACTGGCAAATCTCGCCCACTTTGATCGACGCGGAGCGTGAAGGCTTGTTCGATCTCCATAAGCAGCGATTCACGGAAAACGTTCCGGAATCGCTCGACGTCTTTCTCGGCCCCAAGCCCAACGGCATCCCGTGCGCGAACCATGAAGTCGCACTCTTCGACGGCAGGAAGCTCATCGCCGCGAGCTATCTCGACTTGGGTGCGCGCTCCGTCTCCAGCATTTACGGTTTCTTTCACCCGGACCACGCCTGGCGAAGTCCCGGCATCGCCACGATGTTGCTGGAGATCGAGTACGCTCAGCAGCACGGCTACCGCTACTACTATCCGGGCTACGCTTTTCGCGAGCCGTCGCACTACGAGTACAAGAAGCAATTCGCTGCGTTGGAGACCTACGACTGGTCAGGCCGCTGGGTGCCTTTCCAGCGGTCACACAAATCCTGAGCCGCCTCCGCCCACGACGAGAACTCGAATTCAAATCCCGATGCCAGCAGTCGGCTGGGGATCACACGCCGGCTCTTGAGCACCAGTTCGCTTTCAGAGCGCATCAGAAACGTGCCGACCTCCAGCATCCACTCCGTTGTTGGCAAGCCAATCCGACGGCCCCAAGCGTTCCGCAATTCGCGCATGAACTCGATGTTCGACAGCGGGTTTGGCGACGCAAGATTGACTGGCCCCGCGAGGTCGTGATCGAACAGCCAGTAAATCGCTCGCACGAAGTCGCGGTCGTGAATCCACGAGACAAACTGTCGGCCATCGCCGTGTTTGCCTCCCATGCCCCAGCGCACCAGACGCAGCAAATAATCGAAGGCCCCACCACGATCGGGACTCATGGTGATGGCCGATCTCAGCAGCACGAATCGAGTCCGCGGCGTCAGCGCTTCGAGAGCCGCTTGCTCCCACGATTTCGCGACGTCGATGCTGAACCGCCAAGTGTCGGGAACCTTCGGTTCGTCACCGCCAAGAATTCCGGTCGCTTCGTCATTCGGAGCGTCATAGCGGTGAGCGTAAATCGTCGCGGTGCTCGCTTGCAGCCAGACTCGTGGGGGATCTGCCGCTTCGGCAATCGCTTGCCCAACCGCTCGCGTGGACTTCACGCGAGACTCTTTGATCTCGCGCCGATTTCTCGCACCGTATCGGCAGTTGACGCTGCGGCCAGCCAAGTTGATGACGACGTCTGCTCCATCGAACTCCGTCACCCATCGCCCCAACGACTCGCCGTCCCACTCGACGATTCGCCACGGAGCTGGCCCCGTCTTTCGACTGAGCACCACGACCTCGTGGCCGTCCGCGACAAACGCGCGAGCCAACACCGTCCCAACCTGACCACTGCCACCGGGGATGACGATCTTCATGTCGCAAGCCTTCCAACAACCTGTTTGGTAGAGTCCGACCGTCAGAACCGCGAATGACGACGGTTCATAACTTATCTTTTGCAAGCAGCCGCCCGGCCGAATGCCGATCGCCGAAAGCCGATGGCCGTGATCCTTTTTTCCGAAACCACAAAAGTGTGATAACGGCTGTCGGCCATCGGCTCTCGGCGATCGGCCGGAATTGAAAGGGACATCGTGAGACTCAACAGACTCTGCCTTGTGTTGTTGTGCGTGCTCAGCAGCCGAGCCGTTCGCGGCGAGGATGCCATCAAGCATTCGTTCTTCATCGCCGGGCCATCGTTCACCGGGATCATTGACGAGGATGGTCGCGAAACATGGGACTCCGGCCGAGCGGCGGCTCGTGACGGTTTCGTGCTACCGAACGGCAATGTGCTCATTGCCTGGAGCGATGAAGTCAAAGAATTCACGCGCGACAAGCAGATTGTGTTTCGATTCGCTCGTTCGGCGGAGGCGAAGGAGATCGGCACGGTCGAGCGACTCGACAACGGCCGCACTCTAATCACCGAGTTGGGGCCGAAACCACGCCTGCTGGAAGTGGATGCGGCCGGGAAGATCGTGCTCGAATTTCCGCTCAAGCCAGAGACCGACAACGCTCACATGCAAACGCGCATGGCTCGCAAGCTGCCGAGCGGCAATTACCTCGTGCCCCACTTGCTGGCGTTCAAGGTCAAGGAGTATTCGCCGACTGGCGAAGTGCTCAAGGAATTTCCGACCGACGCCGACGACCTCGGCGGACGCAAGGCGGAGAACTGGCCCTTCACGGCGATCCGGCTGGCGAACGGCAACACGCTGGTGAATCTCACACACGGAAACAAGACCGTCGAGATGGATGCCACCGGCAAAGTCGTTTGGCTAGTCGGCAACGATGACTTCCCCAACGAGAAACCCTTCGCTGATCCCTGTGGTGGGCAACGGTTGCCGAACGGAAACACGGTCATCGCCAGCTACGGTTCACGCGGCGTCATCAAGGTGTTCGAGGTGACTCCCGACAAGAAAATGGTTTGGACCTACACCGGCAAGCACAACGCGCACGAAATTCAGGTGCTGACAACCAACGGTAAGCCGATCGAAGGGAAGCCGTTGAAGTAGATCAGCCTTTCCAGGCCGATCCGCAGCGGATTCGGGGCCGCTGAACCCTTCGGGGCAGGCTGGAAAGCCTGACCTACTTCAAGCGCTTGTCGAAGTACTCAAATAGCGCGGCTTCGGCCTTCTCCGCGTCGGCACCTTTGAAGCCGTGCCCGGCTCCTTCAAGCGTCAGCAGTTCGGCCTCGACGGTCGCGGCTTTCAGCTTGTCAATCAGCCACACCGCTTGCTCGTGAGCGACGTACTTGTCCTCGGTGCCGTGAATGCAGAGTGTCGGGGCGGCGTTGGGCGTGACCCAATACAGCGGGCTGCCTTGAATGTGCAGAGCTTTGTGAGTGCTCAAGTCGCCGCCGAACCACAGCGGCAGAACTTCGTGAGCGTCCACGCTCTTGCCATAGGACTTCGTGAAGTCGCTCGGCCCATAGACGTTGACGACGCAGGTGACGGCACTCGATTGATTGGCGTTGCCCCCCTGCCCTTCAAACTGAGGAACGCCAGCGGTCACTCCCAAGAACTGCGCGAGATGACCGCCCGCCGAACCACCCGTCACGCCAAGTTTGTCCGGGTTGATTTTGTATTTCGCGGCGTTCGCTCGCAGCCAACGAACAGCGGCCTTCGTGTCATGAACAGCCGCCGGGAACTTGTGCTTCGGCGCGAGCCGATACGTCATCGTCGCCGCCACGTAGCCCCGTTCGGCCAGCTTCACACAGAGTGCGTCGTAAGACTCGCGCTTGCCCGCTCGAAAGCCGCCGCCGTGAATGCAGAGCACCGTTGGGAACGGCCCATTGCCGCTCTTCGGTCGAGCCATGTTGAGCTGCAAGTGCGTGTCTTCGGGGTTTGAGTATTCGATCGCTTCCTCCCACACGACCGAATCCGGCACCGGCGGCGCGGCGGGAAGCGAAGCGGACAGCGAGACGATTAAGAAGGCTCCCAACAGATTTCTCATGACGACTCCAGAAATGGTCCGGCCGATAGCCGTGAGCCGAAAGCCGATGGCCGTTATCTCACTTTCCCACCGAAGGATTTGGGATAACGGCTGTCGGCCACCGGCTCTCGGCTTTCGGCCGGACGAGTGAATTTGGTGTTCGTTGCGGGTGAGAATGGTATCCTGCCTCGCCGACGATTCCACTCGTCGCAGAAGGGGAACCGAGATGCGAGTTTGGCTGGTCTTGTTGGCGCTGATGAGCACGCTCACTCCGGCATTCTCGGACGAACGCACGCCGGCAATTGGCGATGTGATTGGCGAACTCCGATTCAAAGACATTCGCGGCTTGCAACGTTCGCTGGCGGACTTGGGAAAAAAGCGAGCCTATGTGTTCGTCTTCACGACCACACAATGCCCGTTGGTCAAACGGACGTTTCCGAAGCTGATCGAACTCGATGACAAGTTCGGACCACAAGACGTGCAAATCGTCGCGGTCAACGTCGGAGCGGAAGACACGATTCGGGACATGGCCGCGCAGGCGATCGAGTACGACGCCTCGTTCCCGTTCGTGAAGGACACCGATCTCTCCTGCGTGAAGCGGTTGGGAATTCAGCGGACTCCGGAAGTCGCGGTGTTGGACGGCAACTCCAAGCTGGTGTATCGCGGCCGAGTCGATGACCAATTGCGGCTTGGTGGAGCGCGGCCGGAGCCGACGCGACGTGATCTGGAAGAGGCGTTGCGAGAGTTGCTCGCGGGTGACGAGGTTTCGGTCGCGACGACAACCGTCGATGGCTGCTTGGTGACGGCTCCGGAACCGCTCGCGGCGGATGGCTCCGTTCCGACGTTTCACAAAGAAGTCGCGCCGATCTTGAATCGCCGTTGCGTGAATTGTCATCGCCCCGGCACGGCCGCTCCGTTTGCGTTGCTCGATTACAAGGACGCGGCGGCCAATGCGGAGATGCTCGCCGAAGTCGTGATCGATCAGCGCATGCCGCCCTGGTTCGCGAACCCGAGACACGGCAAGTTTCAAAACGATCCGTCGCTGACACGCGAAGAACGCGACACACTGGTCCGCTGGGTCCGCTCCGGCCGAGCGGTCGGTGATCCGCAAAACGCACCGCCCGCTCCGAAGTTCGATGATTCCAAGTGGCGCATTGGCGAACCCGATCTCGTCGTCTCGATGTTGCTGGAAGAGTCCATTCCCACGACGGGGTATGTGCCGTACCGTCATCTGCTGTTGCCACATGTCTTTCTGAATGACACATGGCTGGAAGCGGTGGAGATTCGGCCGGACAACCCGGCGGTCGTGCATCATTGCAACATGGCTTACGTGACCGCTCAGGGAGTCGGCATCGAGACCTTCATCACCGGCTATGTGCCGGGAGGACAGCCGCTCGATCTTGGCCGATTCGACAATGGCGTGGCGTACTTCGTGCCGAAGCTCGCGGGGCTGGGATTGCAAATCCACTTCACGACAACGGGCAAGCCAGAGAAGTGCCGCATCTCGGTCGGTCTGCGGTTTCCTCGGCGAGTCGTCGAGAAAAAGCTGCATCACTTTTTACTCGATCCACATCGTATCCAAATTCCTCCGGGTCACGGTGCCTACGCGATGCGTTCCAGCCGCACGCTGAAGTACGACACGACGCTGCTCGGCTTATTCACTCACATGCACCTCCGTGGCAAGGACATGACTTTCTTCGCCGACGCGCCCGGCCAGCCACGCGAAACGCTGTTGCAAATTCCCAACTACAACTTTGGCTGGCAACTCGGCTACGAAATCGAACCTGGGACCAAACGACTCCCCAAGGGAACGAAGGTCGAAGCGATCGCGCATTTCGATAACTCGGCGTTCAACCCGTACAATCCCGATCCCAAACGAACCGTGCCGTGGGGCCAGCAGTCTTACGACGAGATGTTCAACGGCTATGTCTTCTATGTCGTCGATGACGAGAAGCTGAACGTCACCGTCGATCCGAAGACGGGACAGGTGCGGCCGTAGAGTAGACGAGTCACTCCGTGACTCGAATTCGAGTCACGGAGTGACTCGTCTACATTGTGTCCCACAGCTCTCGAAGCTTCTGCGAGAACAACCGCACGGCGATTTCCGGCACCTCGATCTGCGGATGCCACATCTTTTCCCACTCCAAGCTGTACCAGCCGGAGTAGCCGTCGGCCAACAGCCGTTGCAGGCACTCGCGAGCGGGGAACTCGCCGCCACCGAAGAGCGCATAGTCCGCGTGTTGATGACCGGTGTTCGTCGCATGCGCCAGTCGCGCAGCCTCCGCGATCTGAGCGGCGACTTCGGCGGAAACTTCTTGTTGAAGTTCAGCGGGACGAGTCACCGAGTCCTTCCAATGTGTGTGCCGAGTCCACTTCTTCAGGGCAGCCCAAGTGTCGGCGATCGACTCACCGTGAAACCGCCACGGGTGGTGCGTGTCCCACAGCACGCCCACCGCCGGGGAGGTGACTCGATTCATCAGCGCGACCATCTTGTCGCTGCGACAGAAGTCACCGTGAGTCTCGATCAAGATGTCGATGCCGACTGTGCTCGCGTACTCACCCAACGCTTGCAGGCCGCTGGCGATCCAGTCGAGTTGCGGAGCTTCGTCTTCGTTGGGCCGGATCATGTCGCCAAAGACGCGCACGAAGTGTGCTCCCAATTCACGAGCGAGGTCGCAGTACGCTCGGCCTGCCATGAGCTGTGCGTCTCGAACAGATTGATCGGTCTCTTCAAAGCGAACGGACGAAGACAAGCCGCAGACTCCGAACCCCGCATCGGCAAGCTGTCTCTTTCGTGACGCCAACTCCGGCGCACGAAACTCCGGCCGCTTGAGCAGGTCGGTCTCACGCTCGATCAACCGAATCTCAACACCGTCGTAGCCGTACTCAATTCCGCGAGCGACGATCTCGTCAAAACTCCAATCGGGACAGCTCAAAGTCGAGAACGCCAAGAGCGGCTGGCCTCGATGGGAAGTGCTTGCGGACATGGTTGCTGGCCTTTCTGCCAATCGCTAGAAGTTCGCGCGAAGAGAGTTTGAACCGCTAATCGACACTAATTGACGCTAATTCCAAACAACTTCAATCAATTTCTGACCTGACTTGATTAGCGAAGATTAGCGTCGATTAGTGGTGTCACAACAAACCATAGAAACTTTGACCGGCCGATTTTCGGCCACAACTTGCCGAGGAGATTTACCGAGATGACTGCTCCGATTCGTGTCGCTGTGACGGGTGCCGCTGGCCAGATTGGGTACGCCATGATTTTCCGCATCGCGTCGGGTGAGGTCTTCGGGCCGAACCAGCCGGTGATCCTGCATCTGGTCGAAGTCCCGCCGGTGCTGCCCGCACTGACCGGCGTTCACATGGAGTTGGATGACTGCGCGTTCTCGACCTTGGCCGGAGTCGTCAAAGCCGACAGCGACCACTTGGAGGACGGCTTCCGCGACTGCAACTTCGTGATCTGCGTGGGCAGCGTGCCGCGCAAAGATGGCATGGAACGTTCCGATTTGATCCGCATCAACGGCCCGATCTTCACGAAAACCGGCCAAGCGATTCAGAATGCCGCCGCGAAGGATGTGCGAGTGCTCGTCGTCGGCAACCCCTGCAACACGAACTGTCTGATCGCGATGTCGAACGCTCCGAAGGTGCCGCGCGATCGTTGGTACGCGATGACGATGCTCGACCAGAACCGCGCTCAGAGTCAGTTGGCTCAGAAGGCGGGCGTGCCGGTCGGCTCGGTCAAAGGCTGTAACATCTGGGGCAACCACTCGGCGACGCAGTTCCCGGACTTCTATCACGCCCGGATCAACGGCCAGTCGGTGACGTCGGTCATCAAAGACGAGGCTTGGTTGAAGACGACGTTCATCGACACCGTGCAAAAGCGCGGAGCCGCCGTCATCAAAGCTCGCGGAGCCTCCTCGGCCGCGAGCGCTGCGAATGCCGCGCTCGACAGCGTGAAGTGCATCGTCCGTCCGACCGAAGCGGGCGACAGTTTCTCTGCTGCCGTGTGCAGCAAGGGTGAATACGGCATCGACTCCGACCTGATCGTCGGCTTCCCGCTGACCAGCAACGGCACGACCTGGAAGATCATCCCCGGCCAAGAGCACAACGAATTCGCTCGCGAGAAAATCAACCTCTCGGTCAACGAGTTGAAGTCGGAACGGGACGTTGTCCGTGATCTGCTGCCGGGGTAGGCTGCTGAGAACGCTGAAGTGGCGAGGTCATGTTGAACTCGACACTGTTTTGGGGAGCGAACTCATGTTTGATGTCACCACGTTGGATTCTCTCAAGCAACTCACCGCGGACGATCGCCGTGAGTTGGTTGAGGAACTTTGGTTGAGTCTCGCCGACCAGCCATTCTTCCCGGAACTGTCTGACGATTTGAGGCAGGAACTTGTGCGCCGCCGCGACGAGGTCATCGCGCACCCAGAACGATCGCGTACCTGGGAGGACTTCGTCCCGGAAATCACCGCCGAAGTGAAAGCACTACTTGACGAACGCTTGGCGGATGACGAGGCCAATCCTGATGACGTCATGACATGGGAGGAAATGAAGGCTGAACTCCGTGCCGAGCGAGGCCAAGCATGACTTGGCCGCTGGTCATTCAGCGGCTTGTCGAGCGAGTCCTGTTGACCGTTGCCAGGTGATTCCGTGGAAATCAAGCCGGCGTGGTCGTGTAAAACAGCTCTCTGAAGATCGCCCGCAGTCGGCCATTCTTCGTGGCTTCGACCGCGGCTTGAACTCGCTGGCGGATGTCGGGGTAAAAGCGGTTCGGGGCGAGTGCTCGCAAAGCAGTTTCGGAAGCCTTCGTGACGGACGTGAGGACCGAGACCAAAAAGTCCACCGCCAGCACATGGCGTGAGAGACCGAGGCTGATCAGCAGCGATTCATTCAAGTCGCCGTCGTCGGTCCGTTTCCAAGTTTCGATGAGAATTTGAATCGCATGGGGGCGTCCGCATTCGCCCAGCGCGGCGGCGGCTTCGCAGACGAGCTGCTCGTTCGAGTGCCGCAGATATCGGGCGACGAACGGAACGGACTCTTCAGGACGCAGACGCAACAGCGCGCTGAAGCAGGCTCCAGTGACTTCGACTTCCGAATCGCCGCACTGCACTTTGACTCGGAGCAGCGGGATCACGCATTCATGCCCGACATCGGCGATCGCGTTGACGGCATGAACGCGAGCCACTCGTTCGGAGTCCGCCAGCAATTCCGTCATCGCGATCAGCTTGTCGTTGACGCCGATCCTCCACGACCGAGCCAGCAGCGCGGCACAACCACCGCGCACGTTGACCGCCGTGTCTGAAGCTTTCGGCCAGCCAGGCTCGATCTGCACGTACTTCATGCCGGCCAGGCAGAAATCGGGATCGTCGAAGCCGAGCCGCGCGAGCGCATCGACAATCGCTGTCTTTGCCGTGCAACCACGATCCCGTTCTGGCTCGGAACAGAGTGGCGGCCAAAGTGATTTCAATTCGTCGGTGAACTCGGTGAGTTCCCGCTCGCCGATGATCTCCGCTGCTTTCGCAACCACGAGGTTCGACGCCTCGTGCAAGCAACGCCGCAGGTCGGCGTGAGCGGCTTCCGAGTCAGGCTCGTTGGTGAGTTCCGCGAGTCGCTTCAGTCGGGCATCAATGGGATTGGCTTTTACCATCGTCTGACTCTCGCGCTTGTAGGGTAGGACAAGCGGCACTTCGCCGCGCCGGCCCACCACCCGGCGAACAACGCCATTATTGAAACCGAGATTGGTGGGCTGATGCTTGTACTAACCATTCGTGTTTGAGTTCCGATCCGTGTGCGAAGTGCGTTCGCCCTGAATTCGAACGCACTTCGCACACGGATCGGACCTTCCACACGGATCAAAACACATTTCCGAATCACCACCGAGAATCAGTCCTTCAAGTGCCAGACTTATTGCGACCTGTCACTGCAACCCGAAAGCCCGACAGAATGATTCTCGGATGGATTGTTACGGCGCAACCTGCTTCCGTTGTTGTTCGTACTCTTTGGCAACTCGCTCTGACGGCCAAGCGACTAACGTGAGGCGGACTTCGTCGAGTTGTCCGTGAAACATCTGCGTCTTGCTGGCGACGTAGTGGCCGAACTCCAGCGGATGACCGATGGCCGCTCCGATCGAGCCGTCCGAGCGGGGCGATTCGGCCGAGAGTTTTCCGTTGACGTAGATCCGTTTGTGACCGGCTTTCGGATCGAAGACGACCGTCACCATCGACCACGACTTGGCGGGCAGCGGTTGTTTCGCCGCGAGCGTGTCCCAGGCTTTGTCTTCGGCGGTGCGGGTTTCAAAGCGGGGGATTGCATCTGTGCCAAGGTAAATGTTCCAGCCATGCTTCGACACGAGATAACCGTTGCCGGTGATGGACTCCGGCCGCACCCACAGCGAGATCGTGAGCGGGCCGGTCAATCTCAGTGACGTTACATTGCCGGCGGAGGCGACGCTGGTTTTGCCGTCGAAAAGCAGTGCCGATCTGCCGGTCGCGGTGCTGATCGGCTTGGCACCTTTCAATTCCAACGGATGCCGGCCGGCAGAATCTTTCGCGGTCGAGGACTGATCGGTCAACTCGTCGAACGAGTAATGCAGCACAAGTTCGTCGGCCAGTTTCGGCGCAGGCTCAGTTGGTTTCGCTGCCGGTTTGTCAGCGACGGCCAGTTCGATCGGAACCGGCATGCGATAGATGTCGAAGCCGCCGTCGCGCATCGAAACGAACGCGAGCGATTTTCCATCCGGAGACCACGCGGCTTGATCGTCGGTCGCGGAATGCCGAGTTAGATTCAGCAGGTCGCTGCCATCGGCTCGCATGAGCCAGATGTCGTAGTTGCCTGAACGATTCGAGGTGAAGCTGAGCCAGCGGCCATCGGGCGACCAGCGCGGATGCGTGTCCAGACCGGGCGATTTCGTGAGCCGAGTCAACTCGGTGCCGTCGGGGCGGACTTTGTAGATCTCGATGTTGCCATCGCGATCGGTGGCGAATGCGATCCACTCGCCATCCGGGGACCAATCGGGTTGATGGCAATACGAGCCATCGACCTGCACGATTTGTGCGAGGTTCTTGCCATCAGCATCGACGACAAACAACCGCTCGGTCGTGCTGACCGCGCAGATCCGTTTGCCATCGGGCGACCAACACGGTTCTTCGCCAATACTCACTCCTTGGCTGGGGATGAGTTTTCGCAGTCGCGACGCTTTGAACTCGAGATCGACGTCACAGACGAACGTGTCCTTCGAGGAGTTGCCGGTGTCGTTGCCGCCGCCGGAGAGGACCAGTTGCTTGCCGTCGGGCGACCAGGCCGGATGCTCTTGGATTTGCACTTCGCGATCGAATTCGGCCAGCAGCCGCCGGTCATCGGTGCCGTCTGCTTTGACGAGATGTAACCCGACCAGAATCTGATTAGACGCTCGCCGATTGGCGTAGTGCCGCGAGTAAACAATGTGTGTGCCGGTTGGCGAATACCGTAAGAAGAATTTGGAGAAGTGCGTCTTCGTCAGACGCGTCGCTGGAGCAACAGACTCTTGAGCAGTCATGACCTTCGGCAGTCCGATCGCCCATAAGAGCGTCGCCACGAACAACCAGCCGCACGACTGCTGCCGCCCCCCATTCCCTTGACCACATTCCTTTGATTGCCAATCGCGAATCAAAGGAATGTGGTCAAGGGAATGGGACGAGCGGGCGACTGCCGGATTCATGGCCGAGGTCATCATCGGACTCATCCCAGTTCGCTGATTGGCGTGCCCAGGACTTCGGAGCCTTTGACGAACAACTCGAGCTTGTCGAGGCCCATCTTTTCGAGCACCGTCACATGGAGATCGACGGGGTGGATCGGACGCGACGCGGGATAACCGCCGTCGGGAGTGCTCGAACCGATCACTGTTCCGCCTTGCGTGCCACCACCCGCGACAACCACCGAATAGCCGAACGGCCAATGTTCTCGGCCGCCGATGCTGCTGATCTCTGGGCTGCGGCCGAACTCCCCCATCGCGATCACCAGCGTGGAAGCCAAAAGACCGCGCGATTCGAGATCGGTTAGCAACGCAGTGAAGGTGCGATCGAAGATCGGGCAGAAGCGATCCTGCATCCGCTCGAACAAGCGATAGTGCAGATCCCATCCGCCGTCGCCCCCTTGCTGTTCGTCTTCCGCATCGCCACTCCAATTGACTTGGACGAACGGCACGCCGGACTCGATCAATCGGCGGCCGAGCAAACAATTCTGGCCGAAGACCGTGTGGCCGTATCGCTCGCGAAGTTGGTCCGGCTCTTCGCCCACATTCAACGCACGCTTCGCGCTGGCAGAGGTCAGCAGTCCGAAAGCTTTGCGTTGCAGGTCATCGAATCGCGACGCATCCGCGGCTTCGGTGCGCCGCTGAATGTCATCCAATCCGGCAAGCAGCGTTTTGCGATCGGTCAACCGCGATCCGCCGATCCCGGCGAGCGGTTCAATCGACGGCGGAATCTTGAAGCCGTCTTCATGAGTGAAGCTGTCGATGCGGAAGGGATCGTGAGCGGCTCCGAGCGCTCCGGCCAATTGCCCGCGCAGATCGGCACCGCTGACTTTGCAATTCGGACCGATGGCCGTGAACGCCGGCCAATCCCCCGATCGGCGACGAGTCAGATACGACACCAGCGAACCCATGCTCGGCCGGACACGACCGGGGAACGGCACGGCCCCCGACGCCTGCGAGCCATTCGAGCTGCCGGTCAACGCAACCGTGCCTCCCTGATTATGGTCCTTCATGTCATGAGCCATGCTGCGGATGATCGTGAACAGCCGCGAGTTCTCCGCGCACATCGGCAACAGCTCGCTGATCTGCATCCCCGGCGACGCGGCCGCGATCGGCCCGTAGCAACCCCGAATCTTTGACGGGGCATTCGGTTTTGGATCCCACATCTCATAGGAGCTAGGACCACCCCACATCCAGAGCAGCAAAACGGACTTCACCGCCGGACTCGATTCCGCGGCCGCACTCCGCGCCAACAGTTGTGGCAGCGAAAGGCCGATCGCCGAGCAGGCTCCCATTTGCAACAACGCTCGGCGGTTCAGGCCCTGGCAATCGCGAGTTGTCCTTCGTCCGAGTTCAATCATGCCGCACCTCCACCGGGAGACTGCTGGTTCGTAGCGGGCACCACGATGCCGAATTCTCTGCGGCCAATCAAGACTGTGTGCGGAAATTTGGCGGATGGGAGGGAATCTCGGGGAGAACTTCGCACACGGATGCGAGAGCCGCACACGGATAAACGATGCAACTACCTTGTCTTCATCCGTGTGCGCCTCTCGCATCCGTGTGCGAAGTGCATGCTCTTCGATCTCGCCAGAACTCACCCCAACCGCGACAACTCCCCGATCATAAAGTCACCCGGCCAACGCCAACTGAAGCGATTTCATGAAACTCAGAATGTCCGCTCGACTCCGATCGGTGGCGATTTCCATCGCGGGATTGCTCGCGATCGAGCTATTGATCTGCTGGCTGTATCGCGGCCCGCAACCAATTCCCGATGAGCCGCCCGACGAGCAGATGCCTCTCGATTCCCAAGACTTCTCCGCCGAGCGGGCCGTCAGCATTCACGAAGAACTGTTTCCGCCAAAGCCGCACCCGGCGGGGTCGGTCGAGAATTTGCTCGTACGTGACCGGTTGGTCGAACTGCTGCGGCAACGGCATTGGGAAGTCGAAGTCCAAACGGCGATTGTCGAGTCGGATGCCAAGGTCGTCATACACAATGTGCTGGCGCGAATCCCCCAGTTGGATCACTGGAAAGATCGCCGTCCACTCGTCCTCGCGACTCATTACGACTCCTGCCGAACTGGACCTGGGGCTGGAGACGCCGGTAGTTGTGTGGCGGCTGTGATCGAATCCGCTCGCGCGCTCCTCTGTACTGACACAAGTTTTGGTCCCGGTTTTCAACGGCCGATTTATTTGCTCTTCACAGACGGCGAAGAGTTGGGATTGCTCGGAGCGCACCAGTTCGTGAAGCGGCATCCCTTGTCGGCGCGAAAGCCGATCGTGCTGAACTTCGACGCGCGCGGGACCAGCGGGCCGGTGATGATGTATGAAACGCACCACGGCAATCGAGCGGCCATCGAAGCTTGGTCGAACGAATTGACGCGACCTCGGATCACCGGATCGCTATTCACGGCGGTGTATCGGACGATGCCCAACAGCACCGACTTCACGGTGTTTCAACAGGCGGGCTGGCAGGGATTCAATTTCGCGATCGGCGACGGAGCACATCGCTACCACCAGCCGGAGGACACGCTGGCGAACCTCGACCGCCGCAGCTTGCAGCACTTTGGCGAGCAGGCCCTGAACCTGTCGCGACGGATTGCCACGACCGATGCCGAATTACCGACGACGGCGGGCGACGCGGCGTTCTTCGATGTGCTCGGCTTGTTCGTGGTCCATTACCCGTTGTCATGGTGTCTGCCACTGAGCATCGCGGCTTGCGTACTCCTCTGCGTGATCAATCGCCGGACACTGCTCACGAGAGATTGCCACCGCGCGCGAATGTTGTTTGCCGCGACAATTCTCGGCGTATTGATCGCCAGCGCGGGAATCGGTTGGTTCTTGAGCCGGCTGATGCAAGACGTTGGGCTGTTGCCTCGCAACTTTGTGTGGTACGGACACGCGCTGAGCGCCGCGTTGTGGTTGGTCTCCACGGCGAGTAGTTTCGGGCTCGCCTCGTGGTTGCTGCGGCGCTGCTCGGCGGAAGCGTTGTGGAGCGCGCTGTGGTTGTGGGGATCGTTGGCGGGGATCAGCGTGGCGGGAATCGCGCCAGAGTTCAGTCCATTGTTTCTCTGGCCGGCGATACTCGCGGCAGGGTTGTCGATGACTCGGTGGAGCGTCGCGACTCGAACGATCCTCGTGACGCTGGGCAGCGCGGTGTTGCTGGTGCCGGTGCTGCACTTGTTGTCGATTGCGCTCGGACCAGCAGCGGGAGTTCTGCTCTGTCCGGCATTCGCATTGGCGTTGATGCCTCTTTATTCTGCGTTGGGGTTGCCCGCTGTGAGATCAAGTTCTGCATGCGAATGAGGAGTTGTCATGACACGTTGTTCGATCGGCTTGCTGTTGCTCGTTTTGGGATGCTCGCGCACACCCACGCTGACTCCAAGCAGCCCGCCAGATCCGGGCTTCACGGAAACCGCGACGAAGTCCGAGCCGGTTGCCGAGGACACGAATGCTCCGCCCGCGCTGACCGTTGGATCGGCCGCTCCGGCGTTGAAGGTCGGACGATTCCTCAAAGGCGAGCCAGTGACGTCGTTTGAGCCAGGCAAGATCTACGTCATCGAGTTCTGGGCGACCTGGTGCCGCCCGTGCATTAAAGCGATGCCTCACATTTCCGAGTTACAAAAGCAGTTTCCCGAAGTGACGTTCATTGGCGTCAATGTCTGGGAAGAAGAAGTGTCCGAAGCGGAGGAAGTTTTCAAGAAGATGGAATCACAAATTGAGTATCGGATCGCCGTCGACGACGTCACCGACGGCAACCCGGATCACGGTGCGATGTCCACGGCGTGGCTGAAGGCGGCGGAGATCAGCACCATCCCCACAGCCATCATCGTGGATGGCCAAGGCCGCATCGCCGACATCACGCATCCGATGGATCTGGACGAGACATTGCCGCAGATCATCGCCGGCAAGTGGGACACCGCCGCGGCCGCCAAGCGGCATCTGAAAAGCGTCTTGAAAGAACGCGAGCAGCAGTAACCTTGCCGAGTCGCTCACGGCGCTCGTAGTGACCCGATTCATCGGGGCAGAATCGCTCTCGACCCCATCAATGGAGTCATTACGAGCGCGCTGACAGATTCGTCTTGGCTCATCGCGCGGAGTCGATCTGAAAGCGGCGTTCGATGCGGGACCAATGCCCTTGGCGATCTCGAACCGCCACCTTGAGCGTGCCGGACGGAAGCCGGCTCAGCGGTGACGACAGCTTGAGCTCCCACACACCTTGCGATTTCTGCTGGAACTTCGACGCCAAGTTGTCACCAGCGGCGAGTCCTTCCAGAGCGAAGTCGGCTCGGACATCAAAGCTGTCGGTTTCCAACCCGCTGTCGTAATCGTGCATGCCGATCAGGAGGCGAGTGAGCGGAGCATTCGCGCCGGGTTGTGGCGACGTCAGCGTCAGGATCGGGCGGTTATCGTCGAGCATCCAGCCGAAGCCGCGCTGCTCCGGATGAGCGGGATCGAAGTCAAAGTCGATCGGACAGCCGAGGTCGATCCAGCGGACGATCGTGAGTCGATCTTCGTCCGAGAGTGCCTCCACTTTGATCGCCTTGCCATCGGGACCGCGCAACTTTCCAGCGACTGCATCCGGCGGCGGCATCACGCTGCCAAGATAGTCGAGGTCGTAGGCGTGACGATGCTTCGGCGTCTCGATCTTCTCGCCTTTGATCGCGAAGTATCCGACGCCCGGTTCCGGTTCGGACGGGTGATCGTCGTTGGAGAATCCATCCAGCCGCTCGCCGAAGATTTTCCAGACGAGCAGACTCCGCCTTGCTTGCATCTTGCGGATGTAGCGTGAGGCGTTCGGATAGCCCCACGAGTCGTAGCCGATCGGCTTGTGTCCGAACTTCGCCCGTTCGTCCATCGCCAGCCGCAGGTACGTGCCGGGGAACTTGCCGTGATGCTCGAATTGAATCTGCTCGTCGTCAGCGTCGAGCACTAAGTTGCCGGCCGGTTTGTCCCAAGACTTCGTGTGGCACGCGGTGCAACTCCGTTTGAGGATCGGCTGGATGTCGCGGAAGTATTCGACAGTGACGGCGCGTTCGGCTTTGGCGAGCCGGAGGGCGTCAGCCCCCGGACGATTCGCGGTCGCCGTCGTCCGGGGGCTGACGCCCTCCGGCTCACCAACGCGGTTCGTCAGCAACGGCGTCGTGTTGACCAAATCCCAAACGGCGTAATCCGGCTTTGCGGCAGCGGTGAGCCTGAATTCGGTCGGCTTCTGGCTGTGAGCGTGACAGCCGCCGCAATCGTGACGTATCTCACCGGGGCGGAGTTGATGCCATGTCTGCGCCATGTTCAGCACGAGGCCGCGCGCGTCGAGCGTTTGAAACGTGAACGCCGTGTCGGCCGGGATTTTCGCCAGAAAACTCGTATCCGGATTGCCGTCGGGATCGCGCGGCTGCGAACCGTCGGCGGCAATCTTGCGCACCGGAATCTCGCCGAGAATGCGGAAGCGTTCGCTGGCGTGATTGAAGAAGCGGCGGCCGGAGTTCTCGCCGCGATGACGATCGGTCGTCGGTTCCATCGCGATGATGCGGACGGCGAAGATGTCGTCGTTGGAATACAGCCCGGCGTCGGCTCCTTGATTGTGCCAGTTGAGCGGCATTCCGTTGCCGTGACTCGTGAAGGCATCCAGTCCCCGCCACGGATCGCGTCCGCCGGAAAATGTCGAAGTGACTTCGCCCTCGCGAACGACTCCATTCGGATAGCTCTCACGCTTGTAGAGGCTCGATGAACCGACGAGACCGAATGGTGTCCCTTCCGGCAGAAGCTTTGACTTCGAGCCGTCGTTGGCCAGCGCCGGCAACGCGTGCGGCTCCTTCATGCCGCAGAGGCGAGCGTATGGCACGACCGCTCGCGGCCAGCATTCGTTGTAGTTCGGGTCATTCTTGATGAGTCGCAGATACGACGGCTGTTCGATGACATCACCGTTCTTGAGCAAATAAATCCCGCCGTCCAACTGCGGCAGGTATGTGTATTGATGATTGACCGGCCCCGGCGAGTAGCAAGCCAACAAGTGATTGTCCGGCGCACCCGAAGGATGCGTGAATTTGCCAACCTTCGGCGAGTCCTTGTCCTTGAGCACCGACGGATTCGCCGGCCCTTCAAAGCCCAGCGCGAACGGCGTCAGTGAGACCGAGCCGGTCGGCATGAACGGCATCCGATACCAGATCCCTTTGCCGTTATCGTGTCGGCCGTATCTCCACGGCTTGTTCCGAGCGTCCTGCATGAACGCCGGGCCGAATGCCGCGTAACCGTCCGGCGGAGTCGGCGGCAGTTTGATGAACGCGCCGAAGCCGCTGTTGTTCTGGTTGTAGTATTCCTCGATGACCAACGCCCCGTCGCTCAATTGCGTCTGAAAGTGAAAACCGTTCGAGGCTCCGCCGGGATCGAACGCGCTGATGAGCGGTGCCCAGTTCGTCCCGTCGGGATGAATCGTCCAGATGCCCCACGAGATTTCGCTGCGAATTCCCTGCGATTCCAACGAGCTGAACATGATCCGCCCATCTTGCAGCACGACCGGATGCAATGCTCCGGCAATGTTCAAGTGCCCGATCTTCTCGACGTTCTGACCGAGGCCGTCGTCCGAGTCATCCATCACGAACAGTTGCAGCGCGATCGTCGGATAGCCCTTCGATGGCCGGAAGCCATCGCGGTTGCTCGTGAAGACGATCCGCCCGCCGGGTAACGGATACGGTCCCATATTGAACACGCCGTAGTCGTAGTGAGTCTTCCCCGGCTCCGGCTTGCGGTAATCGCTCGACCAATTGGCCGCACCGGTGTTCGGCGTGAAGGTCTGGTCGGTCAGCTTGACGATATTGCGAGTCTTCAAATGCAGCTTGAAGATGTCGGCCCCCGCGCGTGGCGGCGACCATTGGCTGTGCTTTTCGAGATCGTACAAGTACGAGTAGTAAACCCACTCGCCATCGAACGAGATCACCGGGTCCGTCACCGAACCTTTGCCGCCGTCCACCAAGACTTCTTCCGAGCCATCCGGATGCAGCAGCATCAAATCGGCTCCGGGTTCCATCGTGACTGGCTGCGAGAAGTCGGTGTAGAACCGCTTGTGAACTTTGTCCCCGGCTCGGTCGGCTCGGACATAGACGATGTCGTAATCGACCTTCACGCTTGGATCGGTCGAGACGTGCGGGATGTTGACGTCGAGCGTCTCTTTGAAGAGCGGCTCGTCCTGTGCAACGCTCATCGAACTCAGCAAGCTGACCAACACGCACACCAGACAAACACGATTCATGGCGGGCTCCTCGAATGGACTTGGTGTTGCTCGGCCGAAAGCTGTGAGCCGATGGCCGTAAGCCGTTTTCGTTTTCCAATTTTCTCGCGACAAGGAAAAGGATAACGGCCATCGGCTTTCGGCTCACGGCTTTCGACCGGACAATCGCGACTGCTTGCGACTTCGGCGAAACAGCGGCAGACTGCGACCGAGGAATTTCTCAGCGACGCTTTCCAGGAGACAATCATGTTACGTTCATTCGCCAGTTATCTGCTGCTGCTTGCTGGCCTGACATTGCCCGCCGTGATGGCGGATGACGCGATGGACCTCAACGCCGTCAGCAAAGAAGAGAAGGATGCCGGGTTCGTGTCGATGTTCAACGGCAAGGACTTCACCGGCTGGCGATTCGAGGGCAAAGAGTCGCCTCCGAAAGAGCTGCCTGAGAATTGGTCGGTGGCCGACGGCCTCATCAAACTGTCCGGAGGTGGCAAGCCCAACCTCGGTAGTGCGAAGGCGTATGGCGATTTCGAGATGAAGTTTGAATGGCGAGCCGTCAAAGAAAAATACAACAGCGGTTTCTTCATCCGCAGCGGCGAGAAGGTCGGAGCCAATCAAATCAACTTGGCGAAGGGGAGCGAAGGAGCATTCATCGGCGGCAAGCTGATTAACTCAACACCCGTCCCGAAGCTGCAGAAGCCTGCTGGCGAATGGAACGAGTGGCGCGTGCTGGTCGTCGGCGAGAAGGTGACGTTCTGGTGCAATGGCGAACTCGCGTGGGAAGGCTCCGGCATCCAACCGAAGGAAGGCTACATCGGCCTGCAAGCCGAAGGTGCCGCGCTGGAGTTTCGCAAGCTGCGCATTCGCGAGGTGAAGTAGACTCCTTCGTTTCCCACATTTGTTTTAGATCAGTCACGATTAGGAACACTAATCGGCACTAATCTTCGCTAATCAAACCCTCGGTCCTCGTCCCATTAGCGTGGATTAGCGCCGATTAGTGTTCCCCAAAATCACGGTACGAAGCCTCGTTGAAAAGCTACGATCGCTGTTGGCAGCGTGACGAAGTCCATGGTCTGATTCCGCGAGGAGTCCAGCATGTTGAGTCTCTTGGGAACGACGACTCGGTTGTGTGACGGTGTCACCCGGCGCGAAGCGCTACGGCTCGGCGGTCTCAGCGCGTTTGGTTTGTCACTGCCGCAGCTCATCGCGGCCAAGCGTGCGATGGCCGACGATGTTCGTCCCAGCTTCGGTCGAGCGAAGTCCTGCATCGTGCTCTGGATGACCGGTGGTCCTCCTCAACATGAAACGTGGGATCCAAAATTTGATGCTCCGGCGGAGATTCGTGGCCCGTTCGATTCGATACCGACTTGCCTGCCCGGTGTGCGAGTCGGCGAGTTGATGCCGAACACGGCGCGCATCCTCGACAAGTTGTGCGTGTTGCGAGCCGTTCACACCGACAACCCGTCTCATCCCGGCAGCAGCTATGAGATGCTGACCGGCGTGCTGCATCCGCTCGGCAAGGGACGCGATGACGTCGTCGATAGCCGTAGCGACTTCCCGACGTTCAGTTCGATCGTGAAACGGTTCCGACAAGCTCCGCTGGGAATCCCCGGTGCCGTTGTGATTCCCGAACCAATCTTCAACGTGCCGTTTTACCCCGGTCAGCACGGCGGGTTCTTGGGGAGCCGTTGGGATCCGTGGCGGCTGACCTGCGATCCTTCGACGAGCGATTTCAAGATTCCAGAGTTGGCCTTGCAGGACGGCGTCTCGGATTCACGACTCACCGCGCGAACCGGCTTGCTGAATCAATTCGATGCGACGGCGGCCTCCTCGCGCGGGGATCGCACTTGGGCAACGTATCTCACGGATTCCCAGCAAGCATTCGATCTACTCGTTGGCCGACGAGCGAAAGACGCTCTTGATCTGAATCGCGAGCCGCCAGAAGTGCGCGATCGATACGGCCGACACAAGTTTGGTCAGGGATGCTTGCTGGCGCGGAGGTTGGTGGAAGCGGGAGTCCCGTTGGTGCAAGTCAATTGGCATCGGGACAAAGACGACGACACACCAATGTGGGATGCGCACTGGAAGCTGGAAGACAACCTCAAACGCAAGCTCATGCCGCCGATGGACCAGTCGTATCCGGTGTTGCTCGATGATTTGGAGCAGCGCGGATTGCTGAGCGAAACGCTGGTGATCTGGATGGGAGAATTCGGCCGCACTCCGAAAGTGGAATACGTCGCCCCGCACCCGACAATCGGCCGCAATCATTGGGGCAATGTCTTCTCCATCGCCCTGGCCGGCGCGGGCGTGCGCGGCGGACAAGTGCTCGGTTCGAGCGACAAGGACGGCGCGTATCCGAAAGACTTCGCGGTCGAGCCGGGCGATTTATTGGCGACGTTGTACCATTCGCTGGGGATCGACCCGCAAAGCGAGATCCGCGATCCGCTTAACCGCCCGCATCCAATCAGCCGCGGTCGCGTGCTGGAGCGGGTGTTTTGAAAAGCTGTGTTCTCCTTTACTTTCCCAAGCAGGTGTCGTCATGGAAATCGCACTGGTGGTGGTGGTCTCGATCATTTTTCCGCCGATCTTGCTGTTCGGCTTCTTCGTGGTGAATCCGCGAGAAGAGATGGTCGTGCTGCGGTTCGGCAAATACATCGGCACGCTCCGGACGGAGGGCATTCGCTGGATTCATCCGGTCGGCCGCTCGCTGCGGAGGATTCCCACGCGCGATCTGACCATGCACATGGAGACTTCGACCGTCGTCGAAAAGAGCGGCAGTCCGATCAACATTAGCGCGGTGGTCGTGTACCGCGTCCAAGACACGCGCAAGGCCGCGCTGGACGTCGAGAACTTTCACACGTTCCTCTCGGATCAGGCCGGAGCGGTCATCAAGCGCGTCAGCTCGCGGTTCCCGTACGAATCGCCCGACAAGTCCGAGCCATGCTTGAAGAGCGAATGCAACGAGGTCACGAAAGCCTACATCGCCGAGTTGCAGCAGGCCGTCGATGCCGCGGGCATCCGCGTGATCAACGTGACGCTCAACGATCTGACCTACGCTCCCGAAATTGCCCAGGCGATGCTGATGCGACAACAAGCCCTGGCGTTGATCGACGCCCGTAAGACAATCGTCGAAGGCGCAGTCGCGATCGTGCATGACGCCGTCGAGCGTCTGAGGGCCGCAGGTCTGGAAGTCTCTCCGGCTCAGAAGGAAGTCCTGATCTCGAACTTGCTCGTCGTGCTGTGCAGCGGCGGCCATGCTCAACCAGTCCTGCAAGTGCAGGCGTCTCAGAAAACCTAACGCCGGCTGTAAGCTGATAGCTGATAGCTGATAGCTGATGGCCGTCATCACAAATCCATCGGTTGAAATAACAGCCAACGGCCCTCAGCCGGACTGCCGAAATCTTCTTTGGGAATTCCGCCATGCTTCACCGCTCAATCCTTGTCGGTCTTCTTGCGATGCTGTTGAACGTCACCGCACTGTTCGGCACTGATCGGCCGGCGAATATCGTGCTGATCTACGCCGACGATCTCGGCTACGGCGACCTCGGTTGCTACGGAGCGAAGGGCTGGAAGACTCCGCATCTCGACAAGCTGGCGGCGGACGGCGTGAGGTTCACCGATTTCTATGTCGCTCAGGCGGTTTGTTCCGCGTCGCGCACGGCGCTGCTGACGGGCTGCTATCCGAATCGAGTCGGCATCCTCGGCGCGCTGGGGCCGCAGAGCAAGAACGGGATTCACGACGACGAGACGACCATTGCCGAAGTGCTCAAGCCGCGCGGTTATGCGACGGCGATCTATGGCAAATGGCATCTCGGCCATCATCCGCGCTTCCTGCCGGTGAGGCACGGATTCGACGAATACTTCGGCCTGCCGTACTCGAACGACATGTGGCCGTATCACCCCGGCGTCGCGAACTTGCCGATGGAGGAGCGGCTCAAGCGCTGGCCACACCTGCCGCTGATCGAAGGGGACAAGATCATCAATCCGCAGGTCACGGCCGAGGATCAGCCGAACCTCACGACGTGGTACACCGAGCGGGCGGTCAAGTTCATCGAGTCGCACAAGGCTCAGCCGTTCTTCGTTTATGTCCCGCACTCGATGCCGCATGTGCCGCTTTTCGTCTCGGACAAGCAGCGTGGCAAGTCGGGGCAAGGATTGTTCGGCGACGTGATCCAGGAGATCGACTGGTCCGTCGGCCAAATCACCGCGGCGCTCGAACGGCTCGGCCTGACGAACGACACGCTGGTGATCTTCGCCAGCGACAACGGCCCGTGGCTGACCTACGGCAATCACGCCGGCTCGTCCGGCGGTCTGCGCGAAGGCAAAGGGACGTCTTGGGACGGCGGCGTCCGCGTCCCCTGCATCATGCGCTGGCCTGGGAAAATTCCGACTGGCACTGTCTGCCGCGAGCCGGCCATGACGATCGACATCCTGCCGACGCTCGCCAAGCTCAGCGGCGCGGAGTTGCCGAAGCGTCCGATCGACGGCCTCGACATCTGGCCGCTGATCTCCGGCCAACCGAACGCGAAGTCGCCGCACGAAGCGTTCTACTTCTACTGGGGCCAACACCTGCAAGCCGTTCGCAGCGGCAAATGGAAACTGCACTTCCCGCACGACTACATCTCGACCACTCCCGACAACGTCGGCGGAGACTCACGCCCCGGCAAACCGGCTCAGAAGAAGATCGAACTCGCGTTGTTCGATCTCGAATCCGACCGCGCCGAAACCACCAACGTCGCCGATCAACACGCCGATGTCGTTGCGCAATTGAAGGCGTTGGCTGACAAAGCTCGCCTCGATTTAGGCGATTCGGCGACGAAGCAAGTTGGTTCCGGTGTCAGAAAACCGGGGCTGATCGAGTAATGCGGAGTCCATTCTTCTCGCTCTTCCTGCCCGGCAACGATAATTTGAGGCCACCATCGCAAAAGGAGCACTGTCATGACCGTATCCACTTGGTGCGAAGCCGACACGAGTCGCGCGCTGGTGATTTGGAATCAATACCAGCAGCAGCATGACGTGGCCTCGCTGATCGGCCAAACCGCTGGCATTGATCCAGTCACCGAACGAATCTGGTTTGGTTCATCCGCCAAGGAAATTTGGCGACAGATGGAAACTCAGGGCATCGACGCTCCGCTTTATTTCATCCGAGTTGGCTCGCAGCACTACGTTCGCAAAGGAGGTCATCGCTGATGCGCGGAAGAGTCACCAATGAGGGAGTTCCCATCCCGGCACTGACAATCGGAGACCAAAGTTGGACGACCGTCATCGACACCGGTTTCAACGGTGACTTGGAGTTACCCGTCGAACTTCGTGACATCCTTCAACCGCGATTCAAGGGACAATTTCATTCCCTGTTGGCGGGAGGCCAGACGATCTTGGAAGACACCTTCGAGGTGCAATTCCCCTTCGACGGCGAGACTGTGATTGCCGAAGCAACATTCACCAACACCAGCGAAATCCTCCTGGGAACAGGAATGCTGAAACGCTATCGCCTCGGCATCAATTTCCCAAAGCAGACTGTCGGGTTGAACCGAGTGAAACCCACATGACGTTTCACTCGGTCAGACTTCACCTCGTTAGAATCCTGCCCGCGCCGAGCGTGTGAAGTGAAGATCAAACGACACAGGACCGGACCATGAGCGCGACAGAAATCATCGCTGAGTTGCCGAAGCTCTCATCGCGTGAGCGGCGACGAATTCTGAATCGTCTTTTGGAACTCGACGACGAAGCCGAAATGATCGAAGTGCATCGGCATTGTGCCGACGAAACCTTCCAGATGCTCGACGCTTTGGAGGCCGAAGATGCCCAGAACTCGCCATCGCTAGGTGAGGTGTTGCTGCGTCATGCGGGCAAAGCGGTGGGGTTGCCTGAGGACATGGCGGCTCAGCACGATCATTATCTGCACGGGACGCCCAAGCGATAGAAATCAGGGCTGGTCAAGTAAGGCGGCGTCGTCTTCCGCGAACCCACAAAGAGCCGACTGCTCTCCGAAGAGGCGCGACTCTCTGGCGAGGATGTCCTGCCGAGATTTGGGTGCTGGGTCACCGGAGTCATCGCTTAGGGACGACTCCCGCCGGCCGCGCTGGATGCATCGCCAAGAGGAAGGCGGCTACCGATTGTGCAAGTCACTTGCACTCTTGCAGGGTATCGAATCACCGCTTCGAACCTCGCCACCTTCTAAAACCACCTTCTAACACCACCTTCTAACACCACCTTCTAACACCACATTCTAAATTTATACATATTTATTGATGTTTTTAATTGACATGTATTGTGTATTCAGAGATAATATCGGTTCCGGTTGGCATCGGCTCTCATTCCTCAGAACGAAAGGACCACCATGACCTCGGCCTCGAACTTTTTTGTAGATGGCCCGAACGTCGACGGGGTGCTTGGCTGCATCCTCGGTCGATGTCCATTACCTCGTGAGCGACCGCGCTGGGACGAGATCAAGCGGCACTTAAGCCGCTCGTTTTCGCTCACTGGACGGCCGACTTTTGTCTTGGATCAGCGACATTTCACGCCGCAGGTATATCCGTTCCATCGGTTTCTTCGCACCGCAGGATACGAGTGTCGGCCGGTCGACAAGGTCGGCCGATACCCCGGGAATGATGATCCGGTTGATGAATTCATTCTGGACCGGTTGCTTGATGCGGCAAACGCACCGGAAGCTGGCCGCATCCAAGTCGCGCTGTGCGGCCATGATCACATTTATGCGCCGTTTCTCGCGGCAATAATGGCATCCGGAGGCCGGGTAGTAATCTGCGGTTTTCGCGAAGAATTGTCTCCGGCGTTACTCGACCTCGAGGGGTGCAAGTGCGAAATCCTCGACCTTGAGCACGATCTAGGTGGCTTCACGAATCCGCTTCGACGGCCATATCGCCCGGTGTGCAGATTTGCTGTTTCGTGGTCTCCATCTCACTCCCAAATTCAAAGGAGCATCACAAATGAATCAGGTAAGCTTTGATGGTCACCTCGACTGCGGCATTTTCAACCTGTCGCCGAAAAAACGGGTCGGGCTGCCTGCGAGCAGTTTGTGGTTCAGTCTTCGCAGTTGCGGATGGTCGTTGGGGAACTCTGGATTTATTTAGGAACGACTCGCGCTGCTGTCGTACGAAGTCATCGCTTAGCACCGGAATAGCCTTATCACTTGGTAGCGTGCCGGTCTTCATGTAATGAACTGCGGCGCTTGCATGCGATCGCTGTACCTCCTGATTGGCTAAATCTGGCACTTTGGCATTGAATTTGACTGTGCCCCAATCAGGTGGCACGCTATGTCTGACCAGATACTCGCATACATATCTCCAGATACGGTCCTTCAAAGTAAGTCCATCCGCATCGACTTGTTTACGTTGCCATGATTCAGCCATTGATTGCCTCCCGAAGCACCTAATGGAACTCATTTCGGACAGCTCGGCCCCGATTCTCTTCCTTAGCTCATGTTCGCTAAATTTCAGCCAGACTTCGGGCACCGGATTCACTACGCCGCTGCTTCATTACTTCGTCCACGGATTCGATCCAAGAGACTTGAGGCGTCGAGCAATCCCTCAGTTCAATCTAGCGAACTCTTCCAAGCTGACCAGCGGAGCACCGGCCGTTGCGGCGACTGCCTCTTCGACCGAGTGTGGGTCTTTGAATCCGGAGCCGGTGATCATGCAGATGATGTGGGCGTCGGGGGCGAGGCGGCGTTCGCGAGCGGCTCGCAGGGCACCGGCGAGGGCGACGGCTCCGGCGGGTTCGGTGAAAAGGCCTTCGTCGCGGGCGAGGCGGCGTTGAGTTTCCCAGACTTCGTCATCGGTGACGACGTGGCCGCTGCCGCCGGAGGCTCGGCATTCGGTGACGGCCCAGTGGCCGTCGTTGACCGTCGGCACTTGCAGGCCGCTGATCCGTGTCGTGCTGGTCACTTCGCGAGCTTGAGCGTGTCCGTCGCGCAGCGGCGTGGCCATCGTGTCGTTCCCTTCGGGTTGCACGACTTCGACGGCGGGACTCTTTGCGAGCACTCCGCATTCGACGAGCTTGCGAAAGCCTCGCGCGGCGGCGACGGCGAGTCCACCTCCGCCGGCGGGACAGAAGAGATGGTCGATCGTCGGCGTTTGCTCGGCGAGATCGAAGGCGACGGTCTCAACGCCGGTCATGCCGGGAGCGGAATACTTGTACGAGCTGACTTGCACGGCCGCGTCCGGCTCGCTGCCCCACTTCAGGATGAGATCAAACACAGCCGAAGTGATCGCCGCGTCGGCTCCGAAGCCGCGAATGCGATACAGCGTCGCTCCGTAACAGAGCATCTGCTGCAACTTGCCGAGCGGTGCCCCTTCGACAATCGCGATCAGGCATTGAATCCCCGCCGCCGCGCAGTACGCGGCGAGCGATGCTCCGGTGTTGCCGCTCGACGTCGCGATGCAGCGCGTCTTCCCGGCGGCAACCATGTGCGAGACCGTCGCCGCCGCGAACCGATCCTTGTACGACGCCGTCGGGCTGACGAAGTCGAGTTTGAAGTACAAGTTCTTCAGTCCGGCACTTGGCCCGATGCGGCGCGAGCGGACGAGCGGGGTCTGTCCCTCGCCCAACGTGATGCGCGCGTGCTCGGGGACGAAGTCGATTAAGTCGGCCCAGCGCCAGATGCTCATGGGGTATCCTTTTTTGAAAGGCACTTCGCACACGGATGCGAGACGGCTCACACGGATGAAGGCATGAGGATTGATCGGCTCATCCGTGTGCGCCTCTCGCATCCGTGTGCGAAGCCGCGACCGGAAGACTCACGCTTCCACAACTCGTATCAAAGACTTCGCCCTCTTCGTCTCAACCAAACTCACGTTAGTCCTTCGCCTTCAATTGAAACTTAATCTCCGTCGTTTCGCGAAACACTTCCCAGAGGTCGTCGGGCAGGCCGGTGAATGTCTCGCGAAACATGTCGAGAGGCTCGTCAGTCACGTTGCGAATCAGGACGCGGGACACCTGCTGAGGATTCTCTCGTGCGATGTCGGCGTAGATCGTCGGGTCCTGCTCGCCGGAGTCGCCGACCAGGATGAAGTGGTCTCTTGGGAACTTCTCGAACAATGCTGTGATCTCGTTCTTTTTGTATTCGATTTGTGAGCCGAACAAGTTCTTTGCCGAGCGATCGGTCGGCCGGAACAGCTTCATGTGGAAGGAGCCGGCTGGGAAATTGTGGTCGCGAATGAACTCGGCCAGCGGTGGATAGAGTTGCCACGGACTGCCGGAGACGTAGTGAAACCGAGCACCGGCTGACTCCCAAGCGCGATACATGTCGGCCATACCGGGGGCCGGGCGGAATGGTCGGCAGAAGGTGTTCAAGAGGAGAGCCGGCTTGTCGCGGACTTGCGAGATTTTGATCGTGTCGTCGATGTCTGAGATCACTCGCACGACGGGCGGCGCGGCAGGGGCGAGATGCACTCGGCCGGAGAACTCGCGGCTGTCGCCGTCGCGCAGGACCGTTTCGACTTTGAGTTCCCGAAACGTCTCTCCCGACATCTGTTTGAGCGGCACGCCGTTCGTCCGAATCCGGGCTTGGAAATGTCCGTTCGCTTCCGATTCGGGAAGCAGATAGGTCTGATCGCCGATGCGAACCGGAATGGCTTTTCCTCGTTCGTGATCGACGGCGAACAACTCGGCCCGCTGTTGGAAGAGAATCGCCTCTTCGCCGCTGAGCTTTGATTCGTCGATGCCGGTGAGTTCTCGGATCAGCTTGATTCCGGCGGCATGTTTGCCGGCTTCAAAGATGCAGCCGTGAATCTCGATTTCGAAGTGATTGCTGTTTTCTTCCGGCTCATGCGGGATGCCGACAAACCACGCCAGGGTCGGATAGAAGATGACCACTTCGTCGGATTTGATCGGCGACACAATCCGAACTTTAGTGGGAACCACGAATCTGACCTCGCTGGGGGAAACAGGTTTTGCCTTTTGATTCGGTGCCGCGTTGATCGGCGGGGGTCGATTCGGTTCGCGAGTGAGTGCGAACACCAGCACCAAGGTCGCAACCAGAAGCAGCACGCCCAGGATTCCAAGAAGTTGGCGTTGCATGGAAACCTCTTGTCGGAGTGATACGAATCAGAACCGCTTCTCGTGGAGCCGATCGCTTGAGGTTCTGTGGCGGTGCGTGTCCACTCTCGCCCCTCGCGACGACACGGTATCGACCGTGATGGCAATCGTGAACGTCGGTAACGGAACGGAGAGGAATCCATCGTGAGAATTTGGAGTGTCTTGCTGATCTCGCTTTCGCTGGTCTGCCCATCGGCCTTTGGCCAAACGACGGCGAGTCCGTCTGCTGCGGCAAGCCAAAAGAGCCGCAACGTGATTTACATCACTTGGGACGGTTTCCGCTGGCAGGAGATGTTTGGCGGTGCTCAGGAAATCCTGATCGCGAAGGATGCCGGAGTTGCCGATGTCGAGGGAGCCAAACAGCGTTACTGGCGAGAGACCGACGTCGAACGTCGCGAAGTGCTGCTGCCCTTTGTGTGGAAGACGATCGCGAAGCGTGGCCAAATCTTTGGCGACCCGTCGGCGAACGCAGCGGCGAAGATGGAGAATACGCACAAGTTCTCGTACCCCGGTTACAGCGAGATGTTTTGCGGGTTCGCGGACGACAAGGGGATCGACTCCAACAAGAAGTTTCCGAACCCGCACGTCAATGTGTTGGAGTTCTTGAATCGCCGTCCCGGCTTCGAGAAGCGAGTCGCTGCCATCGCAACGTGGGATGTGTTTCCTTCGATCCTCAATCAGGAGCGGAGCGGCGTGTACGTCCACGCGGGGCCGGGACCGATTCCGGGGAACTCGCTTACCGATCGCGAGAAGATGCTCAACGAGATGATTGCCGACACCGTCGTGCTCTGGCCGGACAATCAAATGGACGTGATCACGATGCAGGTCGCGCGCGAGTATCTGCTCAAGCACAAGCCGCGAGTCCTCTTCATCGGACTGGGCGAGACGGACGAGTGGGGGCACGGACGACGTTACGACCGCTACTTGCACGCGGCAAATCGATCGGACGCTTTCGTCGCAAAGCTGTGGGAGTTGTTGCAGTCGTTGCCCGAATACAAGGACCAGACTTCGCTGGTGCTCGGCTGCGATCATGGCCGAGGGAGTACGATTCGTGATTGGACCGATCACGGGGCGAAGGTTGAGGGAGCCGAGTTCGTCTGGTCGGCGGTGCTCGGTCCGGACACGCCGGCGTTGGGGGTTCGGTCGGATGTGAACGCGACGCTCAGCCAGATCGCGGCGACTCTAGCGACTCTGGTCGGCGAAGATTTTCGGGCGGCGAGTCCCAAGTCCGCCGCTCCGCTGGCTGATGTGGTCAAGAAATTGGAAAGGCAATAAGTTTCCCCACGCTCTGCGGGAAGCCCTCAAGCGATGCGGCATTGGTGGCATTGGGAGTCACGACAACGTGGTGCTATTCTTTTTTAGGTGACCGGAGTTTTTCCGGTACCGGAAGCGATCTGCGGTGTTGGTTGCTGGATTCTTCGTTGCATCCATGCGGGCCTAGACCATCGAGTGGATGACATGGCGAATTCGCCCGATAACGTCGAAGAGACCGAATACGAGATGCCGGCACTGTTCGTGCCGCCTGCGGCTTCGCGCCCTCAGATAATCCCGACGCCAGTTACGCCGGTTCCCGCTCCGCCGCCCAGTCAACGAGCCGTCGCGGTCGTGCCGATCAACGATCCGATCGGCGAATGCCTGATGCGCTTCAGCGATGAACTGCGAGCTGGCGTGCGTCCACAAATCGAAGACTACTTGAACGAAGTCACGCCCGCTGTTCGCGAACCGCTGTTCGCGGCGTTGCTTCGAGTCGAATTGACGGCGCAGTTGGATGAGGGCGAGCCGCTGTTCATTTTCCGGCGGCAGTTTCTCGAACGATTCCCCAAACAGAAGCAGATCGTCGAACGCCTGTTCGCGGAATTCGAGGCGTCGGAAACGACCGACGTCCGCAACGAGCACACCACCGAACCGTTCGAGACTGCACCGGATTCCGAGCCGCTCACGCCGGGGCCAAATTCGACGCCGATGAAGTCGTCGCTGGGGCGCTTTCAGGTGATCCGGGAACTCGGAGCAGGTGCTAATGGTCGCGTCTTCTTAGCTCGTGATCCGAAGCTCGGCCGTGAAGTCGCGATCAAGATTCCGCACACCGAACGGCTGAAGTCCCCTCAAGACATCGAACGCTTCCTGCGAGCGACTCGCGCCGCGGCCCAATTGCGACACGAAAACCTCTGCCCGATCTACGAAGTCAACGACGTCCCCGGCCAATACTTTCTGGTCATGGCGCACATCAAAGGGAAGCCGCTCAGTCATTTTCTTAACGAACACAAACGGCTGCCGATTCGCCAGGCGGTGCTCATCACAAAACTCATCGCCACCGCGATGTTCGAGCCGCATCAGAAAGGGATCGTGCATCGCGATCTCAAGCCGGACAACATCCAAATCGACGAGGAGCGCCATCAGCCAGTCATCATGGACTTCGGCCTCGCGCACTTCGATATGCCCGATGAGCCGCAACTCACGCAAGACGGACAATTGATGGGCACGCCGTACTACATGTCTCCCGAACAGGCCGTCGGCCATTCGGACGAGATCGGCCCTCTGACCGACCTCTATGCTCTCGGCGTGATTCTGTACGAAATGCTCACCGGCGAGCGTCCCATCACCGGCCGAACCGTCGGCGAGGTGCTCAGGAACGTCCACACTCAGCAGCCGATCCCGCCCATCGAACATCGCCCGCAGATCGACCCGACGCTGTCGGATCTCTGCTTGAAAGCGATCGCCAAATCTCCCGCCGACCGCTTCGCCTCAATGGCTGAATTTGCCAAAGCCCTGGCGAGCTACTTGAAGACGATCAAAAGCTAAGTCTTCGGCCTTCATTTTTCGCCCTTCATCTTTTGCCGCCCCGCCTTCCTTCCGCATGAGCTGGCGAAAAATGAAGGGCAAAAAATGGAGACATCTTGATCGTTGACACCGGCCGCATGGCTCGGCACGATGTTCCCGCACTCCTCCAAGCCTTTCTGGTTTGGACGCCCTGGCAACGCTTCTTCACAAACCTCCTCGTTCCCGGATTCTCCTAATCCCTCGAACGAATTCCTTCCCAGTTCCTTCCTCCTCTTCGAGTCTTTCATCCTTTGTTTTCCCAGCCAAAAGTCATCCCCGTTTTGGGCGTGATTGGTGGCATCGGGTCCGGCAAGAGTTCCGTGGCTCGACGCCTTCAGTCGTTTCGTCCGATCGCCGTGATCGACGCCGACCAATTCGGGCACCAAATCCTCCATCTTCCGAACGTCCAAGAACGGATTCTGAAACGCTTCGGACCAACCGTGTTTGAAACTGATTCCCAAGCCAACCCACAAATCTCAGTACAGAGTGGCACGTCCCTGAGTCATCGAAGGGCGTGTGATGCGAACGCTAACGACCACGCCCTTCCCGATGGTCAGAGCGTGCCACCCGAACTGACAGCCAACCCACAAATCTCACGCGCGGCGCTCGGGCGAGTCGTTTTTGGCTCGGACGCGGCGGCCGAAACCGCTCGGCGGGATTTGGAAGCCATCGTGCATCCGGAAATCCGATCGCTCCTGGAGCGGGAGATTCGGGAACTGCGGCGGCAAGCGAACGTCGAGGCGATCGTGCTCGACGCCGCCGTGCTGCTGGAGGCGGGATGGAATGACCTGTGTGATGTGGTGGTCTTCATCGACACGCCGCAGGCCGATCGAATCGCTCGCGTACAAGCGGGGCGAGGCTGGTCGGCCGAAGAACTCGCCAAACGTGAGGCCAGCCAATGGCCCCTGCCTCGCAAGCGAGCGGCGGCCGATGCGGTCCTCGACAACTCGAACAACGTGGACGACGCGGCCAGACAACTGTGCGAAGTAATGACCAATTTCCAAATCTCAATGTCCAATGAAATCCCAATGACAAAATCCCAATGACCAAACTTGAATGCCAGCCCTTTTGGGGATTTGGGGCTTGGACATTCATTGGACATTGGGTTTTGGAAATTGGAACTTCTCCCGCCCCCGACTCTTCACTTCATTTCTGCGGACGACACGTCCCGAGGCCCACATGATCGAATCTCAATCACAAAAAACACTCGCCAGCCACGTCGGCTATGTGGAAGACGAACTCCCGCCCGACGATGAGGGCTTCGAGTTCCCCTCCGACCAGCGCTACGAAGACATCAAGAAGGGCGAAGTCCACATCGCCGACTTGCAGCGCATGACCATGCACGAGCTATTCGGACTCGCCAAGAAGGAGGGGCTGACCGAGTACTCCGGCCTGAAGAAGCAGGATTTGATTTTCAAAATCCTCAAGGAACGGACGAAGCTCAACGGCCTGATGTTCGGCGAGGGGACGCTGGAGATTCTGCCCGACGGCTTCGGGTTCCTCCGCAGCCCGGACTATCACTACCTGCCGTGCCCCGACGACATCTATGTCTCGCCCAGCCAAATCCGACGCTTCGGCCTGAAGACCGGAGCCACCGTCGC
>CAMDEA010000014.1 GCA_945893045.1 Planctomyces sp. SH-PL62
TTCTGCGGTGCCTGACCCCTCGCTCTGATAGAAAGCCTTCACTGCGACGGTCACAGATTCCGAGGCTGGTGCCTAGATTGTTCTGAAACGGTCTTCGCCGGAGCCAGAAGACCCAACCTGCTCGACCCGCTGCATGGAGTTTGCCCGCCTTGGCCGGTGATCGAGTTTGACGGCGACCTTTGGGGAACGGATCGACGCAAGTCATTCACCCGTTGAAATTTCTCTGGTTGTTTGTCGCGAAAAGTTTCCCTAGCATCTTGCCATCCGCCCATCGACCACCATCGTTTTAGGAGTTCTCGTCATGAAACTGACCCACAGACTCATTCGTTCGCCTCGACGCGCGGGGTTCACCCTGATCGAGTTGCTGGTGGTGATTTCGATCATCGCCACCTTGGTCGCCTTGATCGCCCCGGCCGTTCAGAGCGCTCGCAATGCCGCTCGACGCATGGAATGCACGAACAATTTGAAACAACTTGCGCTGGCGACGTCGGCCTTTGCCGGAGCAAATAATGGGCAAATCCCAAACTTGGTTCGACAGCATGGAGCATCATTGGATACCTCGAACAATTCAACAGCGTCAGCATACGGCTGGATTGTCCAGCTTTTCCCGTACCTCGACAACGCAGCGTTGTTTCGAGCCATTTCGGATCACCCAGCCACGTCACCGAGTACGCCATTTGATGTCAGTTCAGCCACTAAAGTTCCAATTCTCAAAGTGCTAACGTGCCCTGTCGATGTCAACCATGCCAGCCAAAATGGCGGGATGTCTTATGTCGCCAATGCCGGTTATATGTTACTGGCAGATTGGACTAACAACGCTAATCACAATGGTAGCCGAATCGATTGGGATGGAAGCGGAATAACTTCAGCGGACCTGGCAATCGCGCGTTCAACTGGAGTATTCTGGCGGAATGCAACTGGCGGAAACGCGGCTCTTTATACCAATAGCGACTTGGGCTCGCAGTCGACGCTTGACTTCATTACTGAGGCAGACGGCGCTTCGAACACTTATATGTTTTCTGAAAACAACCAGGCTGATAACTGGATCAACGCTGCAAACCGAGCTAATACCAATACTGGGGCGCTTGCGTTTGGTATCTTTGTGACTGATCCCGCAGGGGCTTTACAGCCTGCTATTTTGGATACCACAACGACTACAAGCACCACTCGCTTAGATTTGGTCTTGCAGCCGAACCCTTGTGATCCGACCTCCGGAACAGCAACGAGTTGTTGGACTCCTAACTGGAATGCCGTTGCTGGGATTGGCTTGGCTCCTCGGCCAATTTCAAATCACACGGGCATCGTCAATATGGCATATTGCGATGGTCGCGTAGAGTCTATTAACGTTTCAATTAGTCTTCGAATCTATGCCAGCCAAATGACACCGAACGGCCAGCGCAACGGTCAACGTGCATCCGATAACTTCCAATAATCGGTGGTTGACGAAATTCCAAAACGAAACATTAAACGCCCCGTGGTTTCCTGAGAACCACGGGGCGTTTGCGTTTTGAGACGCGCGCTCAGTGCGAAGCACGGGCGTACGACACACTTTGCGCGCGAGCCGGACAAAAACGCTTCGCCCAACTTGGTCGAGGCGTTTTTCTTTGGGCACCGACTTTGGAAGAATGACGGCTGGTGATCAGCACGTTTTCCAATTGAAAGTGTGCGACTCTTCTGGCTGAAGCCGACTGTACTGTTTCAGCACCGAAGGTGTGTGACTCGATAGCCCAGGCCAAGGGCCTGGGTCTGTCGATCAAGACGATTTACAGCCCCATCGGGGCGAAACTCTGAGTCTTGATTCGAGTCACGCCCCGTTGGGGCTGAGGTCGTGTTGTCGAATCTTTGACCCAGGCCGTTGGCCTGGGCTATCGAGTCACGCACCTTTGGTGCTCGTGCAATCAACCCGCGACTTCTCGCCCGCCAGCTCGATCATGTGCGTAATCACTACAGTTGGAATCAGCGAGAAGTGTCCAAGTTGCCGCCGACTTTTCGGCAGATGGAGGTTTCCCCATGCGACCATTTCAAGTCGGCCTGAAACTCTTGGGCGTCCTGCTCGTCGTCTCAGCGGGTCGTGCGGTGGCAGATGACTTCGCGCTGCGAGACGGCGACACAGTCGTCTTTCTGGGAGACAGCATCACAGCGGCGCGGACCTACGGGAAATTCATTGAGAACTACACGCTGCTGCGCTATCCCAGCCGGAAGGTGCGGTTCATCAACGCGGGGTTCGGTGGCGACACGGCCGAGGGTGGGTTGAAGCGATTGGAGCGGGATGTGTTTGCTCACAAGGCGACCGTGCTGACGGTGGCGTTCGGGATGAACGACATTGGCTGGGGCGTGTACGCGGATGAGGAACACAAACGGAAGTATCTCGACGCCGTGCGTGGCATCGTATCGGCGTGCCGCGAGAAGGGCGTGCGGGTTTATCTCTGCTCGGCGGCGGTGACGGGGGCGGACCCGGCGAAGAGCGAAGAGAGTTTTCTTCAGAAGATGTGTGACGAGGGAATGGCGCTATCGAAATCGCTGGGAGGCGAAGCGATCGACGTGCAACGCTCGATGCGTGAGATTCAAAAGCGCGTCTGGGCGTGGAACGAGAAGCTCAAAGAGGCCAACAAAGTCAAAGACGAGACAAAGCTGGATTCGCTGCACGCCGCCGATGGAGTGCATCTGAATGATCTCGGCCAACTGGCAATGGCGTTTGCGATTTTGAAAGGGCTGGGTGCTCCGGCGGAGGTCTCGTCCGCGACGCTCGATTTCGCCGAGGGAAAGTTACTGGCCGCTGACGGGTGCGAGGTGACACACATCAACCGCGAAGACGGGCGGCTGGAGTTCACACGACTCGACAACGGTTTGCCGTTCAATCATGGCATCTTCTTCGCGTTGCATTACCGGTTCGTGCCGGTGCCGAACGAGCTGAACCGGTATCTGCTGAACGTGAAGAACTTGCCGGCCGGGAAGTACGACGTCTCGGCAGATGATCGCGCGGTCGGCTCGTTCACGGCGGCGCAATTCCGCGAGGGAGTCAACATCGCATCGACGACGGCGAACGCTTGGCAACCCGGCGGTCCGTGGAATGCTCAAGCCGATGCGCTCGTCTATCTGACGAACGCTCGCAGCGAACTCGAAGTGGCCAACTTGCTCGGACGGCTGCACCTTGGCACGAGTCCGCTGGTCGGAGAATTAGCGACCGCGACGCAGCCAACCAACGCGCGGATCGAAGAACTGCAACGACTGGTCGCGAAGCCCAGGGCTTATCGGTTTGTTGTCCAACCGGCGAAATGATCGGGGATTATTTAGCGCGGCTGAAAATGAGACTTTGGCGAGCGGGGCGGCGTTAGCCGAGATTATTCATAGCCTACTCATTGGGGAGAGCAGCGTGCTGCGATGTAATCCGAAGCGTCAGCGAGGGAGTGTGTGATGACTCCCTCGCTGACGCTTCGGGTTACATCGCGGCCATGAATAATCTGAGTTAGCCCCCGGTCTTGTGACGAACGCACCGGGGGGCTGACGCCGCCCCGCTCGCCAGTGTCTCTCTCCGAAGGCTGTGTGGGGTATCCCCTCCAGTGTTTCGGCAACCGGAGATCAACCGTGATTCAGAATCTCGCGGACGACACGGCAATCGCGTTTGGCGGTCAGAGTTTGTTCCTGGCCGTTATGCAGGAAGCTGAGCTTCGCATGGTCCAGGCCGAACTGGTGTAGCAGCGTCGCCTGGAAATCATTGGCGGTAACGATGTCTTTGACGGCGCGATGACCGAACTCGTCGGTTTCTCCGAAAGTCATGCCGGGCTTGATGCCTCCGCCGGCCAGCCACGTCGAAAAGCCTTGGCCGTTGTGGTCTCGGCCGCAGGTGGCGGGTTCGCCTTCGGTGACGGGCAGGCGGCCGATCTCGCCGCCCCAGTGGACGATCGTCGTGTCGAGCAGGCCACGGCGTTTGAGATCCGTGATCAGGGCAGCCGCAGGTTGATCGGTTCGCTTGCAGATCGCTGGCAGCGCGGTACGGATGCCGGTGTGGGTGTCCCATGGTTGGCCCGCCAGGAACAACTGCACGAAACGCACTCCCCGTTCGATCAACCGCCGAGCGATCAGGCAGCGTGTGCCGTACTCGCGCGTTTCGTCTTTGTCCAAACCGTAGAGCTTCTGTGTCTCCTCGGTCTCATGCGACAAGTCGAGAGCCTCTTTCGCCTCGGTCTGCATGCGCGCGGCCAGCTCATAGGATTGGATGCGAGCTTCGAGGTCCGCCTCGCCCGGATGCAGTTCGAGATGCCGGCGATTCAGCGTCCGTAGCAAATCAAGATTCTGTGCCTGCAACGCTCCCTTCAGATGCGGCGGCGGGTCGAGGTTGAGGATGCGCGGCTCTTGAGCGCGCAGCACCGTCCCTTGAAACAGCGGCGGCATGAATCCGTTCGACCAATTCAGCACGCCATCGACAGGATGCCCGCCGGGATCGCTCAGCACCATGTAGGCGGGCAGGCTTTGGCTCTCGCTGCCGAGCGCGTAGGTCAGCCATGCTCCGAGCGTCGGCCGGCCGGTCACCGCCGGGATGCCCGCTTGCCAATAGCGAATGGAAACCTCGTGGCCGTTGTGGCCGGAGTGCATTGACCGAATCACGCACAAGTCATCGACGACGTTCGCCGTGTGAGGCAACAGTTCCGAAACCTCGGTGCCGCACTCGCCATGCTTCGCGAACTGCCACGGCGAGCCGAGCAGTTTCTTGCTGGCTCGATTGACGAAGCTGTAAATCACCTCGCCTGGGTAATCGGTCCCGCTGAATTTCGTTAGTTCCGATTTTGGATCCAGCAGGTCCATGTGCGCCGGACCTCCGTGCATAAACAGCGAGATCATGGCTCGCGCCTGGCCTTGCCCCGCCGGCCGCTTCGGCAGCAAATCAAACGACTGCGGCTTGAGCTTCACGGTCGGTGGAACCGCCAACAGTTTCTCCTGCTGGAGCAACCACGCTAGCGCGACCGAGCCGATTCCCAGCGTGCTGTTCACGAGCAGTTCGCGGCGAGTCGGTCGAAAACTCAGGGCGTCGTCGGACATCGTTGATTCCTCAATCCACGTACAAGAACTCGTTGGAACTCAGGATCGCTTGGCAGAGGTCAGTGAGGGCCTGCAATTCAGGATCGGCATTGGCAGGCGATACGGACAAGGTGGCGAACTGCTGGCGGAAGAATCCGCACACGGCGGCGAATTCGGTGGGCGTGATCGGCCGGTGATAGGCGATTTTCCAAGCAGTCGCGATTTGATTCGTCAGCGGCGGAGGAGTTGGACCAGGAAAGCCTTTGTCGGCTTGCCATGAGACTTCTTTGCCATCGGCTGCTTTGAGCTTGATTGTGATCGACCACGCGAACGAATCGGACGTAACCGACTCGCGACAATCGGTGATGAAGTCGAGCGTGTCTCCCGGCTGAACTTCGATTGAGGCGATGTTGGCATCGACGGCTTTGTGCTCGGCGATCCATTCGGCGGCGAGGCCGCTGCGGCTGGAGACGACTCGGCTGCGGACGCCGTCACCGTTCTCGCTGGGATGATGCAGGCTGCCAGTGATTGAAACCGTACCAGTCAGCGGCGCGGTCCAGCGGCGCGTCGGAGCGTGCTGTCGATCGTTGCCGGTATGACCTCCGGACGCATTCAGAAACGAGAAGCCAATGGTCGGATCGGGAACGATCGGCCCCCCTTGCCATTGCGAGCCGGTCCAATGCGCGAACTTGGTGAACGACTTCGTCCGTTTCGTCGAGTCATCGAACTCGCCATAGCCGATCTGCCAGAGGTCGCTCGGCCGCAGAGGTAGCCCGCTCTCGCCGAGAGCGGTTTTCAGGGCCGGTAAGTCGAGATCGGGAAACTGTCTTCGCAACGCAGCGTCCGCAGACTCCGCTCTCGGCGAGAGCGGGCTACTTTCGCGGCGAACACGTTCGGCCAGCAGCGCGGCTTGCTTCAGCACGAACTCGTTATTCATGAGCATCAGCGATTGCGTGGCGACGGTTGAAGTCGGGCGTTTGTCGCAGTTGCATTCCATGACCGGTGCGTCGAAGGCGCGCATCAGCGTTTCGGGTTTGCTCCGTTTTTGTTGAACGTAAACGCTGCGGCGAGACGTGTCGTTGACGATGACTTGTCCCACGAAATCCTCGGCGACAGCAACCGGCTTGCCGAACATCGCTTGCTGGAGCGACCCGCTGCTGGCGAGCACTCGATCGCGCAGCACTTCGGCATCCAACCGTCGCACGCTCATGCGGCCGAAGAGTTGATTGCTCGGATCGACGGCTTCGAGTTCCAGGCGTCGCGCTGCGGATTGGCGGTAGGTTGTCGAGGTCATCAGTAGGCGGTGCTGATGCTTGAAGCCGTAGGTCAGCCTTTCCAGGCTGACCTGTTCGGGTTTCATGGGGTCAGGCTGGAAAGCCTGACCTACGAGTTCCGCCGCCAGCCAGTCCAATAACTCAGGATGTGTCGGGCGTTCGCCGAGTTGGCCGAAGTCGCCGGGCGTGTTGACGAGTCCTCGGCCGAAGTGGTGCAGCCAGAGCCGATTGGCCAATGCTCGCGGCAACAACGGATCGCGACCGCTGACGAGATGCTTCGCGAACGCCAAGCGACGGCCCGTCGAATTGATCGACCCATCGTTCATCGGGAACTCGACACGCTGTCCTGGCGGAGTCGCGATCTCCAACATCGCGGCCGTGACCGCTTCTTTCGGCTGGCGATGATCGCCGCGGTGGAATAAGTGCGTTGGGGGAGGTTCGCCGTCTTCCTCAGCAAGACAGAACAAGAATTCTTCCACGGGCTTCTTCGATCGCATCTCACCCATGCGCGTGTCAAAACCCTTCAACTCGTCGGCTTCTTTCGGCAGGTATTGATACAGCACGCCCGGCGAGATGTTGACGCTGGGCCGTTCCTTCAAAAGCTGTTGCTGTTCCGGCGTGCGTTTGTCGGCCGGCGTGTTGTAGGCATCGCGCAGTTTGCCGCGCTGCTCTTCGGGATGCTTGGCGAGTTCCAATTCGAGAGCCTTCGCCATGTACTCGGTTTGCTTCGAGTTCTTCTCGGTCGCGACCTTGGCGACGTCGGCTTCAATCGCGGCCGAGGCGGCTCGATCGGCGTCGGTGTAGAGCGTTTTCAAGCGGCCTTGCCAGCGCTTCCAATTCAAAGCGGGCTCGAAGATCGCTCGCAGCCGGTAATAGTCTGCCTGTGAGATCGGGTCATACCGATGATCATGGCACTGAGCACATCCGACCGTCAGGCCCAACAATGTTGAGCCGACCATCTTGAGCGTATCGGCCACGACCGCGTTCTTCGCCACATCCTGATCGACCGAGCCATCGTCGGTGCCATCGGACACCATGCGCAGGAAGCCGGTGGCCGTCAGCCGGTCGATGTCGATCGGCGACAAGTTCCCAAACTTGCCATTGAGGAATTCGTCGCCGGCAAGCTGCTCGACGATGAACTCGTCGATCGGCTTGTCGTCATTGAGCGCTCGAATCACCCAGTCGCGATACTTGTACGCCCACGGCCGGTCCCGATCGCTAATCGTATAGCCGTCCGAGTCGGCGTAGCCCGCCGCATCCAGCCAATGCCGCCCCCAACGCTCGCCGTAATGCGGCGATGCCAGCAACCGATCCAGCAAGCGTTCGTAGGCATCCGGTTCGGGATCGTTGACGAACTCGTCCACTTCGTCCCGCGACGGCGGCAAGCCGATGAGATCGAAGGTCGCGCGCTTGATCAGCGTCGCCTTATCGGCATCCGAACCCAACGAGAGTCCACGCTCTTGCAGTTTCGCGAACACGAACAAGTCGATCGGCGTGCGAATCTCAGAGTTCAAATTTGAGATTTCAGATTTGAAATTTGAGATCGGCACCACCGGTCGCGTCAGTGGCCGAAACGCCCAGAACGAACGCTCCTCGTCCGTGATGCCCAACCCTTTGCCAATCTCGGCCGGCTCTTCGCGAGCGGTCTTGGCTCCGCCCGCAATCCATTTTTCGAGGACGGCGATCTCGCGTGCCGAAACCTTCGTCGGACCCGGAGGCATCTCACCCGCTTTGATCCGTTGCAGCAGCAAGCTGGCTTCCGGCTTTCCGGGTTCGACGGCGGAACCAGATTCGCCCCCGCGCTTCATCAGCCGCACCAGCCGCAGGTCGAGCTTGCCTTTCACTGCTTCTTCGGCCCCGTGGCAGTCGAAGCAGTGAGCTTTCAGAATCGGCCGCACATGCGTCTCGAAAGTGAGTTCGTCGGCGCGACCGATCCTCTCGCTGGCGACACATGCGATGAGCACACCGACGGCAATCAACAAACAGCGAGCGACTCGCATGAGGAAACCTCGGCAGCAGACTAGGCGGGAGATTAAGGTAGGGAACGCTCTAAGCGTCGGCTTGATTCTGGCCGACCTGGACGATGGACTCAACCGCGAAGTTGCCTTCGTTTGGCTAGTCGTCAAGATTCCGCAGCCGGAACCGTTTCACACGAACGCATGCGCAAAGTAGAACCGCTAATCTTCGCTAATCCAAACTCGAATTGATTAGCGCCAATTAGCGGTTCTCGTCTGAAACAGTCTTGAACAACAGCAGGCGCAAATTGTCACAAGGAATTCCAACAGGGGGTTGTCATGAGTCGGCGATTCTTGGCGATGTTTGTGATCGTTGTAAGCGGGCTGGCGATGGAACGGCCTGCGTCGGCTCAAGCCACTCGGCAGACCGAGACCTACAAGCGGATCAAAGTGAAGATCGACGCCGTGCCGGCGATCGATACTCACGATCATTTGTGGCCGTTCGAGCGGCTGCCGGGGTATCGTGAGACGGCGCGCGGAAAAGGAATGAACATCGCCAGCATTTGGGGCAACAGCTATTGGACGCAGGTGGGCCGGTTGACTCCGTGGCAGCCGAAGATGGAGTTCGCGGACTGGTGGAAAGAGGCCAAGGACGATTGGGACAACTCGCGAGCCACCAGCTTCTATCGCTACACGCAGATCGCGTTGCAGGATCTCTATGGCGTCGATTGGGACCGCGTGACCGATGCGCAAGCGAAGGAACTCGATCGCAAGATCTTCGACAACTACCGCGATCAAAAATGGCTGCACCACGTCGTCACCGAGCGGGCCAACATCGAGTTGATGTTCAACGATCCGCATTGGGCGAAGTTCTCGTTTCAGACGACGTACCCATTTGAGGTGCTCGTCTTCAATGTGACGCCGCTGGTACGCGGATTTCATGCGTCGGAATTCTACGACCCGTTCGACAGCCCGTATGTGTTCGCGGCCAAGCATGGCCTGCCGATGAGTTCGTTTGATGATTTCTTGAAGGTGCTCGACCGGCTGTTTCTCGAAGCGAAAGACAAAGGAGCAGTCTGCCTGAAATCGACGCTGGCCTATCAGCGGACGCTCAAGTTCGACCGCGTGACGAAAGAACGGGCCGAGGTTGCGTTCGGCAAACGCGGCACCGCGCTCTCTCCGGAACAGATCAAAGACTTTGAAGACTTCGTCTTCTGGCGGCTCTGCGAACTGAGTGCGCAATACGACTTGCCGTTCCAGATCCACACGGGACACGGCCGCATTCAAACCTCGAACCCGCTGTTGCTGGTCGATTTGATCGAGGCGAATCTGAAAACGAAGTTCATCCTGTTCCACGGCGGCTACCCGTGGGTCGGCGAGACCGGCGCGATCCTGCTGCGGCATTGGAACCACGTCTGGATCGACAGCGTCTGGCTGCCGAGCCTCAGCTATTCGATGGGCAAACGCGCCTACCACGAATGGCTGGAGCAAATGCCCTCGACCCGCATTCTGTGGGGCGGCGACTGCAATCACGGCGAGGGGATTTATGGCTCGACGGAATTGACTCGCCGCTGCATCGCCGAGGTGCTGGCCGAGAAAGTCGATCGCGGCGATTTGGTGGAAGAGCACGCGAATCGCATCGGCAAACAAATCATGCGCGACAATGCACTGGAGTTGTTTCCGCAGCTCAAGGATCGACTTTGGAAGCACAAACCGTAGGTCAGGCTTTCCAGCCTGACCCGAACGCTCGCAAACACGTCGATGTCCCCTGAGTCCGCCTGGAAAGGCTGACCTACGGAAAAAAACATGAGCCAACCACTCAGCTTCCTGCGTCGCGACCCCGCCGACATTACTCCGTGGGCCGAGACCTGCGGCGAGATTCGTTGCCTCATCGAAGAAAAAGACGGTGCGGCGGGTGAGGTGCATCAGGTTCAGATCCATGACGCCAAGCTGCACTATCACGCTCACACTGACGAGTTCTATTACGTGATCGACGGCCAAGGAACGATGACACTCGATGGCACCGAGATCGAGCTGCACAAGGGCGTGGTCGTCTATGTTCCGCGCGGCATCAAGCACAAGGCGGTCGGTGATCTGACCGTGCTGGTGGTCTGCGTTCCGCGCGGCGTGATGCACGATGTGCATGAAGTGGATAACTCAAACTGAGCGATTTTTGAGTCCCGCTAGGGACGTCTCGACAATAGCCCAGCACGTCAGTGCTGGGAAAAGGTGGGAAGAGTGTGTGAAGTCCCGGCAGGGACGACAGAAATTGGCCGAGCATTTCTGTCGTCCCTGACGGGACTCAAGTCGTGTAGCCGCATCGCATCCCCAGCACTGAAGTGCTGGGCAATTTTCAACAGTCCCTGACGGGACAAAAACAAAACCGCTCAGTTTGAGTCGATTAAACCTCGTCGCCCCAATCCACTTCTTCTTCTTCTGCTGCTTCCCTCGCGACGCCTCGCTGGAGGGGGGTGGGTTCAACGTCTCGCTCGCCGGAGGAGCGGCGTTCTTCGGACTGCTCGCGCTGGCGGAGATAGAGCTTGATCGGCACTTCGTGGAACGGGAGTTCTTCGCGCATCACGCCGAGCAAATACCGTTGCCACGAGTTATCAAACAGCGTGGGGTTGTTGCACTTCAAGACGATGGTCGGCGGTTCGGTGGCGACTTGCGTGGCGAAGTACACCTTCGGCGTTTGATTGCGGCGGACGGGGGGGCGATTGCGATAGACGGCCGCTCGGACCACGCGGTTGATCTCGCCCGTCGAGACGCGCGTGCGGGCTTGCTTGAAAATGCTCTGAGCGAGGTTCACCAGCTTGTGGACGTTCTTGCCGGTCTTCGCGGTGAGGAACGCCATCGGGGCGAAGCGCAGCGAGGCGAATTGGTTGCCGAGGTATTCGCCCCAGCGTTCCATATCCATGTGCTCTTCTTTGGCCAAATCCCACTTGTTGATGACGAAGATCACCGGCTTGTATTGCGAGACGATTTCATCGACGAGCTGCTTGTCGACGCGCGAGACGGTCTCGGTGGCATCGAAGAACATGAAGACGACGTCCGCGCGGCGGATGCTCTTCTGGGCGCGGACCATGCCGTAGAATTCGACGTCGTTGGCGAGACTCTTCTTCTTGCGGACGCCAGGCGTGTCGATGGCCAGCAGACGCAGGCCGTCGATCTCGAAGCGGACGTCGATGCTGTCGCGAGTCGTGCCGGGGATCTCGGAGACGATGACTCGTTCTTCTTCGGCGAGCGCGTTGATGAACGTGCTCTTACCGACGTTGCGGCGTCCAACGATCGCGAACTTCAGCTCCGGATCAGACGCCAGCGATGCGCCGTCTTTGGCTTCGTGCTCGGCCGCGGCCGGCAGGTTTTGGAGGATCGCTTCGACGAGTTCGTCTCGGTTGCGGTTGCCGATGACGCTGGTCGTGACCGTCGGCCCGTTCATCAGGCGGTAGAACTCGGCGATGTTGTCTTCCGTCTTCGGCGAATCGCACTTGTTGACGACCAGCAGTTTCGGTTTGTCGATGCGACGCAGTCGATCGGCAACGATCTGATCGAGCGGCATCGGGCCTTCCTTGCCATCGACGACGAACAGGATCAGGTCGGCTCGGTCGATGCCGATTTGGATTTGGCGTTCGACGTCTTCCGACAGATCATCGCGGTCCACGATGCCGATGCCGCCGGTGTCGATCAGCTCGAAGTAGCGGTCCCCCTCGAACATCAAATACGAGACGCGGTCGCGAGTCACACCAGGCGTCGGGTCCACGACGGAGACGAACTTGTGAGCGAGCCAATTGAGAATGGAGCTTTTGCCGACATTCGGCCGGCCAATGATGGCCACTTGCGGGACTGGCATGGATGAGAATCACAAAAATCGAGAGGCGGTGTTTTGCAGGAGGCGAAGTCTATCGGCTGGGCGAAGGACTGACGACGCAGTAGCCTACGATCCCATGACGCCACAAGAAACCAGCGACATTTTTGACAAACTGAATCGCCAATACCCAGGTTGGGACAAACCTTCCGCGTTGCCGACCCGATTCGTTTTGGTCGAATCCGAGGCGTATTGCCGACGTTTGGCGACGTCTCATTACGAAAACTTTCCGTTGATCGCATGGTTATTGCCACGCGAGTTACGGCAGCCATTTTTCAATGTCTATGCCTACTGTCGAACGTCGGATGACTTGGCAGACAACTTGAACGACCGAGAACTTGCGACGCGAATGCTCTCGCAAAGGCGAGACGAGTTGGCTCGGTGTTGGGCGGGCGAAGAAATGACTCACCCGGTGTTCGTGGCGTTGCAGCGCACGGCGCGAGAATTTGAACTGCCGCGTGAGCCGTTCGATAACCTGCTGACCGCATTCGAGCAGGATCAGCGAGTCACGTCGTACAACACCTTTGACGAGTTGCTGGGCTATTGCCGGAACAGCGCGAATCCGGTTGGTCGAATCGTGCTGCGGTTGTGTCGCTGTGATGACGAGCGGTCGGTCGAGTTATCCGACTCCGTTTGCACCGGGTTGCAGTTGGCCAACTTCTGGCAGGATGTGGCTCGCGATGCGGACATCGGGCGGACGTACTTGCCGCTGGAGGACTGCGACCGATTCGGATACTCCCGGTCAGACCTCGCTGGTCGAATCACGAACGCGGCGTTTGTCGAACTGATGCGATTTGAGGTCGAACGTGCTCGCGAGATGTTGTCGGCCGTGCGCGAACTGGCTCCGCGATTGCGCGGTCGGTTGCAAGTGGTCATCGAACTCTTCGGCGAAGGCGGCCTGAGAATCTGCGATCGCGTGGCAGGGATCGGTTATCGAGTTTGGGAACAGCGGCCAGTCGTAACCAAGTGGGATGCAGCGGGCCTGTTGCTGAAGTGTTTGAGCCGGGCGCTCGGCCGGAAGGTGGCGGCATGAGTCGCACGTTGCTCGACGACTGCTACGACCACTGCGAGCGGCTGACGAAGCGGGCGGCCGGCAATTTCTATTATTCGTTCTGCGGCCTGCCCGCTCCGCAGTACCGAGCGATGTGTGTCTTATACGCCTTTATGCGCGTGACCGACGATTGCGGAGACGCCGCGAACCGCTCGCTGCCGGAGCGTGTCGCTGACTTGGATGCTTGGCAGCAATCGCTGGCCGATGTCATGCGGCCGGACTGGTCGATCAGCGACATGAGCGGCTGGCCGGAGCCTGCTCGATTAGTGTTGCCGGCAATGCGTGAAGTCACTGAGGGTTTCGCGATTCCTCACGAGCATCTATTTGCAGTCGTGCGTGGCGTGCGTTCGGATCTGGAATTTGAAATCTCAACTTTCAAATCTCAAATCGGGGCGGCTCGCTTTCAGACATTCGATCAACTCGCCGACTACTGCTATCTGGTGGCGGGCGCGGTGGGCTTGTGCTGCATTCACATCTGGGGCTTTCACGGCGACGAGCCCTCTCAGCGCGCGATCGACTGCGGGATGGCGTTTCAACTGACGAACATCCTGCGCGATGTCGGCGAAGACGCCGCCGCCGGGCGCGTCTATCTGCCAGCCGAAGACTTGCAGCGGTTCGGCGTAACCGTCGAGGACTTGATCGCTCAGCGCTGCGATAACCGCTTTCGTGCGTTAATGGCGTTTGAAGCCGAGCGTGCGAAGTCGTTCTACGCATCCGCCGAGCAACTACTCCCCTGCTTGGAGCCGCATGGCCGGCCGATCTTGAAAGCGATGTTGCAGCTTTACGGCGGCCTGCTGCACGAGATCGAGCGTCGCCAGTTCGACGTCTTCCGCCAGCATGTGTCACTGCCGCGTTGGCGCAAGCTGTGGATTGCCGCCGACGCGATGATTCATCAGCGGTTGCTGGGTTGAGTGCCGCCATGACTGAGCGGCGAGGCGCTAGCCGCCGGTGAATTCGCGACTCGCGTTTTTTACCGGCGGCTAGCGCCGGGTTGCTCATCGACGCTTGACGCCGTGAGCCTCTCAGGGCTAGTGTGCTATCACGATAGTAGACTAGGAGTGTCGGCCATGTTCTTCACCATCGATCCGGATAACGGGTTGGCGATTTACGATCAGATCTTGCGGCAGGTGAAATTCGCCGTCGCCAGCGGAGCATTGCAGCCCGGTCAGCGGGTGCCGTCGTTGCAGGAACTGGCCACGACGCTGGCACTGAACCCGAACACCGTCGCGCGGGCGTATCGCGAACTGCAAGCCGAAGGCATTCTCGAAATGGTCCGCGGCATCGGGTTGGAGATCAGCCCGAAAGCGGTCAAGCGTTGCCAGCAGGATCGCGACGCTTTGATCCGCGAGCGGTTGCGTTCGGTGTTGCTGGAAGCTCGGCAAAGTCAGCTTGAGGATGCGGAGTTGCGCGAGATGTTTGATGCCGAACTGGCTGCCTCGAAACCCAAGTCCGGCCGGAAGCAGGTAGGTCGGGCTTTCTAGCCTGACCCGAATTGGCAATAGCACGTCGATCGTTGATCGGGTCAGCCTGGAAAGGCTGACCTACTTCGGAAAAGGGGACGCGATGAAAACCATGTTCCGCCTGGCCAACGTCACGAAACGTTTCGGGAAGACCGTCGCGTTAGACGACGTGTCGCTTGAAGCTCCTCCGGGCACGGTCGTCGCGTTGCTCGGCGAGAATGGTGCGGGGAAGACGACTTCGCTGAAAATCTTACTGGGCCTGTGCGACCCCGATCGGGGTGAGTCGGAAGTGCTCGGCCTGAGCAGCCGGCGACAGGGGCGGGAGATTCGGCGGCGAGTTGGTTACGTCCCGGACAAGCCGCAAATGTATGGCTGGATGACGATCGACGAGGCGGGCTGGTTCGCGGCCGGCTTTCATGGACCGAACACTTACACGACGTTCTGCAAGCTGATGCGGCGGTTTGACCTCTCGCTGAATCAGAAACTGAAGACGCTGTCGAAGGGACAACTGGCGAAGGTATCGCTGGCGGTCTCGATGGCTCACGAGCCGGAGTTGTTGATTCTCGATGAGCCGACCTCTGGGCTGGACCCGATCGTGCGTCGCGACTTTCTATCGAGCATGTCCGACGTCGCCGCCGAAGGCCGCACGGTGTTGTTGTCGAGCCATCAAATTCACGAGGTTGAACGAGTCGCCGACATCGTGGCGATCCTTCGTAAAGGGAAGCTGGTCGTCTTCGAGCGGCTCGACGAACTGAAGCAGTCGGTGCGCGAGATCACGCTGACGCTGCCGGCGAATGTGGCGCTGCCGACGGATGTGCCGGGGCGGCTGATCAGCCAGCAGCGCATCGGCCAACAGTGGCGTGCTCTTGTTCGTGAAGTGAGCGATGACGATTTAATGAATCTGCAAGCTCGCGCCGATTTCGGTCGCGTGGATGTGCGCGTGCCGTCGCTGGAAGAGATTTTCGTGGGCTACCTGCATCCCGACAAAGTGCCGGGCGCGGGTGGAACCTGGACGCCGGCGGATGAGCCGGTTGCGGAAGAGGCGAAATCGGAAGCCTGAGTTTTCAAAGTTTGTGACACGGATGAATTCCACAGATCAATTGTTTTCGCCCCCATCCAGCTCGTCTGGATGGGGCGACTGATGGAGAGCTAATGAACGACAAACCTCCCTGGAATCAGACCCCATCCGCCTCGTGCGGATGGTGAAGCAGATCACTGGGGTGGCGAACGTCAAAGCATCTGATTCACCATCCGCACGAGGCGGATGGGGTCTGGCATGGCAAAGAGTTTTCCGGGTTAGCTCGCCATCTCTGGTTCCATCCAGGCAAGCTGGATGGGGACCATGAGAACGGTGTGGCGTTTGTTCGTGTGAGCGATTTTCAATTCACACTCAAGTGATTACGGTCGATGCCATGAATACCAAACTGCTTTACCGCCTGACTTGGAAAGAACTTCGCTCGTTGCGAGCGTTGTGGGTTTCGTTGTTGGTGATGACGCTTGCCGTGCAATTGGGTTCGGCACTGATCGATAACCGTCACGGGGATCGAGTGGTGCTGCTTTTCGGCGCGGCGCTGTGGTTGCCGGTGGTGTTCTCGTTGGCGTGCGCGGCGATGGCGTTTGCCGGGGAGCGTGAAGAGGGGACCGATCAAATGCTCTGCCGTCTGGCCGCGCCACCGCTGGCGTTGTGGATCGTGAAGTTGATGGTGATCGTGCTGGGGACCGTCACCATGTTTGTGATCGTGTTTCCCGTGGCGATCATTGGGAGTGGCATTGATGAGCGGATCTGGGCTCACAACCCGTATGCGATCCTGGAGCCGTCCGGCTTTCGGCAGGCCGACGGAGTTGTCGGTCAGATGCACCGGCTGTCAATTTTTTGGGGGTTCTGTTTGCTTGCGTGGGGCCTGTTGTTTTCGTTGCTGTTGCGGCGTGTGTTGCCGTGCTTGATGGTGTCTGTGTTGGCCACGCTGTTGACTCAGTGGGGCGTGGAGTGGCTGTTAAGTCTTTCTCCCAAACAGCCGGCTGAACGTTGTACGGTTGAGTGTCTGTTGCATCTGGGAATTCTCCCGAGCTTGGTGCCGCTGCTGATGAGCGTGTGGTTCGTGCAGCGGTGGGATGAGGATCGTTGGCCGCGCCTGATCGAGTGGGTTGTCGTGCTCGCGCGTCGCTTCAGCCGGTTGTGGGTGCGAGTGACGGGAGTGGAAGGCGAAGACATCAGCCTCGTACCAGAGTCATTGCGAGCCGAAGTCGGCAGCAGCGCCGGCGTCGTGAGCTTCACGACCTCGATACTGCGGCAAGTGGGCCTTTGCCGCCCTGACGAATGGTTGCCCGCATGGCGGCGTGAGGTGCGGCGGTTGCTGTGGTTGGAGTGGCGATCAGCGTGGTGGGTGAGCTTGGGGCTGATCGTGGCGGGAAGTCTGGCACTGCTGACGCTTGTCAGGACGGCGAACTCGCAATCGGACATGCGGTTCGCGTTGAGCACACTGCCGCTGACGTTGGCGTTCGTGGCGTTTGCATTGGGAGTCTGGTCGTTTCACGGGCAGCAGCGCGAGCAACGGTTTCAGTTCTTCGCGGCACACGGAGCTTCGCCCACCGCGATGTGGCTGGTGAAACATGTTGTGTGGCTGAGTTTTGCCGCGCTGGCGGTGGCGTTTCTCTTGAGCTTCACGGCGTTCATCGCGGAGGGAGCGATCAAGCACGAAGAGTTTGAAGTCGGCGACCTCCAGAACCTCATGCAAGCCATGTTTCAGAAAAGCCCTCTTGGTAGTTGGCACGAGATGGATCACCCCGGCTGGCGATACCGTCTGCTTTATTGTGCCGCTCATGCGACTGGCACGCGGCCATCGGAGTTTTATCAGTTGCATGAAGTGCTCGGCGTGTGGCCGATGGTGTCGCTGCTGTTACTGGCGATGGGCCGGGGCCTGGTCATGGTGTGGCTGTGCTTTGCGGTCGGACAGTTGGCGTCGCTGCTGATCCCTCGCGCGGTGACGGCGATGTTGGTGGGAGTGCTCGCGCTGGGAGTGGCTGTCGGCTGGTGGTTCGTGATCTCGATTTGGCGAGTTCCGTTGCTGATCGGTGGTTGTCCGGTGTTGCTCGGATTGCTGGCCGCGAGTTGGGGACGCATGAGCGATTGGCTGGAAGAGCGTTCTGGCTGGCGGCGCTGGTTGCGTGTCGCTGCAACGACACTGCTGCCGATCCCCGTGGCGTTTGTTGGGATCGCGATGTATCGAGTTTATGAAGTGCCGCTCGTCGAGTTGCCGTGGGGGGCGGCCTTGCCTCCTTCGGCGGAGGCTCGGCAGACGGGCGACGATTGGCTGCGGTTGGCCGAACAGTTGGAGTCTCCGTTCAAGTGGCGCGGCGCGATTGGACTGCCTCTCGACGGCAATCAGGTTGGCACGTTGGAGCCTCCGCTTGATCGCCGGAATCCTGTGGAGCAAAACTTTGTTCGGATTCATGAGGCGGAGCTCAATCACATCAAAGACGCGCATTGGCACGGCTTCGCGGAACGAGATTGGCTGACGGACAACGCTGCGGCATTGGAAAAGGCATTGCGTCTCGCGAATCGTCCCGACTGTGTCATGCCGAAATCTTGGGAGCCGTCGCACAACCCGACACGCGAGCAATTCGGCCGGGTCGCATTTCTGCTGAAGATGTCCGCGTTCGAATCGTTGGCGAATCATCGGCTTGACGAAGCGTTGCAGCGGGCGCTGGCGTTGTATCGCTTCGGCCAGCAACTGGGTCGTCGTCGCGGACGCTGGTATTGGTCCAATCATGTGCAACAAGCGGCGTTGCATGTTCTGCACGAATGGGCGTTGAGTCCCGATCAAACCGCCGCGTCACTGCGGATGGCCTTGGGACGATCCGATGCCGGTGAACCACATCCGGTCGCTCAACTGGTCCGCGCCGAAGGCAGCTTTGCGGTCGATCCGTTTGAGGTGCTGCGAGCTGAATATGCCGAGGGACTGGCAAGACACGATGAACTGTGGCGCGACGGACCAACCCCGTATCGCTGGATGCCCAGCCCGTATCACTGGGTGCGTTGGGAGAAGTCGCGCGGAGAGCGATTACTCAAGGTGTTGGCGGTTGAAGGGGACACCAACCTGCGCCGCGGAATGATCCGCGATTATGGACGTGACGCTCGCCAGCTCAATGGGCCATTCGACCGTCTGTTTCAAAACTCCGATCCAGAGCACCTCGCCGCTCCGTACAACTCGCCGTCGCGCGGCGAACGCTGGCAAGAAACGACGGAGGTTTCGCTCGGTTGGGGTTGGAGTGAGCAGACGTTGGGGGACAGCTTCTTTCCCGTGCTGGCGGAATTGGAAACTCATCGCCGTGGGTTGTGGCTGACGCTCGCGCTGCAAGCGTATCGCAAAGAGCATGGCGGCCTCCCAGATCGCTTGGATGAACTGGTTGGTCCGTTTTTGGAACGGCTGCCGGTCGCTCCGGTCCGCGGCTTCGAGTTCGAGTATCGCCCCAATGGCTATCCGGGGGCCGTCGTGGATGAAAAACACATCCTCCGTGCGCCGAACGCACCGTGCTTGTCGGTGATTGGCGAACCGAACCAGTACAACTACTTCGGTCTCACGTTTTTTATGTTGACTCCTTCGTTCTGAATTCAGCAGGCAAGGACTTCAGAAGTCGCGATACCGCACGCGATGGACATTGACCCAAACCCCACCGAGCTTGTCTCGGTGGTTTTTAGGCTTTTGCACTACGCGGAATTCGTAGTGCAGAAGCCCGTTTCCACCGAGGCAAGCTCGGTGGGGTCTATGCCATCCTCACCCGTGCGCGGTTCCCAAAACAATCACAGTCACAGACCAACGAAAAAACCCCGGTCGCTTGCGCGGCCGGGGCTATCGTGTCAGTCAGAAGGCGTTGGGGGCTTACTCGCTGATGGCGAACTCTTTGGGAGTCGCGACGAATTGCTCAAGCGTCTTCTGACTGGTGAAGAGGTACAGCCGGTCTTTGAACCATACGGCGTGATCCAGCGAACCTTCCTTCGTGACTTTGTCTTTGAGCAACACCACGTCCTGGCCTCCGGAGATCGGAGCGTACTGCTGCGGGTGTTCGTCGAACGCGGTCTTGGCGTCGGCGCTGCTGAAGTAGTACGTGCGGCCTTTGAACGTCGAGTGATGTTCCGGCAGCGCGTTCTTCAGATCGCGTTCATCTCGCAGCATGACCGGGCAGAATCCTTTCAGCCCACGCAGCTCGCCACGTTCGGCGATCAGCTTCATTTTGTTGTTGACCTCTTCGTTGGCCGGCTCGGTAACCTCTTGCTTGACTGGTTCCGCTGGTGACGCGGCGGGAGGCAACGGGATCTCGTCTTCGGTCGGCAACTCGATGCTCTTTTCTTCCGGCATCGGTTCGTCAGCGGCCGGTGTTTCGGGATTCGTGATTGCTGGGTGGGCCGGTTTGGCGGCGGGCTTGGACGCGGGACCGAACTCATCGTCGAGTGACAGGCCGCTGAAGGGATTGTCGTTCTCGATGGTTTTGGCTTCGGTAGTCGGGGCCGCAACCTCTTCGACTTCCTCGGCGGCTTTCTCGATGAGTTTTTCGTTGAAGGCGTTCTCTAAGGCATCGTCGACCGAGGCCGGAGCTGGCGGAACCGCGATCGCTTCGCCGCCGATCTTCGCGGCGGAACCTTGATAACCCGGATCACCCGGAACTGGCGGCAACGTGTCTGACAACTGATTGCCGGATTGAGCCGCGTTGGGCTGAGCAATCGGAGCCGGTTGAGCGGCTTGAGGAATCGGCAGCGCACGTGTGGCCGCGTTGTTGAAACGATTCGCGGGATTCTGATTCGCGCCGGCTTGATTGACTCCGTTCGCAACGGGCGCGGCACCCGACGCTCGCTGCGGTGCGCGAGCCGCATTGTTCGGAATCGGATTCGCCGGATGCTGCGGCAGCGCGGCCGGAGCGGTTTTATGGCGGCTAAACGGATTGATCTTGTCGAGGAACGTGCGCGGCTTGGGCGGCACCACATTCGACGGAGCGACGGCATTCGGACGAACGCTGCCATCGGCAGCCGGCACTTGGCCATTCGCCGGGACCGGTGTCTGCTGGAAATTCATCTGCGGCATCGGCCGGCCGTCTTTGCGATACAGCTCTTCAAGCTGCTTCTGAATGGGCGAGGGAGCCGCGTCGCTTTGCTCATTGACCGTCTGGATCGCGACGCCGTTCTGCTGAACAGCCGCCGGCATCACCGCAGAGCGATTCGCCGGTCGCGCGGACGAGGTAACGCTGCTGTTGAGCTTGCGGCCCGCGTTGAGCGAGTTGCTCGCGGGACCAATCGGGCGAACAACACTGCTCCCCTTCGAGGTGTCGGCATTGCGGATCATGGAGGGCAACAATCCCGGAGCCTTCCTGGTGGGAGCCACTGTCGTTCGTTGCGGAGAGAAGTACTCCTCCGACGCGGCGGAGCTGTCTTGCGCTTGAGCCGTCAGACTCACATTCAGCAGCAGGCCGCTGCCGAGCATCCAGGCCGAGGCGATCAATCCATGCGTCTTGTTCATTGCCGAGGCTCCTGCGTCCCTGTCGGGCCATTCGCGTTGTGTGGTGTCGAGCGTGGCGGGGATTGCAGGGGTCCGTCTGCCATCCAATAATCCGTCCCGTTCCGACAACCGGTCTTTCGCCAGTTACTATCGACCCCGACATGCTCGGCCTATGACGACTGTGCCGGACTTGCGAACGATTCCGACCCTCTCGCTGGCATAGTCGAAGCCGCCGGAAAAGTTTGCCAAGCTTCTGTTCTCAACTTTCCTCAACCCAAATAGGCGAGCGGGGCGGCGTCAGCCTCCCGGTGATCACGCTGGCTGCGGAAAACCGGGGGGCTGACGCCGCCCCGCTCGCCTATTCTCGGTGCGAGTTGAAACATTTTTGGAGTTCTCCTTATGTCTGCCGTTCCGCCGTTCGTCACTCAAACGACTTCGCCCCCGCCGATCATCATTCAGCAACATTCGCCGGGACCGTTCTGGACGACTCGCTGGTTCGTGCGACTGCTGATGGTCGCGTTGATCTTCTCGCTGATGTATTCCGCGCGGTTGAACTCCGAGTACCGCGCGTACTTCCAAAACGGCGACGGCCCGACCGAGAAGTATCACTCCGGCGACAAGACGGCGACCAACAAGATCGCCGTCCTCGAAGTGAGCGGCACCATCATGCCCCCCTTCACCGGGCACTTTCTCAAGGCCATCAAGCACATCAAAGAAGACAAGAACATCAAAGGTGTGTTGCTGGTCATCGACAGTCCCGGCGGCCTGGTGGCCGACAGCGATCAGATTTATCGCAAGCTGGTGGACCTGCGAAAAACGAAGCCGATCTATGTCTCGATGAAACGCATCGCGGCGTCCGGCGGCGTATACATCGCGATGGGCTGCGGCGAAGAAGGAAAAATCTTTGCCGAACCGACCACCTGGACCGGCTCGATCGGCGTCATCATTCCCCGCTACGACGCCAGCGAACTCGCCGGGAAAGTCGGTTTGAAGACCGACTCGCTGAAGACCGGCGAATACAAAGACTCGCTCGACCCGCTGCGCGCGTTGAGCGATCGCGATCGCGAGTTGTGGAGCACGATCCTCGACGAGAGCTTTCAACGCTTCATCAAGATCATTGACGAGAACCGCAAAGACCTCGATTACGCGAAAGTCAAAGAGCTCGCCACCGGCCAGATTTTCACCGCCGACCAGGCCAAGGCGAACGGCTTGATCGACGAGATCGGTGACGAAGAGGTCGCGCTCGAAGCGTTGAAGGACAAGCTGGGGCTCAGCAAAGTCCGCGTCGTCGAATTCAGTTTTCCAGTCTCGCTGATGGACCTGCTGCTCGGATCGGCGCAGGCTCGCGACCCCGAAACACAATTCCGCAAGCTGCTGGATATGTCGTCCCCGCGAGCCATGTACTTCTTCGGCTCCACCCCGGCACTTGTTCCGTTGTGGCAATCGGCGGTCGAGTCTCGTTGACCTGGAAACAACGCTTCCCCCCTTGCGGGGGAGGTTCCCGCGCTCTGTAGCTACGGGCCACGAACGCTCGGCAATGCTTCGATCGGGACGTCTTTCCCCCTGTTCCGTGCCGTAACTTCAGTGCGCGGGAACCACCGGGGCAAGCCCGGAGGCGGAAGAACTAACGCAGCAGTTCAAAGAGGTGGATCGGCGAGCTATTGCCGGGATAGATCCCCTCGCGAGCCTTCGACTTTTGCTGGCCCGATGTGCCGGCGTTCGAGATCACGGCGAAGCGTTCGCCGCTGGGATGCAGCGCGACTGAGTGGCAATTCGGCATCTGCTTGTCGGCGGTGAAGAACGGTTGTGGTTCACCGGTGCGGTGAAAGAAAAAGCGACCCCGACCCGGTTGGCCGCTGCACACGCCGATCCAATAGCCGTCGGGATGAAACGTAAGTTCGTGGACGAAGCCTTCGGTCTTCTCGCCGATGTTCAACGTCTGAATCTCGGCACCGTCAGACCAGTTGAAGAATTTGACGAGCGGCAAGGCTTCGACAAATCCGCCGCTGGCCGGTTTCGCTCCGGCGACTGCGAGCGTTTTGCCTGCGATGTCAAACGCCAGCACGCGCACGCCGCCGACATCCTGGATGAACGACAGCATGTAGAGAATCTTCGCATCGAACTCGCGCACCGCTTTGCCGTCGGCCAAGTCCCATTGTTTGACGATCCCCTTGAGGTCGCCGGCGACCAGCGACTTGCCATCCGGATGAAAAGCCAACGAGAAGACGTCCTCGCCCTGGCCGACGATCTCTTGCAGCTTCTTACCATCGGCGGTGGACCAGAGACGAATCGCCTGATCGAGTCCGCATGTTGCGAGTCGCTCGCCATCCGCACTGAGCGCGATCTGGCGAATCCAACCGTCGTGCGCGGCCGGAACATTCCAGAGCGGCTTCGGCGTCTCTTCAGCAGTCGACCAACCGATCAGCCGGCCCCATGTGTCGGCGGAGACAAGAAGCGGACTCTTCGGGTGCAGCGCAATCTGCGAGACCCAGCCGTCATGACCGCTCAGCGACGGCAACTCAGGAAACACCGGTTCGGAAGGCTTGCTGTTTTTCTTTTTCGCGTCCGCGGATTCCTCCACGGGCATTTGCGGCTGGCTCAAGTCCCACCGATGAATCTTCCCGTCGCGGCCAGCGGCGAACAGAAGTTTTCCGTCAGGGCTGAAGCGGATCGACGAGATCTGCCGTTCGGTCTTAATGATTGTGACCGGCTTCGGCGGTTGAGGTTTAGTGGTTTCGTTCGGCATTGAACTTCGTTGATTCCAAGAGTGGTGTCCGCTGAGTCATGTTTTGAAAGTAACTTTGGGAACGCTAATTGACGCTAATCTTCACTAATGACTGCCCGTTGCTCGGTCATCAATTAGCGAAGATTAGCGTCAATGAGTGTTCCAAGTATTTGGGGTTTGGCAGAGGCTGCGATCAGACTCGCTGGTTTCTCAAGCCAAAAGTTCTTTGACGGGATGACAACCTTCGTGCGCGATCGGCAGCGGTTGGCCACCATTGTTGTATTCGGTCTTTTGCGAGTTGATGCCCAACGCATTGAACCAGGTGTGGAACATGTGGCCGATGTCGTAAGGCTCGGAGTTGACGTAGGTGCCGTTGTCATTGGTCGAACCAACGACGATGCCGCGTTTCACTCCGCAACCGGCCATCACCAGCGACCACGCTTCCGGCCAGTGATCGCGGCCGAGATGTCCGTTGACGCGCGGCGTGCGGCCGAACTCGCTCATCGCGATCACCAGCACATTGTCGAGCATCCCGGAGGCCGCGAGGTCCTCAATGATCGCGGCGAACGGCTGATCGAATTTCCGCACGAGACTCAGGCTGCCATTAAAATTGTCGCCGTGCGAGTCCCAGCCATACGAGTTGACCTTCACGAACGTCACACCCGCTTCGAGCATCCGCCGAGCCAACAGCAGATGTCGGCCGAGATCGTGCGTGCCATAACGCTCGACATCGCGCGGCGAGAATTTTGAGGCATCAAACAAGTCCTGCCGCTTCATCAGTTCGAGACCCATGTCGTAGACGAACGAGTTCGCCTCGGTCGAACCAGCACGATGCGTCTGCGAGTAACGCTTGTCGGCAAGCGTTCGCAACTGGCTCCGTTCCAGCAGATCTTGATCGCTGACGGACGAGTGTCGCAACAGATTCTCCGGCGGCTTGCCATCGCCAAAAGCCAGCGACCCGTATTGCGGGCCGAGGAACCCCGCGTCCTTGTAGATGAATCCACCGCTCATCGGCTTGATCCACACGGACGGAGGCAGCCCGCTGTCGTTCGGCCCCAGCAGCTTTGTGACCGCCGCGCTGAAATACGGATACACGACGCCGCGGTTCTTCGGATCGCCGCGCTGAATCCGTTCGATGCCGGACGAGTGCGCGTCGTCCTGCGTGCAGAGGCTGCGAACGACGGCCAGATGTTGCATCTGCTTCGCCGTGTGCGGCAGCAACTCGCTGAAGTGAACTCCGGGAATCGAGGTCGGGATCGTGCGGAAGGGACCGCCGAACTCGGTGTTCGGTTTTGGATCCCAGCTTTCCAATTGACTAATTCCCCCATCGAGCCAGACGAACAAAACCTGCTTGTATTTCTTCTTCAGATCCGCAGCGAACGCTGGCGTCGTGATGTCGCCCAACCCAAACGCACCGGCCGCCGCACCCGCCGCGCTGCCAAGCCACTGGCGTCTCGACAGCCGATGTTCCCACGGTTTGCAGAGCGGATTCGGTGTCATCATCTCGCCTTTGGGTCTTCCATCGTTCTGCCCCCATCGTCCTGCCTACTGCTTTTGGCAGAACGATGGGGGCAGGACGATGAAGACGATCAATGATTCAAACAAAACTCGGTCGAGGCCAACAACGCCCACGACAGATTCGTGACGGCTGCAGGACGGCGTTCGGCATTCTTGGTCAAGTATTCGGCCACGGCAGCGCGTTCTTCGTCCGTCGGCTTGCGAGTCAAAACGCTGAGATACAACTCATCCGCCAGCGCGCCAGAGTCGGTCGTCTTCAGCAACCGCTCGACCAAGTTGCCCGACTGAGGCGTCAGGCAGTCGAGAACCAGTGGATCGTTCAATACGAACAACGATGACTTCAGCGACGGCGAGAATTCAACTTCCGGGTCTTGCGGCACGTTTCCGAACGCTTTGACGAACGCGGCCCGGAACTTATCGAGGTCAACTTCGCGCGGCTTGTCGCGCGAACCGGTCGCGACCAGCACGCTGTTCATGAGCTGCTCGGCCGACAGACGTTTTTCATTCGCGATGCGATACGTCTCCGGCTTGGGAGGCTCGGTTCCCGCGGGGAGCACCGTCGCGCGTTGATACGTCTCGGTGAGCGCCAATTGACGCAGCATCCACTTCATGTCGAACTTCTGAGCGACGATCTCCTGGCTGAGCAGTTCCAGCAACTCCGGATGCGACGGCCGATTCGCCGCGTGCTGTTGATCGAGCGGATTGACGAGCCCACGGCCCATCATCACGAACCACAACCGATTCGCGATGTTGCTGGCGAACGCTTTGTTCCCGGTGGCCGGCAATTCCGTCGCGAGAAACTGCATGGCTCGGAAGCGCGGCGTGCCGGGAAAGTTGGTCTTCTTGTCGGGCGGCACGAGATACTCCTCGTTCTTCTCGAACATCGGGATCTCGATCTCTTTGCCGCCGGGAACGCGCGGGCCGGTGGTCAGTGCGACTTTGTCAAAGACCGAACTGAAGTCCGCCTTCTTAGTCAGCACCTTCTCGCCGATGGCCGGGAACTTCAGGTCGTTGCGGATGAACGTGTTTTGATAGACCGTGTAAAGCCCCTGGAAATCGACCTGCTTGTAGCTCTCAATGAAAAGATGGTTGTGGCACTGAGCACATTGCAGGTCCATGCCCAGAAACAACCGCCCCACATCGCGAGTCAGCCCCGGATAGTCGGTCTCCTGCTGGCCGACTTTGTCCAGTCGCTTGGTGTGAAAGAATGCCGCTCCGCGAATCGCCTCGTTGTTGGGATCGGGATCGAGAATCTCGCGCACGAATTGATCCCACGGCTTGTTGGCCTCGCAGGAGGTCTGCAAGAACTTCGTCCATTCGGGACTGTCACCGCGCCGTTCCATCAGCATCGCGTGAAACAAGTCCTGCATCCGCCGCGGATATTCGTTGCCGGCCAGCAATGTGTCGATGAGCTGCACCCGCTTGTTGGCCGCTTTGTTGTCGAGGAACGCGGACGCCTCTTGCCACGAGGGAATACGTCCAGCCAGATCGAGATAAGCTCGGCGGACGAACGTGGCATCGTCACAGGTCGCGCCGAGCGGGACGTCCTTCAAAGCCGCCGCGATCAAGCCGTCGATCCGTGCAGGCAGCTCATCCGCGAAAGCGATCGGAGTGAAGCCCGCAGCCAACGCCATCCACAACGCGCCCCAACGGGAAATCGTGAGGCCCACGGAACAAGTTGTTCGTTGGCTCGCAGACATGAAGCGTGTCCGGGATTGAGGAAGCAGGTGGGCGACAACACTGGGCGGGTAGACTCGCTCGAAATGGGTCCGGCGACGCGAATCAACTTAGACGGTTCTCCTGTCGCAAACAAGAGGCTGCTCGGAAAGGGGTCGGGAGTCTTTTTCATGCCGCAATGTCCCAAGCTCAACCCTATTGAACGACGTCATGCGGCATGAAAAAGACTCCCGACCCCAGTTGTGTCTGAGGCAACCATGTCCCCTTCATTGAGGCGTCAGCCGCCCGCGAACAGGGCGCGCATTCTCCGGCTGAGGGGTTCACGGATTGCTATTTCGCGCGGGTCAAGCGATACAGGTCGCTGCCCATCTTCATGAGATACAGCGTGTCGTGCTGGGGGTCATAGTCGAGCCAACTGAGGCCGCCGATGCCTTTCATTTCCTTCGGCGGAGCCATCTGCGGCGACCAGTTGACGCCGCCATCGGTGCTCTCGACCGGCCCGGTCTTCGTCAGGACGAACAGATGCCGCGCGTTCTTGCCAAAGATCGGACCGTATTGGGCCTCCTTGATCGCGCAGATCTTCGTCCAGGTTTCGCCCTTGTCGGTCGTGGCGATCAGACCGCCATCCACCAACCAATAGAGCGTGCCCTCGCGCCACTTCGGCAATGCCTGAGAACTGTTGATCCCCACGGGGCTGAACTCGCCGCTGGCATGAAACGTACGACCGCGATCGGTGGTGCGCAGCAGATGCGGTTTCGGTTGCTCCTTGCTCTTGGCCTGAGCGACGACTGCGGTCTGGTTGTCGAAGACCCAGCCCGTGCCATAACCCTTGCCGACCTCGGCGAACGATTGGCCGCCGTCGCTGGATGCCAACAGCAAGCCGCCCGCCTCGTGCTTCAGAGCCAGGACGAACCGCATTTCCGGATCGGTCCAATCCACCGCGCACCAGTCGATATGACCGGACTTACCATCCATCGTTTTCCACGTGGCAGCCCGGTCGCCGCTGACTGAGATCGGCGAACCGTAGACCAAGGCCGTCGCCATGCGGTGGCTCTTCCCCGTGGGGTCGAGCAGCCAGCAACCGGGAGTCTCCGTGCGGCCTTTGGGCTGAGTGTCGCTGACGCGCTTCCAGGTTTGACCTTGATCGCTGGAATGAAACATCCCGTGGTCGCTCAGATTCACGAAGAGGTTGCCGTTCGAGTGATCAACGATCACGCCGCAGAGTCCACCGAAGCCAGTCTTTTCACGCTGCAACAGATCGGTGGCAACCGGCTGCCAGCCAGGGTCCGCCGCTCGCGACAGGGTGACAAGAGACAAGAGAATCCAAACGCAAAGGAACTTCGTCATGGACCGTCTCCGTGCCGTGAATGCGCTCAACTCTTCTTCACATTGTAGCAATGCAGATCCTGCTGATCGCGCAGATACAGCATGCCGTCGAGCACCACCGGATGCGGCCAACTCTGCGAGTGCTTCGTCTTGATCTTAAACGTCCCTTTCAAGTGATACTCTTTCGGCGTCGCTTCGATCAGCGCCATCTCGCCGCTCTCGTACCGGAAGTAGAGATGCCCGTCGGCACTCACAATCGCCGCCGAGCCATCGCCGGGACCGCGACCGGGACGCCACGCATCCTTACCGGTCAAGAATTCGACACACACCGGGAAGCCTTTGTTGTGTCCGTGACCCATGTAGAGGTAATCGCCAATCAGAATCGTGCCGCCGTGATGATTTTGCAGCTCGTTTGATTTCTTGTACCAGACCTCCTCGGCCATCGCGCCATTGCCATCCTTGACGACTTTCACGAGCGCGGCCCCACCACCGTCATAGCCAGACGAGCAAAAGATGTAATCACCTCGCACGATCGGCGTGGGGATGGTTGCAGTTCCATTCGCGACTTTGTCGTAGGTCCACAGGAAAGTACCATCCTTCGCGTTGACCGACACCAAACCCTTGCCAACCATCGTCACGTACTGCTTCAAGCCAGCCGCCTGGCTGATCATCACCGACGAGTAACCCGCGCCGCCGTGTCCTTTGCTGCCGAGTGCCGCGTTCGACGTTTTCCAGATCACCGCTCCCGTCTTCTTATTCAGAGCCGTCAGCAGCGCTTCCTGCGATCCCGGCGTCACGATCACCCAATCTCCGTCGACGCGCGGTGATTCGCTGTAGCCCCAGCTCGGATCGCTGCCGCCAAATTCCTTGGCGAAGCTCTTCGTCCAAATCACCTTTCCAGAGGCCGCGTCGCAGCAAGCCAACTCGCCATGCCGATCCATCGCGTAGACCCGATCGCCGTCAACCGTCGGCGTGCAATTCGGATCTCCACCCCCAATTTTGGTGGCCCAGACTTCCTTGCCGCTGAGGTCCAGGCAAACGATGCAGGTGCCTTCTTTGCGTTTGCCGGTCGTGTAGATGCGACCCCCCGCAATCGCGATGCTCGAAAACCCGCCCCCCAATCCACTCGCCGTCCACAACAACGGCGGACCCTGTTCCGACCACTTCTGCAACAATCCCTTTTCCGTCGCAATCGCATCGTGGTTCGGACCGCGCCAACCCGGCCAGTCTTTCTTCGACGACGGAGCATCGGCTCCCATCACCGTCAGCGACAACACGGCAATAGTCAGTCCCAGACAAGTCAGCGGCAGAGTCTTGCGCATCGGTAGGCTCCAAGTGAGGTGGGGAGAGCGTGAAGCGGGATCATTCTCGGTTTCGTAGCCAAGCTCGCCAGAGCTTGGGTTGCGGTGACAAGCGACACCCAATCTCTGGCGAAATTGGCTACTGGAAAATCGCGGGCGGAATGTACGCGCCTCTCAAATCCCAAACAACCGCATTGCATTCGTCGTGGTGATCGCCGCCATCTCGTCGAGCGACTGGCCATGCACCTCAGCCAAGCACTCCGCCGTGTGCCGCACGAATGCCGGCTCGTTCCGTTTGCCTCGATTCGGTTGCGGAGCCAGATACGGTGAATCGGTCTCGACAAGCAATCGTTCCAACGGCACCGACTTCGCCAGCTCGCGCAGTTCAACGTTCTTCTTGAACGTCAGCATCCCCGCGAATGAGATGTGCAGTCCCAACTCCAGCGCGACATCGAGCGTTTCTCGGCCGCCGCAGAACGAGTGCATGATCCCCTTGAGCTGTCCCGCGCCCGCCGCCTCGCGCAACACGGCAACGACATCCGGTTCCGCTTCGCGGCAATGCACGATGAACGGCAAGACTCGCCGCTTCGCCAATTCAATCTGACGGCGGAAGTAATCAAGTTGCACATCAAACGGCGTGTGATCCCAGTACCGATCCAACCCCGTCTCGCCGATCGCGACGACCTTCGGAGATGTGGCGAGTTCTTCGATCGCTTCCCAATCACCCGGCTTCGCCTGCACCGCATAGTTGGGATGAATGCCCACTGCGGCGAATACCTGCGGCACTCGCGCCGCGAGAGCAATCGTCGCCCGGCTACTTTCCAACGTTGTGGCGACGGCCAGCATCGCCGTCACGCCGGACGACACCGCTCGTGCGATGACCTCATCCACGTCTTGGCTGAAAGCGTCCTCGTCCAGATGCGCGTGCGTGTCAACGAGGTGCATGACTCACTCCGTTGCCGTCTTACGGAGCTTGCAACGCCGCCAGGTTGGCGTGTTCGTTGTCGCGGACGACTTCCAAAACCTCGCGGCATTCGGTGCCGCTGGGAAGTAGCGTCACGGTGCGGTCGATGGACTCCACCAGCTTCGACTGTGACTCGACCAGCCGCTTGAGCAAAAACGTGAGCGACACGTAGTGCAGGTCGGTGAACTCTGCCGAGAACTTGCCAAACTCAACGCGGTCTTGGTGAGCGGCCAGATGCTCGGCCACGAGACCGATCGACTGCCGCTGTCGCGCGACGCACTGCATCACCGTGCCGCGCAACTTCACACCGTCGACACCGGCCGACGTCCACGGCCAGCACTCCCCCGCGTACTGCAAGAAGCAGCTCGACAGTTCGCGGAGAACGCGGTTCAGGATTTCCAGATCAGTCGAGAGTGCCATGAACGATTTCGAGTTTCAGATTTCGAGTTTCGGATTTCCGGCTCAACGGCCGGTCAGCAACACGGACGCGACGTTGTTGAATGTTTCGGCAAACCGAGCAGGCAGGACACCCAGCCCTAACGTCGGCAGGCAGATCATCAGCACGAACAAGCCCACCGGCATCAGGTCGTAGCTCACTTTGCGAGCACCGTCTGGACGCGGCTTGAGGTACATCGCCTTCAAAATGCGGATGTAATAGAAGAGCCCAAAGACCGTGTTGATCGCTCCGGCACCCAGCACGAACCACATCGCCCAGTGGACCGAGGTCGCTTTGAAGACCGACGCGAAGATCACGAGCTTCGCAAAGAAGCCCCCCATCGGCGGCAGGCCAATCAAGCTGAAGATGCACAACGCCATGCCAAAGCACAGCAACGGGCATTGCGTGGCGAGGCCGTTGTAGTCCTCGATTTCTTCGCTGAAGATTTGATTGCGAACCAACGCCACAATCGCGAACGCGCCCAGGTTCATGAACAGGTACACGAAGAGGTAATAGATCAAGCCTTCGATGCACGACAGCGTCACCGCCGTGGATTCCGCTCCGCCATGCTTGCTGAACTTCATCACCATCAACGCAGAGACCGCCATCAGCATGTAACCGGCGTGAGCAATCGTCGAATAGGCCAGCATCCGTTTGATGTTTGTCTGGCCGTAGGCCGAGAGGTTGCCGAAGGTCGCCGTCGCCGCCGCCAGCACGCCGATGCCGATGCCCAGCGCGAACGCGATCTCCGAGACCGCCGCCGATCCGCCAGAGAACGCCAAACCGAATCGCACCAGCAGCGCGAATGCACCCGCTTTGGATGCGACCGACAAAAAGCCCGCGACCTCGGCCGCCGCCCCTTCAAACACATCGGGGCACCAGAAGTGGAATGGGAAGACTGACAGTTTGAAGGCCAGTCCGACCAGCACCATCAAGCTCGCCAGAACAATCGTGCGAACAATCGGATCACTGATCCCGGCTCCTTGGCTGACGATCAGACTCAGCCGATGCCCAATCTCCGGCAGCGAACCAGTGCCGGTCAAACCCGCCAGCAAGCTGATGCCGTACAGCATCACACCCGCCGCACCGGCTCCGTAAACGACGTACTTAAGCGCCGCTTCGCTGCTCTTCTTGCGGCCTTTCAAAAAGCCGACCATCGCGTAGCTCGGCACGCTGGCCATCTCGACGCCGAGGAACACCATCAGCAAATGATTGGCCGAGGCCATGATCATCATGCCCAGCGTCGCACCGAGCAGCAGCGTGTAGAAGTCAGGAGCATCTTCGCGATCGGGAATACCGCTCAAGACGGTCAACGTGATTGTCAGGATCAGGAACAGACACAAAAACATGCGAAAGAACGTCGCGAACTGATCGAACATCAGCAGACCGGTGAAGATGGGCGTCGCATGCAGTGTTCCGCCCACGAGTTGGTCGAATTGGCACAGCGTCCACGCAAATGCCGTAAAGGCTCCCAACAGAGCGATCCACTGAGCGGGAACTCGCCACAACAACGGCAGGATGCGGCACAACAGCATGGCGACAATCGTGCCGCTCAGTACCAATTCCGGCACGAACAGCCCGACCGAAGTCTTCGTCGTTTCGTCCAACAAGCGTTGGACCAGTAAACCGATTTCGTTCATAACTCATTCCCTCGTTCCCACGCCGAGCGTGGCAACGGGCGTTCTATTTCTGTGTAGTCTGCACGGAGTTCGGCTTGGGTGTATTCTGGTAGCCGCTGTCGAGCGTATCGACCAACTTCGTCAGCGAATCGTTCGTGTAGTTGAAGACGAAGTTCGGATACACGCCCAACACGAAGCACGGGACGATCAACAACCAGCCTATGGCCTGCTCACGAGAAGTCATCGGAGTGATCGCTTCCGGATGCGGACCTTTGTAGGCGGGGCCGAGATAAACTCGCTGCAACGCCCACAGGATGTAGCCAGCCGTCAGGATGACACCCCCCGCCGAGACGATGGCCAGCGTCTTCGAGTAGTTCCACGCACTGAGCACGACGAACACTTCGCCGATGAATCCGCACAAGCCGGGCAGACCCAAACCCGCGAAGAAGATCACTGCCGCCATGCCGGAGTAATTCGGCATCAACCCCGACAACCCGCCGAACTGATTGAGGTCGCGGTGATGCACTCGGTCGTAAATCACGCCGACCATAAAGAACATGCCCGGAGACGAAACGCCGTGCGCGATCATCTGGAACATCGCACCGTTCATGCCCATCAGCCAGTAGTCCCGGCCTTCGGCGACTCCCGTCACTTCGGAAATCTTCCAGACAGCGATGCCCAGCAGCACATAACCCATGTGGCTGACCGAGCTGTACGCCACCATCCGCTTGAAGTCGGTCTGAGCCAACGCCGCGAACGCCCCGTAAATGATGCTGATGACGCCAATCGCCACCAAAGCATATGCGGCGACTTGCGCCCCATACGGACAGAGCGGAAACGCGATGCGGATGATGCCGTAACCGCCGAGCTTGAGCAGCACACCCGCCAGGATCATCGAGATCGGTGTGGGAGCTTCGACGTGCGCGTCGGGTAACCAAGTATGGAACGGAAACGTCGGCACCTTGATGGCGAATCCGATGAACAGCAGGATGAATCCCGCGACTTGTAAGCCGGGACTAAAGATGTCACCGCGCTGAGCCATCTCGGCCAGTTTGAGCAGGTCGAACGAACCGCCGCTATGCCCCGTGATCGCCATCGCTTCGGGCGTCGCGCTGCCGAAGTAGTACATCAGCAACGCGATCAGCATCAGCACGCCGCCCGCCAATGTGTAGAGGAAGAACTTGATCGCCGCGTACTCGCGACGCGGGCCGCCCCACACGCCGATGAGGAAGTACATGGGCAGCAGCATGACTTCCCAGAACACATAGAACAGGAAGAAGTCCAGCGCGAAGAACACACCCATGACGCCGGTTTCGAGGATCAGGAACAGGATCAGATAACCTTTGACGTGCTTCTCGATCCCCCACGACGCCAGCATCGACACGAGGAACACGAAGGCCGACAGCACCACGAGTGTCAGACTGATGCCGTCGTACCCGAGCTGGTAGTTGATGTTCCAACTGGCAATCCACGGCACACTGATTTTGCCCTGCATACCACCGTCACCGACCGTGAACTGTCCGATCAGCGCCAGCGACAGAAAGAACGTGACGACGGTTCCGGCCAGCGCAAAAACGCGCATCGCCTCGACAGCCTTCTTCTCGAAGAAGACGAGGAAGAACGCGAAGATCGTGGGGACGAAAATGATCCAACTGGTCAGCGTTTCCGCAGTAAACATGGTCCGTTTCCCTATTGAGTGCGGTGGGTCAGCACCGCTTTCACTGGCTTGGAAATCTCAAATCTGAAATCTCAGATCAACCTTTCGGATACAGCGCGAACAACAGCACGAACAACGTCACGACGCTGACCGCGATGAATGTCACGTATTGGCGAATCTTTCCGGTCTGAACATTTCGCAGGCTGATGCCCAGCGAGTAGGTCGAATTCCCCATCAGATTGACGATGCCGTCGATGACGCCTTCGTCGAACTTCCGATCCCACTTCGAGACCGCGATGCCCATCCGCACGAAGGTATGCAGGATTTCGTCGAAGACGAACTTGTCGATCGCCGCCGCGAACTTCGCGACTACGTGCGCCGGCTTCACGAACATCACGTCGTAGAGGTCATCGAACCCCCACTTGTTCGCCAGGAAGGCATGGACCGACGCTGCTTGCCGCTTGATGTCCGCCGGATTGATGACTCCCTTGCCGTAGACCAGGTACGAGATCGACATGCCGATGAACGCCGCCAGCAGCGCTGCGGAACCAGCCGTCGAATGCGACGCATGAATCGCCGCGTGCCCCGGCAACGAGACGGTATGAGCCGCTGCGCCATCGACGCCTTGTCCGACACCGACCGGCTCGCTGAACGTCAACATCTTGAAGAGTTTGCCGTCCTCACCACCGATCGCACAGCCAGCCGCCAGCACAGCGAGCAACAACAGCGGGCCGGTCATCTCCCACGGTGATTCGTGGACGTGCTCGTGCAGATGCTGATCGCGCGGCTTGCCGAGGAACGTGTAGAACCACAATCGAAACATGTAGAACGACGTGATCCCCGCCGTCAGCAGCGGCACGAGAAACAACAGGAAGTGAATCGGATTGAGCTTTGTGTACGCCAACGCCGTCGCCAGGATCGCATCCTTGGAGTGATAGCCGGAGAACGCGATCGACGTTCCCGGAATCGCGAGACCGGCAATCGCCATCACACCCACGAGCATCGTCAGCGCGGTGATCGGCATCTTGCGAAGCAGTCCGCCCATCTTGGTCATTTCTTGCTCGTGATGGCAGCCGGCAATCACGCTGCCCGAACAGAGAAACATCAGCGACTTGAAACAGGCGTGGGTGACGAGGTGAAACAAACCAGCTCCCCAGCCGCCGACTCCCAGGCCGAGCATCATGTAGCCGAGCTGACTGATCGTCGAATACGCCAGCACCTTTTTGATGTCGGTCGCGACAATCGCAATCGTCGCCCCAACGAACGCGGTGATGCAGCCGACGTAAGCAATCGTCAGCAACACTTCCGGCACGAACATCGGATAGAACCGCCCCGCGAGATACACACCGGCCGCGACCATCGTCGCCGAATGCACCAGCGCCGAAACCGGCGTCGGACCTTCCATCGCGTCAGGCAACCACGTTTGCAGCGGGAATTGAGCACTCTTGCCGACACAGCCGCCGAAGACTCCCAAACCGGCGACGATCAGCAGCGTGTAGGTGATGGTCTTGCGACCGGGATCTGATTCTTTGCGGACATGCCACTCGCCATTTACGTCTTGCTCGTTCTTCAAGAGCACCGTCTGACCGTCGGAACTTCGATCAAGGTGTCCGTCGTGGCCACGAACCATCGTGAACAACCCGGCCGTCACCTTATTCACATTGCCATCGACTTCATGCTGATCATCAAAACTAAATGTTCCGAACGACGTCCACAGGATCATCAAGCCGATGATGAAACCGAAGTCGCCGACACGGTTGACGATGAACGCCTTGTTCGCCGCTGTACTGGCGGAGTGACGTTCGACGTAGAAACCAATCAGCAAATACGAGCAGATGCCAACCAGCTCCCAGAAGATGAAGACCTGGAAAATGTTCCCGGCCAGTACCAAGCCGAGCATCGCGAAGCAGAACAGCGACATATACGAGAAGAACTTGTAGAACCGGCCCGGCCGATGGAAATGCCCACCATCGTGCGTGTGGACCTGATGATCGACGTAATCGTCAACCAGTTCTTCAGCCATGTAGCCGGTGGCGAAGATGTGAATGCAGGTCGCGATCAGCGTGACCATCACGAACATCGCCAGCGTCAGGCTGTCGATGTAGTAATCGAGCGACAGCTTCAGGTTGCCGAACTGCGCCAGGTTGTAGAACGTGCCGGAGAAGACCGTCCGCTTCGGCGTCTCGTGCGTCGCCGCTTTGTGTTCGTGGTCGTCGTGGCCAGTCGCTGCGTGCTCGCCGTGTTCTGCCGCATTAGCAACTTCGCTGTGACCGTGATCGACTGCTTTGAAGGCAGCCCAGTCGGTCCCTTCACCCCACTCGTAGAACGCGATCGAACTACAGACGAAACCGAAACCGATGCAGAAGATCGCGAAGTAAGCGGCCGCTTTGCTCTTGCGGTTGGCGTTGGGCCACGACATCGCGAACACTTCGACCACGAAGCCAAACAGCGGCAACAGCCACGCGATGGCCAATAGAGTCGAGAGTTTGTTACCGAGTGATTCCATGTTGTTCTAATTTCAAATCTAAAATTTCAAATTTCAGATTGATCGAGACACCTTAACCGTGCAGCTCATCTCCGCGATCGACGTCGATCGTCAGGTGGTTGTTGTAGAAATTGAGCGCGATCGCCAACGCCACAGCCGCCTCGGCCGCCGCCAGAACGATCACGAACAGCGAGAACACCTGGCCGTCGAGACCCAGCGGTGTGAATCGCGAGAACGTGATGAAGTTCAGGTTGGCCGCGTTGAGGACCAACTCAACCCCCATCAGGATGCCAATGCCGTTCCGCTTGGTCGTCATGCAGACGACCCCGCAGACGAACAGCACCGCGCTGATGAACAAGAACTTGTCCGGTGTCGGTTGCATAGAAAATCCCGCCAAAACAGGCGAACTGCCAAACCTAAGTGGTGGCTCGGCGCTTGGTACGGGCGAGATATGCCGCCCCGACCAACACGACAAGCAGATGCACGGAGACAATTTCAAACGGAAGGAGATAACCGGTGCTCAGCGGCACCGGAGACTTTGGCGGTGGCATGACGCCTGGCATGACAACGGACACTCCCGGAACGACGGGAGCCGTGTTGGTCTCGGCGGACGATTCTTTGGGTAAATCAAGCTTCAAATCGCGATCGGCACGCAGCGACAGAAAGCTCAAGCCCAGCGGCCGAGTCGTGTTTCCTTGCTGAGTCGGATTGAAGCCACCTTCGACGGCCTTGGCATGTGCCCCCATCGCGATCTTTTGGTCGATGCCGTTCTCTCCATCCCAATTAACGGCCGTGACCGTGCTGGCCACGATGAAGAGAAAGACGACGCCGATCAACCCGGACAAGATGGCATCCGCGGGCGAACTCTTAATCCTGGTAAACGGCCCCGTCGCCGTGAGCATCACGCCGAAGACCAGCAGCACCAGCGTGCCGCCCACATAGACGAGCAATTGCGTCGCACCGACAAAATCCGCACCGAGCAACAGAAACAACACTGCGGTCGAACCCAGCGTCAGGACCAACGAGAACGCCATCCGAACAACGTTCTGACTGGCCGCGACCATGATCGCTCCGGCACAGGTCAAGAAGGCGAATAACCAGAAGAGAATGATTTCCGCAGTCATCGGCCGCTCCCTTCCGTGCCCGTCGCCGTGATTCGCAGATGCGATTCTGTTGTCGCCCCGGCGTTGGAGACACCAGCAGCCTTTTTCGGCTGCACCAATCGCTCGCCGGCAGGTTGACCGATGATCGACGTCTTGCCGGACATCGTCGCAAGCACGAGCGGATACGCGACCGTTCCCGCAAAGAGAAAGCAACTAATCGGGATCAGGTATTTCAAACAAGTGGTCATGACTTGGTCGATACGCAGCCGAGGCAAAGTCCATCGCACCCAAATCTGAACACAGACCAGCACCGATGCCTTCACCAAGAAGAACAGCAAGCCAATAGCGTTCGCCAGGAAGCTCACAGCTCCATTTGGCGAAGCTGTTTTAATGCTGGCCAAAACTCCCAAACCATCATCCCAGCCTCCCAGGAACAGCACCGTCGCCAAACCGCTGACGAGAAACATGCTGGCGTATTCCGCCAGAAAGAAGAGGGACCAACGAAACCCGCTGTACTCCGTCAGGAAGCCCGCAACCAATTCGCTTTCGGCTTCGGCAAGATCAAACGGTGCTCGTTTGCAACTGGCGGTCGCGCAGGTGAAGTAGACGAAGAACGCAAAGAAGTTGAACGGATGCAGAATGTTCCAGTTCCAGACGCCACCCGATTGCAGCAACGCCACCTCGTTGAGATTCAGCGTGCCGGCCGTGACGATCGGGCACAGAGCACAGAGCGCCATCGGAATCTCGTAGCTGACCATCTGGGCCGATTCGCGGATTGCTCCAAACAGCGCCCATTTTGAGCCGCTCGAATAACCGGCCAGAATCACCCCCAGGACTTCCAGCGAAAGCACCGCCAGAGTCAGAAACAACCCGGTATCCAGCGCAACGGCGGTCCAGCCGTCGGAAAACGGCAGAGCCAGATAAGCCGCCAAAGAGGCCACCACGACGATGTAGGGAGCCATCCGAAACATCAGCCCGTCAGCGTCCTTCGGTACCAAGTCTTCTTTCTGAATCAGCTTGACACCATCCGCCAGCGATTGGAGCCAGCCGAACTTGCCGCCGACTCGCGTTGGCCCCAGGCGATCTTGAATTCGGGCAGAGATTTTTCGCTCGGCCCAAATGAAGAGACCGGCCGGTAAGCCGAACCAGCCGACGACTAATGCCACATGCGTGACAACCGCAATGACGTGGGCGATCGGGGCGCTGACCGGAAATCCCACGAGCGCTAGTAACGCTTGGAAGAACTCGGCCAGGGAGTTGGCAGCGAACAGTGTGTCCATCATCCATTCGGCACGTTGTCGCCGGCGAAGATATCGCCCGCGTGGATTGCGGAAGCACCGACAGAGGCGACCTGTCGGCGGGTTTGTTGAGCCGCCTGTGGACGCGGAAAAACGCTCCATCTCTCAACAAACCAAGCCTCAGCAGCTCCCGCCGAGGCCAAAGGAGCGGAGACTATGACAAAACGATTTTGGGGATTCAAGCGACTATGAACGACTCGCGATGCGCGGGATGAGAACGGACTTCGATGCTCATTTTCCGGACGGAGATTCCGTTCCAAAAATGGCGGCCAGGCTCATTCCGGGGCTTTGAAGTTGTCCAACGAATCCGTCAGAAAGCGATTGCTCCAAAGACCGGTCGCTGCTTCCCAACAGGAGTGACTCATTTTCACAAAGGCTCTCTGCAGGAGAAAGCGCGGCTGGAATTCGGCGTCTGAGTGAGTATTCTGAACGCCTCGCGCCAGAGGGTGTTTGGCCCAAGGCCATTTCGAGAGGCGAAACCATGCATCTCACACGTCCGCAATTCACAGATCCCGCGTCCGCTCTTCGTCCTTCTCAATTCGGCAACCCCGCCGAGGAAGACAGCGATTCGTTTCGCTTAGACAAGACAGATCCCGGTTCGCGTCGGGCTCCTCGCACATTCAGCCACTACGAATTGCTGGAGATCATGGGCGAGGGGCAATTTGGAATCGTTTGGCGAGCCAAAGATCAACGACTGGAACGCATCGTCGCACTCAAGTTGCCACACCTTGCGGACTGGGATGAACACGCTCGAATGATGTTTCTGAGAGAAGCTCGTGCCGCCGCCACGCTAGAGCATCCTCACATCGTGCGGGTTCACGGGATCGATCAAGAGGAAGACCAACTGGGGATCGTCAGCCAGTTCATCGAGGGACAGACGCTGTTCCATCTGATGCAAGATCGTCGTCTGACGTTCGCAGAATCCACCCAGATGCTGGTGACCATTGCGGAGGCCGTTCATCACGCGCACGAAGCGGGGGTGATTCATCGCGATCTCAAGCCCAGTAACATTCTGGTGGATCTGGAAGGCCAGCCGCATGTCTCCGACTTCGGCTTGGCGAAGTGGAGCGGAGACCAAGTCACGTTGACCGATCCCGGATTGGTTCTGGGAACTCCCGCATACATGTCCCCCGAGCAAGCCTGCGGTGACAGCCATGCCGTTGACCGCCGCAGTGATGTGTACTCGCTTGGCGTTCTGTTGTACGAGATGCTGACCGGCAAGCCTCCCTTTGAAGGCGACTCCACACTGCTGTTGCACCGAATTCAAAGACAGGAGCCCCGCCCACCGCGGTCGCTCAACGCGGACATCCCCAGAGATCTCGAAGCGATCGGCCTGAAGTGCCTCGCGAAAGCTCCCGCTGACCGATACGGCACCGCGCAGGAACTGGCCGATGATCTGCGGCGATTTCTGGCGGGAGAACCGATCGCCGCGCGGTCCGTCAGCGTGGCGGAGCATTGCATCAGTTGGGCGCGCCGTAATCCCACCCTGGCGACATCGCTGGCCGTCGCGGCTGTCAGCACGGTAGCCGCTGTTGGACTCGCCTGCTCCTTCTTCTTAACACGGTCGCGGCCAGAGACTCTCTCGGTCTCGGTCGTGACAGAACCGCCCGGAGCGGTGGTCGTCCTCTATCCGCTCAACGAACTCACGGGCGAACCAATCCTCTCCCAACCCAAACGTCCTAACAAGAAAAGCCCGTTGGCAGCCGATCTGTTGCCCGGCGACTACCTGGTCGTGGCTGTCCTGGACGACGGACGCTTCCACGAAGTCTTCCGGCATGTGCCGCGCAATCCCGATGCGTTGCCAGATCATTACCCACACCGCTCTTGGGAGCGTCGCTCGAACGGAGCCATCTCTTGGTTTCCAATCACCATTCCGATGGGCGACCACCACGGCATGGCTCTCTTGGCGGACGAGGAATCCAGTCACTCGCTCAGCCCATTCCTGTTGGATCAGCAAGAAGTCACGGTCAGCGATTTCCTGCGAGACACTCGCTTCAATCAACTGCCTCCGTCTTTGCGTGGCCATCCAGAGTTGTTGCAAACACCGGATTTCCCACTCACGGGGTTGTTCTTCGACGAAGCGGTGTACTACGCGGAGTTGGTCGGCAAGCGCCTCCCCACCGCTCAGGAATATGAATTCGCGGCGACCAATGGTTGGACCACCCGTTTCCCCTGGGGCGACACCGCCCCACCGGCAGAATCTTGGACGTTGACCAGTATCGGACTCAAAGAGTTCGATCGCACTCGATCGGATCCGCCCGTCCTGGGACTCTTCTCCAACGCTTCCGAATTCGTCCTCGCACAGCATTCACCCAGCGCATCAATGCCATCCAGAGACATCGCGCTCACGGAAGATCATCCCGCGAGCGTGGCTGTTCGCGGCGGGCCGGTTCAAGCCGACGCTCATTTCGAGAACGATCCACGTTCCGAGGCCAGCATTGTCCGGAAGTCGTTGCGTGAGCAAGTCGGTTTTCGTTGTGCCAAAAGCAAAAGTCCTCGGCTTTGAGGCCGAGGACTTTCGGAGATTGATCTTGGCGATCACTAAAGGTATTCGGGATTACGGTCTGAGCTTGCTGGCCGTGACGATGCCATAACTCGTATTGCCGATTTCCAGCCGCGCGACGTGATCATCCGAGACAGTCACTTGATTGCGGCTCAGTTCCTTGACCGGCTTTCCGGCCGGCGCTTGATCGATTTCCATTCCCACCGCAAACGTCCCGGCCAATTGTTGACCGTTCGCGCCAGTCCCCTTGACGGAGAATCGCTGCAACTCGACCACGACGAAGTCCGACGATCCCGATACGCGCGGAAACTTCACGAAGATCGGCTGCCCAATTCGTGTTCGCTCCGTCAACGCGCGAGGGTTCGTCGCTTGGGGATTGGCTTGGTTGATCGGTTCCTCACCCGCTTTATGCTTTCGGGCCAGCTTGATCCCTTTTTGTGCGAAGGATCCTGGACGTTGCGGGCCGCTGGTTCCTGACGCTGTCGGAACAATGCTCGATCCAACCGTGACGCAGGCTGGTCCGCCGGGGTCATTGCAATCCCCAGGCAAAGGCGCAAGGTTGCCGTCGATGCTCAACGGAGCATTCGTGGTGCAATCGATGGCATAGTACGACTTGTAGGAACCCCAGTCGGCCCACATCCACATGGCGCAGTACGTCGTGGCGGATGTCGGATTGATTTCCAGTGAGTCCGGTTGAGGCGTCAGACGGCGCGGCGCGGGTTGCGTGTGGGCACACAATTCGATGGGCGACGACGCAGACGCGATTGTGGCGGCCGCAGGTTGGCAACAGGTTGAAACCGAGCCGGCGGTTTGGCTGGCAAGCGGCTGGCACGTCGCGATCGGCTGGCAACAGATCGTGCGGCGATGTTTCTCGCCGGACCAGGCGCGGTGGGAGTGGGCGGTGAACACGGTCACCACGAACGAGGCGACAACAAGCATTTGAAAGCGGCGGGGCATTTCAGTCTCCTTACTGAAGGACATGGGCAGCCGCTGGCTCCGCGGAGCGCGACTGTGGTGTCTCCAAGACACCGATGGCGGATGCTCCCAAATAGGGCGATCTCGTTCAATCCCATTTTCACTTCTGCACCCAACGACACTGTTTGCCATTCACAATTCACAGCTCCGAGTTCATGAAGTCACTCGTCCGTCGGCCAGAAGTTCGGCGGCCTTTTCGTCACGACCGCTGTGTCCGGCGGGACTGCTGAGACTGATGCGTCTTGTTTGACCGGCGGAGTTCCGCGCCGTTCGCCAATTGGACCGCTGAACTGGCAATTTCTGCGGGGTCGGACGGGCGATATTGGAGAACGCATCCGTGTGGCAGCGATTACGAAAGCTGCCGCTGACTCGTCCGCTTCTTTGGGCTTTCCGGCCGCGCGATGGCCGGCTTTCAGGAGGACATGCCTTGTCCCTTCACGACACCACACAGACGTCCGCAGAGAAAGATTTATTAAACGCTCCCATCGTCCGTTGGGGGCTGGTCCTGGTCGGCATCGCGATCGGGTTCTTAGGGCTGGATATCATGCTTCGCCGTCCCCTAATGCGCGAGCTCGCCTCGGTCAGACGGGAACTGGTCAGCGTCGAAAAGAATCTGCGCGAACTGGTCGGAGTGAAGGATGTCGCCTGGGAGACCAGCCATCTGCTCTCGGCACTGCAAGCTCAGAAGAAGCAGTTGGAATCGGCTCGCGCGGCGCTCGGCGACGTGCGCGAGTTTCGTCTGAGCGTCGAAACCGAAGCTCAGCAAACCGGTGACGCGGTCGCTTCGCTGAATCAGATTGCCGAATTGCAAAAGCGCGTCGCCGGCCAGCGTGATTCGGTCGTGGCGGTCGAGCAGGTGCTGTCGGACATCGTCAAACTGCACGAGCGGCTACTGTTCGAGAAACAGGCTCAGGAAGCAGCCGTCGCCAGCTTGAATCGAGTCTCCGCGTTGCACAAACAAATGCGTGACGCAGGCCAAGACGCTGACATCGCCGCCGTCGAAGTCCAGAAGCTCGGCGACCTGCGAACGAAGGTGCTCGAGAATTCCGCCGGAGTCGAACAAGCTCAGCGCGATGCAGCCGAGCTGATCGCTCTGAAAGAGAGCGTCCGCAAAGCGGACGACGTCCCCGCTGTGCAAGAGGCCGCGAACAAGTTGCTGGCCTTGCGTGACTCGCTCCGCTCCAACGATGACAGCACCGAGCAATCACACACGCACGCCAAGCAACTGCTCTCGCTACGAGACGAACTGGCTGCCAATGCCGAAGACACGCAACTCGCGCAGAAGAATTGGACGTCGGTTCGCAAGCTGGAAGGGGACTTGAAGTCTGCCGGCCACGACATCGCGAACGCCATCGAAACTCTGGAGTTGCTGACGGACCTCGGCACCGAGTTGCGTCAGCAGACGCAATCACTCGCCGGCGTGCGGCAGACGATGGCGGAGATCGCCCTGATGGAAACCACCATCGGTCGCGTGCTGCGTGTCCTCGAACCGCTCGCTCAATTGAAGAACCTCACGCGGTTGAGCGAACCAGAAGTCCGTGCCGCGGCGCGAGCGATTCTCGACCAGCGGAACTCGAAGTTGTCTCACCGCGAGGAACCGCAGCCGGTTCCCCCAGCAGTGAAGTTGCCTCACGAAGACAATTTCTTCTCGGACGAGCCGGTGCCAGTGATCGGTACCCGACTGGTGCCGATGCCGCGTGATCTCGGCGAAGACGACTCACCAGTCGCACCTCGCACGGTGGATTGAGCAATCTCCGTGAACAGCACAGACGGTCTTCCGGCCGTCTCCTTCCCCGCCCCGGACATGAAGCAGGTCATGTCCGGGGCGGTTTCGTTGTTATCGTTCTCCGTGATCAGGGGCGGGGCTACGATCCAGTTGGATTGGAAAACAGCGTTTCGATTGCCTCCGTTCGGTGGAGACCCTGAAATGGTTACCGTGGGCGAGTGAACTCTGCGTGGTGAGAAAGGCTGCCATGTCGCTACTCCGGTTCGATCCGACGACCAATGATTGGGTGATCTTCGCGCCATCCCGAGCACGTCGGCCGCACGAATTTCGTGGAACGTGTCCGAAACCAATTCCCGATTCGCCGGGCAAGGTCTGCCCGTTTTGTCCTGGCAGCGAGCATCTCACGCCGCCGGAAATCTTTCGCGTGCCGGCGTGGGGCTTGCCGCAGCCGGACGACTGGCGTGTGCGCGTGATTCCCAACCGGTTCCCCGCCCTGCGCATCGAAGAGCCGATCGACGGCGGCACCGATGGTTCGCCCCTCTTCCGGCATCGCGGTGGTTGCGGAGCGCACGAAGTCATCATCGAGTCCCCCGAACACGACGTCTTTCTCGCACAGCAACCGGTCGAGCAAATTGAAGCGTTGCTGCGCACGATGCAGGAGCGGCATAACGATCTGCTCCGCGATCCGCGGTTCCAGATGATCGTGCTCTTCAAGAATCACGGAGAAGGAGCCGGGACGTCGCTGCGGCATCCGCACTGCCAATTGATCGCCACGCCCGTCGTGCCGCGCATGTTGCGCACGAAGCTCGGCATCGCAGAAGATTACTACGACATGACCGGTCACTGTCTGTACTGCGTGCTGCGAAACGATGAGCTGGAAGGGAGCCAGCGTGTGCTGGTCCAGAACTCCGATTACGCCGCGTTTCTGCCGTATGCCTCACATGTGCCGTTCGAGACTTGGATTCTGCCGCTGACGCATCACGCCTCGTTCGGCGATGTCGAGCGATCGAAGCTGCGACCGCTGGCGGAGGTTTTGAAGTCGGTCCTGCAAAAGCTTTCGATCGGATTGGAGAACCCGGATTACAACCTGACGATCAACACCGTTCCGCGCGGCGACGAAGACAAGAGTTACTTTCTCTGGCACATCGAGATTCTTCCGCGGCTCACAACACCCGCCGGCTTTGAACTCGGCAGCGGCATGTCGATCAACACAGTCCTGCCCGAAGAGGCGGCCGCGTATCTGCGCAGCGTCGGGGTTTCCTAACGAGATTCACTGAGTTGATCCTCGCGTTCGCGTGTAGCCCACAACAGCAGGAGCGTTGCGGCGAAGGACAGCCCCGCTCCCGTGCCAAAGGCAGCCAGACTGCCCCAGTTCTCGTAGAGCCAGCCGAACATCACGCTGGCTGGCAGAGTCGCGATGCCGATCGCGAAGTTGAACCAGCCGAACGCGAGTCCGCGCCGCTCAGGTCCGGCCAGATTGGCGACGAGCGTTTTCTCGGCAGGCTCCGTGAACGCGTAGAACGCGGCGTAGAGCAAGAACAAAGCCCAGGCGTGCCACGCTTCGGTCGCCATCGCGAAGAGCAGATACACAACGGCGTACCAGGCCCAGCCCAACACGATCAGCCGACGCGGGCCGAAGCGATCCACGAGTCCGCCCAGCCACCAATTGCCCGCGCTCTTCACGATGTGAAACACACACCACAACACCGGCAGCCACAGGACCGGCACTCCCAGTTGTTCCGCGCGGACCAGCAGAAAGGCATCGCTGGAATTCCCCAACGTGAACAACACCAGCGCGGCGAGAAACCCGCGAAACCGTGAGTCGAATGGTTTCAACGTCAACCGCAGCGGTGCGTGTTCGGCAACCGGTTTTGCGGCGGCGGACTTCGGCAGGCCGAACCACAGCAGCGTCAGCAACGCCAATCCTGGCAGCACCGACAATTCGAATAACGTGCGCAGGTCTCCCGGCCTCAGCCACAAGAACAGCGTCGCGAGCAGCGGCCCGATCGCCGCTCCCGCATGATCCATCGCGCGGTGGAATCCGAAGGCTCGGCCGCGCTGCGTGGCGGGTGTCGTATCGGCGATCAGCGCATCGCGCGGAGCCGTGCGTAATCCCTTCCCAAAGCGATCGGCCAGTCGAGCCAATCCGACTTGCCAGGCCGCCGTCATCATTCCCAGACACGGCCGCAAGAACACGGTGCAGCCATACCCGATCAAGATGAATCGCCGCCGCTGACCGGAGCGATCCGACCAATGCCCGGCCGCCAGTTTCAGCAAACTCGCCAACGAATCGGCGGCCCCTTCGATCAGGCCCAGCGACGTGCGGCTACCTCCGAGCACCGTGACAATGAACGTCGGCAGCAGCGGGAAGATCATCTCGCTGGCGATGTCGTTCAGCAGACTGGTCAGGCCGAGCACTCGCACCGTGCGCGACAACGGTGCCGAAGGTTGGACGGGATTGTCGTCCGGCTTGGCGGAATCAGACATCAGCAGCCTACGTCTTTCCGGGTCGTCGATGGAGCACGCCCGCCCAATCGCAAAAAGTATAGCCAGCACCCGTGCGATGTGGTCTAAAATGCTCACTTGAACTGCGCTATTCCGCACACGTCAGCGCGCTCGCGGATCATGACTCTGGCGAGCCGGGCCGCGTTAGCCCGCAGACTTCCTTGAGCGGAATGGCGCTAGCCACCGTTGAAGTGAATTCGATCTCCCCTGCGAGCAACCGGCGGCTAGCGCCGACCGCTCACGCGCCCAGTGACAAAGAATGCGCGGACAAAAGCGGCTGCACATCGAACAAAGACTCGGACTCTGCAACTCGAGAGCCGCCGACATCGGTCCTGGAATGCGGTTTGCCTGATGAGATCGCCCGTGGCGCGATGAGCCGCCTGGTTCGCGCGCGGTCGGTAATCCTCTTGGCCGTTGCCTCTTTTGAAGCCAGCCACCATGACAAACACCTCGACGCTTGACCGAACCGCTCAGAATCTTCCTGATGCCTTCACGCCGTTGCGGGAGGGCGTCACGGATTCGATGCAGACGACGACAGCACGTGAGTCCCGGCCGTGGGAACGGTGGTTGGCTCGTCAGCTCATGGCATCCCTGAATGAACCCGACTTCAGCCTGGAGTTGTGGGACGGATTCCGCACGGGAGCCACGTTGTCGTCTGTCGGCACGTTCCGAATCTTGCAGCCCTCCGTGCTGACGCGGCTCTGTTGGCAGCGCAGCCTCGCGTTCGGTGAGGCGTATTCCGAGGGGACGCTGGACGTGCAGGGCGACTTGGTCGAAGTCCTAGTGGAACTCAATCGAGCCCTCGCGCGGAGTTCGCCGAGCTGGTTCGGCCGACTGAGCGATCGTTGGCAACGGACTAGGCATCGGCATTCGTTCGCGGATTCAAAATCGAGCGTCTATCACCACTACGACATCGGCAATGAGTTCTATCAACAATGGCTCGACGCGCAGCTCGTTTACACCTGTGCCTATTACTCGCGGCCGGACCTGACGCTGGAAGAGGCTCAAGTGGCGAAGTTGGATCACGTCTGCCGCAAGCTGCGGCTGCAACCGGGGGAAACCGTGGTCGAGGCCGGTTGTGGTTGGGGAGCACTCGCGCTGCACATGGCTCGGCAGTACGGCGTCCGCGTGCGAGCGTTCAATATCTCCCACGAGCAAGTGGCTTACGCCCGTGACCGTGCGAAAGCCGAGGGTCTGGACGATCGCGTGCAATTCATCGAAGACGACTATCGGCAAATTCGCGGCCGGTTTGACGCCTTCGTCTCGGTGGGCATGTTGGAGCATGTCGGCATCGACAACTTTGCCGAGCTGGGTCGCTTGATCAATCGCTCGCTCAAGCCGAACGGGCGCGGGTTGATTCACACCATTGGGAAAAATGTGCCGACACCGATGGATGCGTGGTCCGACAAGCACATCTTCCCTGGAGCCGAACCGCCGAGCCTGTCGCAGATGACAGAGATCTTCGAAGCGGGGCGACTCTCCGTGCTGGATGTCGAGAACTTGCGACTGCATTACGCGAAGACGTTGCAAGAATGGCATCAGCGATTCGAGGCGGCGGCCGAGAAGATCGAGCACCAATTCGATGCGCGCTTCGTGCGGATGTGGCGGTTGTATTTGTGTGCCTCGATCGCCGCGTTCCTCAGCGGCGACTTGCAGCTCTTCCAAGTCACGTTTTCCCGCGCAGAGAACAACGACGTGCCGTGGACTCGCGCGGACTTGTATCGAAAGTAGCGCGGGCTCTCCTGGTAGCCGCGTTCGCCAGAACGCGGGCATTGCCGCCTGTTTCCCGCACTCTGGCGAGTGCGGCTACGGAGCCATCATGGACTCCTGCGAAGTCTTGATCGTCGGTGGCGGTCCGGCCGGTTCCGCGTGTGCTTGGGCACTGCGGAATCGCGGCTGCGATGTGGTCGTGATGGACAAGGCCACGTTCCCGCGCGACAAGGTCTGCGCCGGATGGATCACCCCCGCCGTGTTGGCTGAGTTGAGCATTGATCCGCGCGAGTATGCTCAAGGCCGAGTGCTGCAACCGATCACCGGTTTCCTGACCGGGACGATTGGCGGCTCGACGGTGCTGACCGAGTACGGCCGCATCGTCAGCTACGGCCTCCGCCGTTGCGAGTTCGATCACTTCTTATTGCAGCGCTGCGGTGCGCGGCTGCGGCTTGGTGAAGCGTTTCATGCGGCTCGGCAAGAATCCGGCGAGTGGATCGTCAACGACGCCGTGCGGGCGAAGTGGCTGGTCGGAGCGGGGGGACACTTCTGTCCGGTGGCTCGGCAGTTTTCCGAGACGGCGTTGCCGCACGACGACCCTGCTCCCGTGATCCTGGCTCAAGAGGTTGAGTTCGAGATGACCGGCGCGCAGCAGGCCGCGTGCGATGTCTCCGGCACGCATCCGGAGCTGTATTTCTGCCGCGACCTGAAAGGCTATGGCTGGGTCTTCCGAAAAGGGAACGTGCTCAACATCGGCTTAGGCCGCGAGCACGAGTCGCGATTGAGCGAACATGTCGCCGCGTTCTGCGACTTCCTGCACGCTCGCGGCCGAATCCGATTTGCGTTGCCGACACGCTTCCACGGCCATGCGTACCGGCTTCGCACGCAGGTTCCGTGCGTCTCCGCCTCGAACGTCCTGTTGATCGGCGATGCAGCGGGACTCGCGTCGTCTCACAGCGGCGAGGGCATTCGTCCGGCGATCGAATCAGGATTGCTGGCCGCATCCGCGCTGATCGAAAGCAGCGATCCAGCGACCGTTGTCACACAGTACGCCGCGCGGCTGCAAGCACGGTTGGGCATGGAGCGTGCCGAAACGTTGTCGCACTGGCTTCCATCCGCCGCGCGCATCTGGCTTGGCCAGATGCTGCTGAGGAATCACTGGTTCACGCGACACGTCGTGCTGGACCGCTGGTTCTTGGACACCAAGCAATCCGCGCTGTCGCTGTAAGAGACCGCTCACCCGCCGGGCTTCTTGATCGAGCAGCAAGCTCCTAATGAGGATTGCGTCTCGCTGGTCGGCGTTGCCACTTGATTCCACGGCATCCGGCCGAGGATCAATGCCAATCCGCAGAAGTCGGCGATGCCTGAGAAGATCAACCCGGCTCCCATGAACGCCGGCAGGCCGATCCAGTACGGATGCACGAACCACGTCAACGCTGAGCCGGTCAGCACCAGCAAACCAATCGCGATGCGCACCTGCCGGTCCAGCGAAATCGCCTTTTGCCCGCGAGTCACCGGCAACCCGGCTTGCTCCCAAGCCAACGTGCCACCGGCGACGTTGACGATGTTCGTGAACCCGGCGGCCACAAACTTTTCACAAGCTTGGTTGCCTCGATTTCCCGATCGGCAAATCACGTACAGCGGTTGCTGGCTCGCACCGTTGCGGGAACTCAGCAGCGCCGGCGGGTCCAGCCGATCCAGCGGCACGTTGCGAGCGAAAGGCACATGCACCTCACGAAACTCAACCGGCGTGCGGACGTCGATCAACTCGCACACGTTACCGCGCTCGTGTTGAGCCGCCAGTTCTTGAGGACTAATGGTGCTGATGGTCATTTTGATTCTCCGGCAGCTTTCGGTTCACTCGGCCGAACGGTGAGCACCGAGCAGGGCGCGCGGCGCACGACATTCTCCGCGACGCTGCCGAGCAACACGTGCGAGATGCCGCTGCGGCCGTGAGTCCCCATCACGATCAGGTCGATGCCCGTTACTTGCGCGTACTCGACGATGTGGGCGATCGGCGAACCACTGCGCATTTGCCGTTCGACCTTGAGATTCGCGAAGCCTTCCGGCAACGGCCATTCCTCCAACGCGGTGCGCGCCTTCTGACGGATCATCGTCTCCCACGATGCTGCCTCGTTGAAAGGCGGACCGAGATAGGGATACGGGTTCGACAACCCGGCAACCACATGCAGCAGATGCAACTCCGCGCCGAATCGCTTGGCCCACTCGCACGCCATGGCCAACGCCGGACGGCACTCGTCACTGAGATCCGTCGGAACCAGAATCTTTTTGATCGCCACCATGATGTGAGTCTCCGAACCGTAGCCACGTTCGCCAGAACGTGGGCAACCCCGCGAAAACCCCACGTTCTGGCGAACGTGGCTACGACCTGACCCCGGCCCGCGTTCATGCCGGTCGTCGCAACACGAGAATTGGGCAGTTCGCGTGCCGCAGCACACGTTCGGCCACGGACCCCAGCAGCAGCCGCTTGACGCCGTGATAGCCGTGCGACGGCATGACGATCAGGTCGGCCTGAACTTCCGCCGCGTAATCTGCAATCGTCAATCCGGGATCGCCCTCGCGCACGACTTGAGTCACTCCGGCTGCGCCTCGCTCGCAAAGGAAGCTGGCGAGATCCTCGCTGGCAGACGCCAGCCGCGAGGTTAGCTCTCCCATCGCCAGGACATCACCATAGATCATCACCGCGCCTGGCAATGCCACATGCAGCACATGCACGTCTTGGTGCCGCGTGGCTAACTGCAATGCCGTTTCGACGGCTGAGCCGGACGCCGGCGAGAAATCGACGGGGACGACGACGGTCTTTTTCGGTAACCAAGCCATGATGGTCTCCGCATCAACAATTGAACGCGACACTTCATTCCGGTTGTCGCAGCACGAGCACCGGGCAGTTCGCGTGTCGCAGCACACGCTCGGCCACCGAGCCCAGCAGCAACCGTTTCACGCCGTGATAGCCGTGTGACGGCATGACGATCAGGTCGGCATGCACTTCGTCGGCGTAATCCGCGATCAACAATCCAGGATCCCCTTCGCGAATGATCGTCTTCACTCCGGCGGCGTTGGGGTTCGTCAGGAATTTGGTCAGGTGCTCGTGTGCGGCTTTCATCCGCAGGGAGGGATCGTCCAGCGCCCAGCCTTCGGCATAGTTGAACGCGATGGGGGGGGCCGTGACGTAAATCACATGTACGCTTTCCGGATTCGCCACCAGCAGCAGCGCGGTCTTGAGCGCGTCGGCGGAGGCCGTCGAAAAGTCCACGGGCACAACCACAGTTTTCTTCGGGAGCCAATTCATGATTTTCTCCAATCGGACACGGTCGGGTGAGTCGAAGTACGAGACATCCTCAGAATACCAATGACAACTCAGGCAGTCTTCAGCACGGGTTGCCGTGCGGCATCCTGTGTGACCTTGGCTGGGCGTTCGGGACGGACGGTCAGGACCGAGCACGGCGCGTGTTGCACAACTCGTTCCGCGATGCTTCCCAGCAGCACATGCCGCAGTCCGGTGTGTCCGTGAGTCCCGATGACGATCAAGTCCATCGCGCTGTCCTTCGCATACTGCACGATGGTGTCAAATGTCGAGCCGATGCGAACCGTGCGCACCACCTTCTTTCCGGAAGCCCAGGCGGCTGGCGGAACCTTTTGGATTTCCTCCTCTGCGTGGGTAATCGCTTTGTCCAATGATTCCGGAGAGATCAGCAGCGCGGCCGCAGTTTGCGGCATGGTCAGAAACAGATCGTGGAGAACGTGCAGCACATGCAACTCAGCCCCGAACTGGTCGGCCAAGTCGCAAGCGGACTTCTCGGCGACTTTGCTGAGTTCGCTGAAGTCGGTCGGAAAGAGAATACGTTTGACGTTCATGGGGGAGCCTCGACGTAGGTTGGGATTCCATCCCGACCGGTCTGGCCATTCGGGTCGGGATGGAATCCCAACCTACTTTGCGAACGCCGTTCCGAGTCGGTGGAAGTTTTCAGAACCGATCAGGGGTCAGGTCTTCAAATTTCATTTTTGGCACCGCGAATTGAGTGCGATATGGTTTGAAATGGCGCTGTGAGAAGTGAGTCAGGGGTGGATCGCGAGGCCAAAAAAATTAAATTTGAAGACCTGACCCCGGTGCCCGCGCTCAAGGCACGAGCACCGCCGCTCCGCGCAGCCGTCCTTCGCGTAACGCTGACAAGGCTTCATTCGCGGCACTCAGCGCGAACGTCTGGACTTCGGTTCGCACCGGGACTTGCGGAGCGATTCGCAAGAACTCTTCACCATCGCGACGAGTCAGATTTGCGACCGAGCGGATGACTCGCTCACCCCACAGCAATTCATACGGAAAACGCGGGATGTCGCTCATGTGGATGCCGCCGCAGACGACGACTCCCCCTTTGTCGAGTGACCGCAACGCCTGCGGGACCAGAGCACCAACCGGCGCAAACAGAATCGCCGCGTCGAGCAATTCCGGCGGCTGCTGGTCGGAAGACCCCGCCCACTTCGCACCCATGTCGCGAGCAAACTGCTGAGCCGCAACATCGCCCGGCCGAGTGAATGCGAAAACTTCTCGACCTTGAAACCGTGCGACCTGAGAAACAATGTGCGCGGCGGCTCCGAAGCCGTAGATGCCCAGCCGGCGCGCGTCTCCGCACATCACCAGTGAGCGGTATCCGATCAACCCCGCACACAACAGCGGAGCGGCTTCGGCATCGGAGTACATCGCCGGGATCGAAAAGCAAAACCGCTGATCGGCCACCGTGAACTCGGAGTAGCCGCCATCGAGTTGATAGCCGGTGAACCGCGCCGCCTCGCAGAGATTCTCTTGCCCGCACAGGCAGAAGCGGCATTTGCCACACGTCCCGCCCAGCCACGGCACGCCGACACGGTCGCCGAGTTGAAAGCGTTCGACTCGCTCTCCGACCGATTCGACGATCCCCACGATCTCGTGGCCGAGGATCAGCGGCAGCTTGGGCTGCGTCAGTTCGCCATCGCAGACATGCAAGTCGGTGCGGCAAACTCCACAAGCCTTCACGCGCAACAGCACTTGATCCGGCCCTGGTTCCGGCTGCGGGCATTCCGTCCAACGCAACGGCGAGTTCGGTTGATCGAACAGCATGGCACGCATGGGCATGATTCCTCACAAGAGTCGGAAATCGACCGCGGCGACCACGCAAACAGTAAGCCGTGATGCCTGACGATTCGCAAGGCTCGAATGCAGATTTTGCATTCAGCGGGCCGTTTGGCACAGCGACTGCAAAGCCGTCTGTTCGTCGGAGTCACACCAGAATCTGATTGGCTCCCTGAACGTGGCGAGCGTTTCGCCGCGCCGCCCGGAATGCTCGCCGGGATCACTGTCCGTCTCTGTGTTTCCCATTTCCGAAAGGGTTCGCCATGAAGACCACGAAGTTTCTGCAACTGTCTAGCTTGTTTGCCCTGTGTCTCGGATTGATGTCTCAAGTCGCCTTCGCTCAAGCGGACGCCGGCGCGAAGATTCGCGGTGATGCCTGGAACGGTGGTCGAGTTCAGACCTATCAGCGTCACGCTCAGGACCGGTCGCAATTGCTCTTCTTCTACGCCCAGTCGAAAGAGCCGCTGCCCAAGCAAGATGCCAAAGACCTCGTGAGCGGAATCCAGAAGGATCTCACCGAGGCAGAGAAGGCGCTGGCGAAGCTCAAGGCGGATCACGCCAAGGAACCGGATGTCGTCAAGCAGATTGCCTTGATCGAGAAGCATCATGCCCGCGCTAAAGAAGTTTGCGGCATGGCAGCCGAGCAATGTGAGAAAGAGCACGGCGATCATGTCGCGATCTGCGACTGCTGCACCGACATGTGGTTCGAGCTCGACGCCGCTCAAGTCGAAACGCAAAAGCTGCTGAAGATGCTGAAGATCGAAAAACTGCCGATCCCGAAAAAGGCCGGCGACAAGAAGGCCGGCGACAAGAAGGCGGCCACTGATAAGAAGCCCGAGGCCAAGAAGGCGGACAAGTAGCACTGTGGACGGTGCTCGGATCGCGGAGGGGACACATCATGAAACCCGCGACTGGCTGTATGCTGGTCGCGGGTTTCACGTTTTCGTAGGGTGGGACAAGCGGCGTTTCGACGCGCCGGCCCACCACTCGATGAAAATGGCATCAATGACGACGAGGTTGGTGGGCCGGCGCTCGAAGCGAGCTGGTCCCACCCTACGGAGAGTCTGAATGTCTGACTCACGAGTTTGGTATGCCCTGCGCGGCGACGACGTGGCGCAGGCACTGGCGGCCGATCTGACTCGCGGACTCAGCACCGGCGAAGTCGTTCGGCGGCGCGAGCAACATGGCTGGAACATGCTCGCCGAACCGCCGCCGATACCGGTCTGGAAAAAGCTGCTGGGTCAGTTCAAAGAACTGGTGATCTGGATTCTCATCGTCGCTGCGATCATCTCTGGAGTGATGGGCGAATGGGCCGATACGGCGGCGATTCTGGCCATCGTGCTCGTGAACGGCATCATCGGGTTTCTCCAGGAAGAGAAGGCGGGTCGCGCACTCGCAGCCCTGCAAAAAATGTCGTCACCGATGGCCAAGGTGATCCGCGATGGCGCGCTGCAATCGCTGCCCGCTCGCGAGTTGGTGCCGGGGGACAGCATCGAATTGGAAGCCGGCGACAACATCCCCGCCGACGCACGGTTGCTGAGCGGCTTCGGTGTCCGAGTTCAGGAAGCCTCGTTGACCGGCGAATCGGTCCCTGTGGACAAGGACGCCGACTGCGTGTTGAACGAGAACGCTCCGCTGGGTGACCGTCGCAACATGGTTTACATGGGAACGGTGACGGCTGCCGGCAAAGCCAGCGCGGTCATCGTCGCGACCGGCATGAACACCGAATTGGGACACATCGCCGGTTTGCTGCAACGCTCCGAACCGGAACCGACGCCGCTGCAACGACGGCTCGCCGAACTGGGCAAAGTGCTGGTTGGCGTCTGTCTGGTGATCGTGGTTGTCATCTTCGCGTTGCAAGTGGCACGTGGCGGCAAGTTGCTGGAGACGTTGTTGATCTCCGTCAGTCTCGCGGTGGCGGCGGTGCCGGAAGGACTGCCGGCCGTGGTGACGTTGACGCTCGCGCTGGGTCTACAACGCATGGTCAAACGGAACGCGCTGGTCCGCAAGCTGCCCAGCGTCGAGACGCTCGGATCGGTGACGGTGATCTGTTCGGACAAGACGGGGACTCTGACCCGCAACGAAATGACCGTGCGCGAGATCGTCACCGGCGGCGAACGATTTCAAGTGACCGGCGGCGGCTACGCGCCGCATGGGGAGTTTCTGAAAGAGGATGACGCGGATCGTAGCCACGTTCGCAAGAACGTGGGCACCGAGAAAATCAGCGCACGCTCTGGCGAGCGTGGCTACTCAGCGGTCAACCCGCATGACGAACCGGACCTCATGCACGCTCTGACGACCGCCGCGCGTTGCAACAACGCGACGGTCAGCCCGCGCGGTGATGAGGCCGACTCCTGGCAAGTCATCGGCGATCCGACCGAAGGAGCGCTAGTCGTGGCCGCGCTCAAGGCGGGCATCGAAGCGCGCGACCGCGAGCAGCAAGTGCTCTTCGAGATTCCGTTCGATTCGGAACGCAAGACGATGTCGGTCGTGCTGCGCGGATCGGACGGCGCTCGCGTCATGTACTCCAAAGGCGCTCCGGAAGTGATCCTTGCGAAGTGCATCTCCGAACGGCGTGGCGGCCAAGTCGAGCTGCTCACCGACGACCGCCGCAGCCAGATCATGCGGACGAATTCCGAAATGGCGGCCCGCGCGTTGCGAGTGCTCGCGCTGGCGTATCGCGATCATTCGGTAACTCAGGGAACCGACTACGAGGAAACCGACCTGATCTTCGCGGGCCTGGTCGGCATGATCGATCCGCCTCGTGAGGAAGCCAAAGAGGCGGTGCGCCGTTGTCGCGCGGCGGGCATCCGCCCCGTCATGATCACCGGCGATCATCCGGAAACCGCGCTGGCCATCGCTCGCGAACTGCAAATCGCGGCTGATGAAGATCGCGTCGTCACCGGGCAGGATCTCAACGCTCTGTCGGAAGAGCAGCTCAAGGTCCAAGTGGACCAAATCGCGGTTTATGCGCGCGTCTCGGCCGAACACAAGCTGCGGGTCGTCAAAGCCTGGAAGCAGCGCGGCCAGATCGTGGCGATGACCGGCGACGGAGTGAATGACGCACCGGCGGTGAAGGCGGCGGACATCGGCATCGCGATGGGCGTGGCCGGGACGGACGTGACCAAAGAAGCATCCGACATGGTGCTGACGGACGACAACTTCGCGTCGATCGTGAACGCCGTCGAAGAAGGCCGCGGCATCTTCGACAATATCCAGAAGTTCGTGCATTACCTGCTGTCGTGTAACGCGGGCGAAGTCATGCTGATGTTTTTCGCCGCGTTGATCGGCTGGCCGGTCCCGCTGGCGGCCATTCAGATTCTGTGGATCAACCTCGTGACCGACGGCCTGCCCGCGCTGGCTTTGGGCATGGAGCCTCCCGAACGGGACATCATGACCCGTTCGCCGCGCCCGCCGCTGGAAGCAGTGATTACACGCCAGCGCGGGTTGCTGATTCTGTTCCACGGCACATTGATTGCGACGGTCGCGGGCCTGGGATTCTGGCTGATCTACCAAGGGAACGAGGCCCAACTGGGACGTGCTCGGGCCGTCGCGTTTTGCGTTTGTGCTTTCTCTCAATTGTTCTTCGCCATCGGCTGCCGCAGCCAACGCTTCACCATGCCGGAACTCGGACTGTTCACGAACCCGCACCTTTTCGGAGCAATCGTTGTCTCCGGCTTATTGCAGTTCAGTGCCGTGACACTGCCGTTCGCTCAGCCGGTGTTCGAGGTGGCCACGCACCTCTCATCGGAATGGCTGCTGATCGGCGTGCTGTCCCTGACACCCGTCACGATCATCGAAGTTGTCAAGTTGCTGCGGTCCATCAGCCGGAACGCGCTCGCGCCACCGATCGCAAGTGACCTGCCATGAAGCCCCACAATCCCCACGGATGGCATAGCGATACCACGGATGAAGAACGAGAAGCTCTGTTTTATCCGTGGTATCGCCATGCCATCCGTGGGAATCATCCGTAAAGAGAGGACGCGATGTCCTGGAAAAGCGTTTTGATTTGGTTCGGCCTTGTGGCAATCGCCCTGACCGTGTTCGTTCTCGCCGTCACGTTGTGGCCGCGAGCCGATTCACAGGCCTCGTCGAAATCCGATGTCTGGACCTGTTCGATGCACCCGCAGATTCGGTTGCCGAATCCCGGCCGTTGTCCGATCTGCGGGATGCAGTTGATTCCGATCTCGAAGCTGCCGAACGCACGCGTCGACCTGGAAGCGCGCGCCGGCCTCGTCACCGAACCGATCCAGCGGCGTGAGCTGTTCAAGGAGATTCGCACGGTCGGCAAGCTCGACTACAGCGAGCGGCAGGTGGCGTACATCTCGTCACGCATCACCGGCCGCGTCGATCGGCTGTTCGTGGACTTCACCGGCGTCGAGGTCAAGAAGGGGGATCACCTCGTTGAGATTTACAGCCCGGAGTTGCTGGTCGCTCAGAATGAATTGCTGCTCGCCCTCGATGCCGTTGACAAGGAGAAGCCGTCGTCGCCCACCACCAAGAGCTTTGCCCAGTCGCGCTTGGAATCGGTTCGCACAAAGCTGCGGCTGCTGGGCATCCTCGACGAACAGATCGCGGAGATCGAAGAGTCGCGCAAGCCGACTCCACACCTGACGATCTTCGCTCCCATCGGCGGCACGATCATCGAAAAGAACGTCCGCGCGGGGCAGTACCTAAACACCGGCGACCAGGTCTATCGCATCGCGGACCTCGATCCGATTTGGCTGTACCTCAACATTTACGAGTTCGACGTTGCCTGGGTCCGCTTCGGGCAGACGGTCGATGTCCAGTTGGAAGCGTTTCCGGGCGAGAAATTCACCGGCTCGATCATGTTCATCGACCCGTTCCTCGACGACGCGACGCGCACGATCCGCGTCCGCGTGAACATCAAGAATTCGGACCGGCTGCTCAAACCGCAAATGTTCGCGACGGCGACGATCCATGTGCGACTGCGGCCGGACGGCACGCCCGAACCCACAGGTCTCGAAGGAATGTTCGTCTGCCCGATGCACCCGGAAGTCATGCAGCGCGAGCCGGGCAAGTGCTCGATCTGCGAGATGCCGTTGGAGAAGGTGCCGCTGGCAGGGCCGAGGGGTGAGGGCCGAGGGGCGAGAGGAGAACATGCCGATCACACATCACGCGCCGATCAACAGCGCCAAGTCGTGAAGACAACCGAGCCATCAGCGGCCGGAACGCTGGCGATTCCGGTTTCGGCGGTGCTCGATACCGGACGGCGGCGGATCACGTATCGACTGACTGCCGACGGCGCGTATGAATTGGTCGAACTCAAGCTTGGCCCGCGCGCGCATGCGATGGACAAGTCGGGCAAGCGTAGCGAGTTCTTCGTGGTGCTGGATGGCATCAACGAAGGAGATCGAGTCGTCTCGCAAAGCGGATTCTTGCTCGACAGTCAGCGGCAGATCGAAGGGATGCCGAGCCTGCTGTATCCGGAAGGACAAGCCGGGACGGCGTTGCACTCCGGCCACGGTGGGCATGGCGAAGCAGCGTCACCATCCACAAAGGAAATGCCCAGCGGGCACAAACATTAACCCGGAGGGTTTACAGCGATTAGCCGGTGGTTGAGCGCAGCGATACCACCGGTTGTCGGTCACGAACGATTCCGCATCCCGGAGGGACGCCAGCGCCGATCCGGCTGACATCCCTCCGGGATGCGAGGTCCGTTTTCCGACATTCCGGTGGTGCGCCTGCGGCGACCACCGGCTAATGGCTGCGAACCCTCCGGGTTCAAGACATGACCCACCAAATACTGCGCAAGATCAAATCTGACGCTTCGGATCATTTTGAATCACCGCAGAACATCACAACGTCACGAACCGCATCATGGTCAACCTCATCATCCGCTGGTGCCTCAACAACCGGTTCCTCGTGATCCTGGTGACGTTGTTGTTGCTCGGCGGCGGCTATTACTCGGTGACCAACATCCCGATCGACGCCATTCCTGACATCGGTGAGAAGCAGGTCATCGTGCTGGCCGATTGGCCGGGCCGCTCGCCACAGGATGTCGAGGATCAAGTCACGTACCCGCTGACTGTCAGTCTGTCGGGCACGCCCGGCGTGAAGACGATCCGGTCGTTTTCCGGCTTTGGCTTCTCGATGGTGTTCATCGTCTTCAAGGATGAGGTGGATTATTACTGGGCACGCTCGCGCGTCTTGGAACGAATGAACGTCGCGGTCGGCCGGCTGCCGCAAGGGGTGCTGCCGACGCTGGGCTCGGACGCGACGGCGCTCGGACAGATCTTCTACTACACACTGCAAGCCGATGGAGCGGACCTCGCACAACTGCGGTCGTTGCAGGATTGGTACATCCGGTATCAGCTTCAGTCGGTTGAGGGAGTGACCGAAGTCTCGACGCTCGGCGGCTACGTGCGCGAGTACCAGATCGACGTCCTCCCCGAAAAGCTGCGCGCACATCGCGTCAGCTTGCCCGACGTCTATGAAGCGGTCCGCCGCAGCAACATCGACGTCGGTGCCAAAGTCGTCGAGAGCAATCGCTTTGAGTTCTTCATCCGGGGCAAAGGCTTCGTTCGCAGTGTGCAAGACATCGAGAACGTCGTCATCCGGCAAGAAGGGGGCACGCCGATTTATGTGAAGAACGTGGCGACTGTGCAACTCGGCCCGGAGTTCCGTCGCGGCACGCTCGACAACGCTGGCCGTGAAGCGACCGGAGCCGTCGTGCTGATGCGCTACGGCGAAAACCCGCTGGCGGTCATCAATCGCTTGAAGAAGAAAATCGCCGAGATGGAACCTGGCCTGCGCGTCACGCTGCCATCGGGCAAGGCGGTGCCGGTGAAGCTCGTCCCGTACTACGACCGCACCGACATCATTTACGAAGTGATGAGCACGCTGAAGGACAACCTCATCGAAGAGACGCTCGCCGTGGCCTTCGTCACGATCCTGTTTCTGCTGCACCTGCGGAGTTCGCTGGCCGTGCTGCCGACGCTGCCGCTGGCGTTGGCCATGAGTTTCCTGGGGATGTACTGGCTGGGTGTGGACAGCAACATCATGTCGTTGGCCGGGATTGCGATTGCCATCGGCGATGTCAGCGACATGGGCATCATCATGACCGAGAACATCTATCGGCGGCTGACGACCGACCGGGGCCGACCTTACTTCGATGTCGTTTACGAGGCCGCGAGTGAAGTCGGCGGGGCCATCGTCACGGCGGTCGTCAACACGGTCATCTCGTTCATTCCCGTCTTCGCTCTGACCGGTCCCGAAGGGAAGATGTTCAAACCCTTGGCCTACACGAAGACGTTCGCGATCGCCGCGTCCGTCATCCTGGCCATCACCGTCGTCCCCGTGCTGAGCTATTACCTGTTGAAACCGGTGACGTGGTCTCGTCGTCGTTCGCTGTTATTCGGGAGCGTCGCCGGCTTCGCCGCGATGATCGGGTTGCGAATCGCGCTCGTGTGGGGACTCGATCTCGGTGCCACTTGGACCGGTTGGCCGACGTCGTTGGGCGTTGGCCTCCTGGTCGGTGCTCTGGTCTACCGCATGGGGCGAGAACGACTCATCCCGCTGGAAGAGAACCGCGTCTCGCAGTTCATCTTTCAGGTCTATCAACCCACGTTGCGCTGGGTGCTGGCTCACAAGGGAACGTTTTTGACGATCCCGGTTTGCGTGATCGCGTTTGGGTTCACGGTGTGGCTGGGCTTTGAGGTCACTGGTACTCCGATCTCGGCGACTTGCCGAGTTGTCGGATTCGACATCACGCGCACCGTTGGTTGGCAGCGTCTCGAACAAACCTTCCCCGGCATCGGTCGTGAGTTCATGCCGCCGCTCGACGAAGGCTCGTTCCTCTACATGCCGTCGGTGTTGCCAGCGGCCTCGCTGACGGTCGCGGAAGAGGTCATCAAGCAGCAGGACATCGCCATCCGCACGGTCCCGGAAGTCCGCGACGTGGTCGGCAAGGTCGGCCGCGCGGAATCGTCGCTGGACCCCGCACCGATCAGCATGATCGAGACCATCGTCACGCTGAAGCCGGAATCTGAATGGCGCACAGTGTCGCAACCGCGCTGGCACAGCGAACGAGCGTGGCTTGCTTGGTGTCGTCCCGCATTGCGAACGGTCTGGCCCGAAGAACGTCGGATCACGAAGGCGGAAATCCTCGAAGAGTTGAATCGACAGGCCGCAATTCCCGGTGTGTTGCCCACCTGGTTGCAGCCGATCCAGACGCGACTGGTCATGCTGCAAACCGGCTTCCGCGCGATGATGGGAGTCAAGATTTACGGCTCGGACCTGAAAGAAATCGAACGCATCGGCCTGCAAATGGAACAGCTCTTGAAGAAGGTTCCCGGCGCGGTGGACGTCGTCGCCGATCGGCTGGTCGGCAAGCCGTACCTCGAATACGAAATCGACCGCGAAGCCGCCGCACGCTACGGAGTCAGCATCCGTGACATTCAAGACGTCATTGAAATCGCGATCGGCGGCGAGCGGCTGACGACCACCGTCGAAGGCCGCGAACGCTACCCGATTCGCGTCCGCTACCCGCGTGAGCTGCGCGAACGCTTCGATGACTTGGAACACATCCTCGTCCCGACTTCGACCGGTGCTCACGTCCCGATCGCACAAGTTGCGAAGTTAAGCTACAGCATCGGCCCGCAAGAAATCAAAAGCGAGAACGGCTTGCTCGTCGGCTATGTGACGCTCAACACGCGAGACCGCGATGAGATCAGCGTCGTCGAAGATGCCGAACGCCTGCTGCAATCCGAACGCAAACGGAGCGACGAACTGGTCGCCGCTGACCGTCACGCCGAATCCGCTCTCGGCGAGAGCGGACTACACTCGGCCGAAGCCGCGCTGATCGTGCCCCCCGGTTACTACTGGACGTGGTCCGGCCAGTTCGAGAACGAGCAGCGCGCGATGCAACGGCTATCGCTCCTCGTGCCGCTCGTGCTGCTGTCGATGGTCTTCTCGTTGTACTTCAGCTTCGGCAAATGGTGGCTGGTGTTCCTGGTCTTCCTCGACATCGCGGTCTCAGTCTCCGGCGGCTTCATCGGCCTGTTGTTCTACGGTGCGAACCTGAGCGTCGCCGTGTGGGTCGGCTTCATCGCCCTGGTCGGCGTCTCCGACGACGACAGCGTCGTGATGCTGACGTACCTCGAAGACCTGTTCCGCGAGCAGCCACCGCAAACCGTCGATGACGTCCGCAACCTCGTCGTCGCCGCCGGTCTAAAGCGCATTCGTCCCTGCTTGATGACCTCCGCCACAACGATCATCGGTCTGGCCCCCATCTTCTGGGACACCGGCCGCGGCTCCGACGTGATGCAGCCGATGGCGATCCCCAGCATCGGCGGCATGACCATCGCGCTCATCACACTGTTTGTGATCCCCTGCTGCTACTGTTTGGTCAAAGAGTGGCAGTTGAAGCGAACTCTTTCGTAGCCGAAGTCGTGAGAGCATGTCGGAAAATGTAACCCGAAGCGTTAGCGAGGGAGTTTGGATTGTGATTTCTCGAAGATTCCGACCCTCGCTGACGATTCGGGTTACATGATTCCGACTTTTTCGACAGGCTCGTGAGACTTCGGTCCGAACTCTCACGAGTTCAGCTATAGGACACTCCGAATATGACTCCACCGCTTCCGGCCGACATCGCCGACTTACGTCGCCAGCACTACAACGCGACGGTCACACTGCGCCGATTGATCAACGACGAACTGGTGATCCTGCGCGTGCGGCCTGACGGCGGCGTGCCGACCTACGAAGCGGGGCAGTACACGACGCTCGGCCTGGGCTATTGGGAACCACGAGCCAGTGGTTGCGATGCCGAACATCTTGCCGAAGCTCTGGCAACCAAGCTCGCCCAGCGCGCTTATTCGATCTCATCGCCGATCCTCGACGATCACGATCGGCCACTGCGAGTGACTGAACTCGGCGAGTTGGAGTTCTACGTCGTGTTGATTCGGCACGCGGACGATCACGCGCCCGCGCTGACGCCACGCTTATTCGCGTTGGAGGTCGGCTCGCGATTGTTTGTAGGTCCGCATCCGAAGGGACGCTACACGCTCGCTCCGGTGAAGCCCGACGACCATGTCCTCTTGCTGGCCACTGGCACTGGCGAGGCTCCGCACAACGCGATGCTCGGCGAGTTGCTGGCTCGCGGTCATCGCGGACGAATCCTCAATGTTGTCTCGGTGCGCAACGAGTGCGACTTGGGGTATCAGCCGACGCATCGCCGCGTCGAGTCGCTCTGGCCGAACTACCGCTACGTGACCATCACGACTCGCGAGCCACACAACGTCGATCCGGCTCATCCCGAATTCGCCGGCAAGTTGCGGCTGCAAGACTTCATCACCTCCGGCCGCGTCGCCGAATCGCTCGGCCAACCATTCGATCCGCGCACCTGTCATGTGTTTCTGTGTGGCAATCCGGCGATGGTCGGCATCCCCAAAGAGGAACACGGACAGCGCGTCTACCCGCAGCCGACCGGTGTCATCGAGCTTCTCGAACGACTCGGCTTTCACGCAGACCGGCCCGGTCAGCCCGGCAACATTCACTTCGAGAAGTACTGGTGACGTGCATGAGCCAGCCGCGACGGATTTCGCTCGTCCTTCCAACGCGATTGGCCAACCGTGATTATTTGGGCCGCCTCGATTGTCGAACGCTTCCAAGTTGTGAATAACTATAGAGCGATTCCGTGTGGACCTTGGAGCGACGGTGATGAAACGACTGACCTGCGCTGGCGTGCTGCTGGCGGTGAGCCTGCTGGCGATGAGCGGCGACTCGGCTCGCGCGGATGAACGCGAAGACTTCTTTGAGGCCAAGATTCGGCCGGTCCTGGTCGGCACCTGCTTTCGTTGTCACGGCGGTACGAAGACGTCCGGGGACTTGCGAATCGATTCGCGCGAGAGACTGCTAAAAGGGGGCGACTCCGGAGCGGCGATCGTGGCGGGTAAGCCGGAAGAGAGTTTGCTCATCAAGGCGATTCAGCGGCAGGCGGATGTCTCGGCGATGCCGCCTGACAAAGACAAAGCTCTGCGATCCGATCAAGTTGCCGACTTCGTCGCGTGGATCAAAGCGGGAGCGGTGTGGCCCGCCCAGACCGCGAAGTTTGAAGCCGCGAAGCATTGGGCCTTCGAGCCGATCCGCGATGTCGCACCGCCAGTCGTGCAAGACAAGGCGTGGGTGCAGAACAGCGTTGATGCTTTCATCAAAGCCAAACAAGAAGCGGCCGGAGTTCGTCCCGCCGCGATGGCCGACAAGCTCACTCTGATTCGCCGCGCGACATTCGATCTGACGGGGCTGCCGCCGACCCCTGAAGAGGTTCAGACGTTTGAAAAGGACGTCTCACCGCAAGCGTTTGAGACGGTCGTTGATTGGCTGCTCAAGTCCCCCGCGTATGGAGAGCGCTGGGGACGGCATTGGCTCGATGTGGTGCGGTACGCGGATACGGCGGGTGAGACGGCGGACTATCCGGTGCCGCTCGCGTGGCGATATCGCAACTACGTCATCGACGCCTTCAACCACGACAAACCCTACGACGAATTCCTGCGCGAACAGATCGCGGGGGATGTCATCGCACAACTAACCCGAAGCGTCAGCGAGGGCGAGCGTCGTGACCGCGCTGATTCCGGAAGCCTTTCGGAGCGCACGCCCTCGCTGACGCGTCGGGTTAATGAGCGGTATGCCGAACAAGCCACCGCCACCGGATACCTCGCGATCTCGCGGCGGTTTGGGTTCGACTCGGAGAACTATCATCACCTGACCATTCAAGACACGATCGACACGCTGGGGCAAACGGTGCTGGGCCTGAGTCTCGGCTGCGCGCGGTGTCACGATCACAAGTTCGATGCGGTCTCGATGAGCGACTACTACGCGCTCTACGGCATCTTCGACAGCAGCCGTTACGCATTCCCCGGCTCCGAGCAAAAGCAGAAAGTCCGCTCGATGTTGCCGCTGCTGCCGCCGCGCGAATCGCAACCGAAATGGCGCGAGTTCGATCTGCGGGTGGCCTCAATCGCGGCAAGTCTCGAAAAACAAAAGCAGCCTGTGCCTGCCGCGATCCTGCGTTCGCTCAATGACCTCGACGGCGATTTCGAGATGCAGGCTCCGGCCGCGGGAGGGAGCAATGGCGTGCTCGTTCCACCGTGGCTTTATCAGGGGAAGATCGCCATCACGAACGGGGCGCAAAGCCCGTTCAAGAATTTCTACCCGCGCGGCAAGGTCGGCGCGAGCGTTCCCGCCGGGGCCGGGGAGTACCGGATTGCTCAAGCTCTCTACCCGCGCCGTTCGCGCGACAACTGCGACACGCTGCACGTGAATCTCGACTTCCGCGTCGCTGCACCCGATGCCAATGCGAAGGGACTGCACCGCTTTCGCATCGGAGCACTGCCTGACTCGGCGGCCGTCGAAGTGCTGATCTCTTCCGAATCTGTTTCGCTGCGGATCGGTGAGACCATCGAAAGCGTCGCGGCGCTGAAGCCCAACCAATGGCACAACCTGCAATTGGCCATCGACCTCAAGAACCGAACGGTCTCAGGCATCGTCGGCATGTCGGGAAGCATCACGGAGTTCACCGGCAAACCGCTCTCGTCCAGTTGGTCGGGAATGATCGACTTCGTCGTGCTGGACTCAGTCGGACAAACCGATACGAAATTGCCGGCGATCGAATTCGACAACCTGGGCGTGCAGGAATCGCCAATCGCGCCGGTCTCGACGGAACTGACAATGCCGGCCGTCGTGGCCAGTGGACTCGATCCTGTCGCGCTGACGAAGGAGTTGGATGAACTCACCGGGTTCGACGGCGACTTCGAGTTGCAAACCAAAGACGCTCCACCCACGAGTCCGTGGGGACCGGGACCGAATAGCGTTGTGAAGATGTCGGCCAACTCGCAAAGCCCGTTTCGCAATGCCTTCGCGACGGGAGAACTCGGCATCCACATGCCGAATCGCGGTGAGTACGACGGCTTCGGTCGGACAGTCGCCAACGCGAAACCGGATAAAGAGGGTCGCCTCTTCGCCAGCTTTGATTTCCGCTGTGCGAGCAAAGATGCCGGAGGCAACGGTTCGTGGCGCTACTATCTCGGCCACGGTCCCGGCAACTCGGCGGCGGTCGAGTTGTTCTTCAACGGCAATGAATTTTTTCGTCGCAGTGCCGATGCACGCGAAGCGGTCGGCCCGCTGGTCGTCGGCGAGTGGTATCAAGTCCAACTGACGCTCGATCTGAAAGCCAGGAGCTACACCGGCCTGCTCGCATCGCTTGCGAAGAAGTCCGAATTCTCCGGTCAGTTTGCGTCTGGTTGGGACGGGACGATCGACTACACGTTCATCGACAGCTACGGCCACATCGGCGGCGTGCGCCCGTCGCTCGACGCCGACAACTTTGTGATCTCGGCGATGGCGTTGCCCGCGTTGGATGCGGCACCGGTTGAAGCCACGAAGGCGGCTGGCCAATCGCGTCTCGCCAAAGTCGCGGAGCTGCGCCAACAACTCGTCTCACTTCAGGCGAACGCGGAGTTGTCGAAGCAGGAACTCAACAAGCTGCTCGCCGAGGGACCGTTCGCGATGACCTACGGCATGGCCGAAGGGACGCCGCACAACGTGCGGATGCAGATGCGCGGTGAACCGGATCAACCCGGCGTAGAAGTCCCGCGCGGCTTCATCAAAGTGCTCGGAGGCGGTTCGTTGCCGGCGGAGACTGCGGGCAGTGGTCGGCTGGAACTTGCGCAGTGGTTGACTCGGACCGACAACCCGCTGACGGCGCGCGTGATGGTGAATCGCATCTGGCAGTATCACTTTGGGCGGGGACTTGTGAAAACGCCCAACGACTTCGGCGTGCGTGGTCTGCCGCCGACGCATCCGGAGTTGCTGGATCACCTCGCGGCGCAGTTCATCAAGAGCGGCTGGTCGGTGAAGGCGATGCACCGGCTGATGATGCTCAGCGCGACGTATCAGCAAGCCGCGGTCGCGCCAGCGACGGATGGGACGAATAGGACTGATGGGACTGATCTCTACAATTCGTTTCCGCGTCGTCGCCTGAGTGCCGAGGAGATCCGCGACTCGATCCTCACCGTGAGCGGCGAGCTAGATTTGACTCCCGCGCTGGAGCATCCCTTTCCGACGCCGATCAGTTGGGGCTACTCGCAGCACGGGCCGTTCAGCGCCGTCTACGACCACAACAAACGGAGCGTTTATCTCATGACGCAGCGGCTCAAGCGGCATCCGTTCCTGGCGCTGTTCGACGGCGCGGACCCGAACGCCACGACGGCCGAACGTCTGGGGACGACGGTGCCGACTCAAGCGCTGTTCTTTCTCAACGACCCGTTCGTCCACACCAAAGCCGAGAAGTGGGCAGTTCGTCTTCAAGCCGCCAGCCCGGACGAAATGCCGCGGATCGAATCGGCGTGGCGTCGCGCGTTCGGTCGTTCACCGACAGAGATCGAACGTGCCGAGGCGACCGAGTTCCTAACGACCTATCGAACGGAACTGGCGGCGGTGAAAATGGACAATGTTGAAGTTCGCTCGCTCGCCGCATACCTCCGCACGCTGATCGGCAGCAATGAATTCCTGCATGTGGAGTGAATGAGAAGCGAGATGCCGAAAAGAAAGAGTTTGGAACACTAATCGCCGCTAATCTTCGCTAATCCGGAATGCCTTGGAGTGGATTAGTGATGATTAGCGTCGATTAGTGTTCCCTGTTTTTCAGGACTTTTTTCATGAACGACCAAATGACGTTTGATCCATCTCGCCGAGGCGTGCTGCGTTCGCTGATCGGCGGTTCAATGCTGCTGCCGGGGATCGTGTCGCAGTTGCTTGCGGAAGATGCCGCGCCCGATCCGCTCGCGCCGAAGCCGACGCATTTCCCGCCCAAGGCGAAGCGTGTCATTTTCCTCTACATGAGCGGAGGTGTTTCGCACGTCGACTCGTGGGACCATAAACCAAAACTGTTCGCGGACGCGGGCAAGACGGTCCCGGTCAACGAGTTTCAGGGGCGCAAGGGGGACTACCAGATGTTCCTCAAACGGCCGCAGTGGGAGTTCGCTCCGCACGGACAATGCGGCACGGAAGTTAGCTCGCTATTCCCGCACATTGCCGAGTGTGTCGATGACCTGTGCGTGATTCGCTCGCTGAAGTCGGATCACACGAATCACTACGAGGCGACGCTCGGCATTCATACCGGATCGTTCACGTTCGCGCGGCCAAGCATCGGTTCGTGGGTCAGCTACGGTCTGGGCACGGTGAATCGCAACCTGCCGTCATTCGTCGTGATCGCGCCGCAGTCGCCATACGCGGGCGGCCAAGTCTGGGGCAGCGACTTCCTGCCCGGTGCGCATCAAGGGACGCTCGTGGTGCCCGGCCCGGAGCCGGTCGCGAACATTCAGCGCCGCGCCGCCAGCAGTAGCTTGCAGGAGATCGAGCTCGGCGCGATGGCCAAAATGAATCGACGCCATCTTGCGGCGCGGGCTGATGACCCGCTGCTCACCGCGCGGATCAAATCGTTCGAGACCGCGTTTGGAATGCAGGCTGAGATGCCCGAAGTGTTCGATCTCTCGAAAGAGAGCGACGCCACGCTGAAGCTCTACGGATTGGAACGAGGCAGCACGAAGGGTTTCGCCTGGCAATGCCTCGTCGCCCGCCGGCTCGCGGAACATGGAGTGCGGTTCGTCGAGCTGATCGACGTCGGCTCGTCGAGCAACTGGGACGCGCACGGCGACATGCTGACGCACGCGCCGCTGGCCAAGAACATCGACCAACCGATCGCCGGCCTGCTGCGCGATCTGAAACAACGCGGCATGTTGGAGGACACGCTCGTCGTCTGGACGACCGAGTTCGGCCGCACGCCGTTCAACGCCGCCGCGGGTGCCGCCGGCCGCGAGCATCATCACTGGGTCTTCTCATCATGGCTGGCCGGTGCGGGTGTGAAGCCCGGCATCACCTACGGCGAATCGGATGAGTATGGCATCAACGTCGGCAAAGATCCGGTCCACGTTCACGACTTCCACGCCACGATCCTGCACCTGATGGGCCTCGATCACGAACGACTCACCTTCCGCCACACCGGCCGCGACTACCGATTGACCGACGTGCATGGCAACGTCGTGAAATCGATTCTGGCTTGAGTGGACGCTCGACACACAGAAGAACGTCAGACAGCGTCAGCCTTTCTCGAAATGATGTGGCCGCAAGTCGGCGAGGTTCACGATCTCGACATCAGGCACGGCTGCACGGCTCAAGACGCTGTGGTCGATTGACTCGACTGCGTACGACTTTTAACGTGCTGGCAAGTCTTGATGCCGCCGGCTCCCCCAATCGTCGGCGACCCCTGCCCGCTGGCTGCCCTCCCACTCCGCGTTGCACTCACCAGGACGCCTCAATGGCGCGCGTTTCGATTTTCCTTGCCGTTCCGTTGGCCCTGTTCGTCATCGGCAATGCCTGCGTCCGCGCGGCTGAGCCGAACGAAACCGGCACACTGCATGAGCAGATTGACCACCTGTTTGAGGCCGACACGCTCGTGCCGCCAATCACGCCGGCCGACGATGCCGAGTTTCTTCGGCGGGCGATGCTCGACTTGCATGGCATCATCCCCACGGCCGACGAGGCCCGCGCGTTTCTCAGCGATCCTTCGCCCACCAAACGCAGCGAGTTGATCGATCGCCTGCTGGAGAGTCCCCGCTATGCGCGGCACTTCGCCACGACGTTCGACGTGCTGTGGCTGGAACGCAAGCAGGAGAAGAACATCAAGTCGCAAGACTGGTACGACTATCTGTACCACTCGTTCCACAATGGCAAGCCGTATGACCAACTGGTGCGCGAGATCCTGGCTGGCGACGACACGCAGGAGGCCACGCGACCGACTCTGAAATTCTATTACGCCCGCACGGTCGAGCCACATGCTCTGACCCGCGATATCGGACGGCTGTTCTTCGGCATGGACATGCAATGCAACCAATGTCACGACAGCCCGATCGTGGAGGACTACAAGATCGGTGACTACTACGGTCTGTATGCCTTCGTCAGCCGCACGTTCCTGTTTCAAGATAAGAAGAAGGTGCCGTCGCTGGGTGAGAAGGCGGAGGGCGAAGCGAACTTCAAATCGGTCTTCACGGGCGAGAGTGCCGACAAGGTGGTTCCCAAGCTGCCGCGCGGCCCCGCGTTGGTCGAACCGGCTGTGCTGAAGGGCGAAGAGTACGCGGTCAAACCGGCCAAGGATGTCAAACCGATCCCGAAGTTCAGCCGCCGCGCCGCTCTGGCCGAGCGCGGCGTCGATGGCTCGACCGAGATGTTCGATCGCAACGCCGTCAATCGGCTGTGGGCGCACCTGATGGGCCGTGGTCTGGTCCATCCGCTCGAGTTGCATCATCCCGACAATCCACCCTCGCATCCGGAGGTGCTCGATCTGCTGGCTCGTGAGTTCCGCGAGAACGGTTGCGATGTGCGATACATGCTCCGCGAAATCGCGCTCACACGGACTTACGCTAGGGCATGCGAACTGCCGAACCCGCAGAGCTTGAACGCCGCTGCCATCGCACTGCGTTCCGAAGTCGGCCAACGCGACTTGGACGCGCTGGAGAAACAAGCGCCGGCAGCGAATGACGAGCACGAAACACGACGACAGAAAACACTTATCAAGGCGAAGCGCAAGAGCCTCGAAGAAGCGCAACTCGCCGCCGACTATCTGCACGCCGCAAAAACGGACGCGAAGCAGGCCGACATCAAGTGGGAGTTGCTGGTCAGATTCTGGGAAGATCGCGGTGACGTCGTGCTGTTGAAGCCGCTCTCGCCTGAGTCGTTTGCGTTGAGCGTGCTGCAAGCGACGGGTGCCGTGGATTCAGCCCAAGAGAAGATTCGCGTCTCCTTCCAAAGCAAGAAGCCGAAAGAGTGGACCGCCGCGGAACCCGCCGATCGACCGCGCGTCGAGGCGATGTTCGTCGAGAAACTGACCTACACGCAGTTCAATAGCAGCTTGCAGCAGTTCATCGGCATGTACGGCGACGCGCCGGGTGCTGACTTCGGAGCGAATCTGAATCAGGCTCTGTTCTTTGGCAACGCCGGCGTCGTCGAAGGCTTGCTGAAACCGGTGCCGGGCAACCTCACCGATCGCCTGTCAAAGTTGAGCGATCCGCAGGCAGTGGCCGATGAGTTGTACCTGTCCCTGTTCGCCCGCCGTCCGACCAAGAAAGACGAGTCCGCCGTCGCCGAGTTCCTCAAGGATCGCCAAGATCGCGCCGCCGCGATTCAAGAGCTGACGTGGAGTCTGATGTCGAGCAACGAGTTCCGATTCAATCATTGATAGCCAGTCAGGGGTCAGGTCTTCAAATTTCATTTTTGGCGTCGCAAATTGGGCGCGAAATGGATTGGAATGTCGATGTACGAAGTGAGTCAGGGGTGAATCGCGAAGCCAAAAATGAAATTTGAAGACCTGACCCCGGCTCGCACGCACAACAAACCGGAGAACGTCATGAAATGCGATTACGCTTGTGGAACCGCGGAGCATGGGACATCGCGGCGACAGTTTCTCGGTGGTCTGGCGACCGGCGTCGGCGCGCTCACGCTCGGCGGATCAGATTCGTGGATTCCCGTCGCGGCGGCCGAGCAACTTAAGCAATCGCAGAAGCGCATCCTGACGTTTTTCCTCCACGGAGGAGTTAGTCAATTGGAGAGCTGGGATCCAAAGCCCAACACGATCTGGGGCGGACCGTTTCGTTCTATCGCGACGAGCGTGCCGGACATCCGCATCTCCGAACTGCTGCCATTCACCGCGCAGCAGATGCACCACTTGGCGCTGGTTCGCGGCATCAACACCAAGAACAGCGGGCACGGTCCCGGCCAGATTCAGATGACGACCGGACGCAACCCGATGGGTGCCGAACAACCGCACCTCGGAGCCGTCGCGGCCAAGGCGTTGACGCCACCCTCCTTCTCGCTCCCTGGCCACATCCTGATTAAAGGGGGCGGCAATAGCGGCGGCCCAGCCGCGTACCTCGGCCCGCGCTTTGCCGCGGTGACGTTGGAAGACGGCAAGGCTCCGCAACATTCGCAATTGCCTGAGACGGTCAGCGGCGAAGCCGAAACGCGACGCCAAGAGTTTCGTCGTTCGGCCAACGATCGCTTTGCCGGACGACGGCGCACGGCCGACACCGACGCCTACACCCTGAGCTTCGATCAGGCGCGCGACCTGATGGCTCGTCGCGACGTGTTCGACGCCTCGAAAGAACCGGCCCGTGAGCAAGAACGGTATGGTCAGAGTGAGTTCGGGCAACATTGCCTGTTGGCTCGCCGATTGCTCGAAGAAGGTGTGCCGTTCGTGCAAGTCAATCACTCGAACTACGACACGCACTACGAGAACTTCGATTATCACCTCGAACAGCTTGGCGAGTTCGATCGGCCCTTTGCCACGCTGGTCAACGACCTGCACGAACGAGGCTTGCTGGCCGACACGCTGATCGTCGTGATGTCGGAAATGGGCCGCACGCCGCGCATCAATCCGCGCTATGGCCGCGATCATTGGGGCACGGCCTGGAGTGTCTGCCTCGGCGGCGCGAAGGTGGCCCGCGGCGCGGTCGTCGGCAAGACAAGCTCCGACGGCATGTCGGTCGTCGATCGCGAAGTCGATCACGGTCATTTGTTCCACACCTATCTGCAAGCGGTCGGCGTCGACACCAAGCAAGAGTTCGTCATCGGCGGGCGCAAGTTCCCGATCGCGGACCCGGCCAAAGGCCCGATCGCGGAGTTGCTGGCATGAACGAAGAGCCGCAGAAGGCCAACGACGACAAGAAACCACCCGCTCCCGCTGCGCCAGAAAGCGGCGAAACGGCCGAGGTCAAAGCTGATCCGGGCAAGACCCATGTCGTCGCGACCTGGAAGTACGAGCGGCCTCTGACCGCTTGTCGCTTCGATCCGCTGGGGCGTTTCGTCTTTGTGGGTGCCGAGGACTACACGGTTCAACGGTTCGACATGAAGGACGGCAAGCTGACGCCGCTGCTGGGTCACGAAAGTTGGTGCCGCGCGATCGGTTTTTCTCCCGACGGCAAGACCACCTTCACCGGCGGCTACGACGGCCGGCTGCTGTGGTGGCAAACCGACGCCGACTCACCGACGCCTCTACGAGCCATCGCCGCCCACAACGGTTGGATTCGCGCACTGGCTGTCTCGCCCGATGGCCAACTGATCGCGACTTGCGGCAACGATCAGCTCGTCAAGGTTTGGAATGCGGCTGATGGAAGCGCCATCCACACGCTGACCGGTCATGAGTCACACGTTTACAACGTCGCCTTCCATCCCGATGGCCAGAGTTTGGTTTCGTGCGATCACCGAGCGATCTTCCGGCACTGGAATCTGTCCGACGGCAAAGAATTGCGAACCTTCAGCGCTCCGGCCCTCTACAAGTACGACGACAAATTTCGAGCTCATATCGGCGGCGCGCGCAGTCTGGCGTTCAGCGGTGACGGCAAACTCCTGGCCGCTGGCGGCACGACGAACGTGACGAATGCACTCGGCGGCATTCTCGAATGCGCCGCGGCGTCGATCGACTGGGAATCCGGCAAGCTCAAGCTGCTGCACGTCACGAAAGAGAAAAACCGCGGCACGATCTGGGGCTTGGCGTGGCACCCGGATGGCTATTGGATCGGCATGTCCGGCGGTCGCAATGCGCTGCTTGTCTTCTGGAAGCCCGATCAAGCGGAGGAGTTTGCCAAGTTCGCGATGCCCGAAATCGGCCGCGATTTCGCCCTGCATCCCGACGGCCTGCAGGCCGCCGTCGCCATGGCCGAGAGCCAAGTGCGAATCTGCCGCCTGACCGCGAAGACGGCGTGAAGCAACGGTGTCAGAAATCCATGACGCGGACTTGAGGCGTCGATTCAAAATCAGCCGCAACGCGCTCGCTCGGATTCGCTCAGATTATTCATGGCCGCGATGTAACCCGAAGCGTCAGCAAGGGAGTCATCACACACTCCCTCGCTGACGCTTCGGGTTACATCGCAGCACGCTGCTCTTCCCAATGAGTAGGCCATGAACAATCTCGGTTAGTCCCCGTCCGTGCGAAAGGGAGAGGCGGGCAGATCCGCACCGTTTCTCAAGTTGCCGATCGGATTGTCGGTCCACGAATAACGCACGGAGATTGGCATCGCGACGTCGTTGCTGGAAACGATCACTTTCAGGTTGGCGATGCGGGCTGTCGCTGGCCGCCACCGCTGGTCGAGTCCAGCGATCTCGAAGCCCTGCAGGTCGCCTCCTTTGGCGACAAGGCCGCCATCGGTGTGCCAAAAGGTCAACTCGATGGTGTTGCCCTGCACTTGGAAGCCGGAGAACAGCGGGCCGGACCAGGAAATCTTTTCGCCGTACACTTGGGCTCGTGCCCAGAGAGCGAGCCGTTGACCGAAGTCCCGCTTGTTGCGCGGGTGGATGCCCGTCGCTTCGCCGATATCGATGCTGACGATCATGCCGGTGTGCGGCACGCTGAGTGATTCCAACTGGCTCTCGCGGATCAGCGGCCAGCCGGTCATTCTCGGCGAGCGAGTGCTGGTGTCGAAGTTCGGAAGCTGTACCCATGCGAACGGCAAGTCGTCGTTCTGCCAGTGAGATCGCCAGTCGCGGATTAGCAGCGGCAACTGACGGCGATAGAGCGCGGCATTGTTCTCGCTCTGAGCGTTGAATTCTCCCTGATACCAGATGACGCCGCGCATCGCCGTTGGAATGAGCGGCGCGATCATGCCGTTGAACATGACCGCCGGATGTTGCGGCTGATCGCGCGGAGCCATCGGAGCCTTGGGTTCGCGCGGCGCGGGTTTGCCGTCGGCTTTCGCCTTCGTGGTGGCGACCTTCCACGCCGCCAACTCCTGTTCGTAGGTGGCCTTCGCGGCGGCTGGATCGAATTCGTCGGACTTCTGCTTCCAGGAGGCAAACAACTCTTGCAACTCAGGTCGATCTTCCTGCGCATCGAGACTGGTCCAAGCCTCGATCGGCGTGCTGCCCAGCGCCGAGACGATCACGCCGACTGGGACGCCAAGCTTCTGATTCAGTTCGCGGCCGAAGTAGTACGCCACGGCCGAGACATCATCGACGGTGGTCGGACTTAGCACGAGCCAATTGCCATGACAGTCGTCGCGAGGCGTCTGACTCACCGCGCGGGCAACGGTGAAGATTCGCAGTCCGGGATAGTTGGCTTGCGGCTGTTCTTTGGCGAAGTCGAACGTGGTCGGCATGATGTGGACCATGTTCGACTGCCCGGACGCGAGCCAGACTTCGCCGATCATCACGTCGTTGACCGTGAGTTTGTTCTTCCCCTTCACGGTCAGCGTGTGCGGGCCGCCGGCTTCCAACTTGTCGAGCTTGATGAGCCACTTTCGATCCGCACCGGAGGTGACGGTCTTCGTTTGCTCCGCGAGGGAGACCGTCACTTCCTCGCCGGGTTCGGCCCAGCCCCAGATCGGCACAGTCATGTCGCGCTGCAAGACCATGTGATGCGCGAACACGGCCGGCAGCTTCACGGCGGCTGATGCGCTCGAGCCGATCAGCAAACTCAAGACGAGAATACTTGTCGCCACACTCGCCAGAGTGTGGGCCGCTGGAATCGAAGAACCCACGCTCTGGCGAGCTTGTTGAAAAAGTCGGAGACATGTAACCCGAAGCGTCAGCGAGGGTCGGAATCGCCGAGAAATCACGATTCTAACTCCCTCGCTGACGCTTCGGGTTACATTTTTCGACAAGCTCTGGCGAGCATGGCTACGTCGGGGAAGGTGATTCGTCGTCGTTGATCTCATGGCAGCACCTCGAACGAATACAGCCGAGCGTAATGCAATTGAAAGCGGAGCTTCACCGTGCGGCCCTTTAACGAGGCGAGTTCGTGCTTGCCTCGCCAACTGACTTCTTGCCGGACGGAATCGCCGTTGATGCGATTGGTCAGTCCCGCAATGAATCCGGGGAACGGTCTGCCTTCGGCGTCCTGCACTTCGACTTTGATGTCGCCGCGCTTGGCGTCGCAGTTCAAGCGGAGTTGGCTTCCCTCCAGCACGAACGGTTTGGTTGTGAACTCACCCGGCTGGCGGTCGGCGTCCAGCGAGATGAAGCGGTCACGCAGAGTCGTCGCCAGTCCGGTGGAGCCGACGCGATCCTTCAGCCAGGTTTGCTCGGTCTTGGGGGGCACGGCCTTGAGTGATGGAAACGCTTCGTTTGGATACACGACGGGATGCGGCCGGTTCGACGCGAGGTAATAGACCTTCAATTCGTCACCGATCAGGATTGGTTGCATGGCGAGCGCCCAGTGGGAATCAAACTGATTGGGCAGACCATACGACAGGATCGGATGCCGCCGGCCGACTCGCTGCCAGGCGATGCCGTCGCGGCTGAACGTCAACTGCACGTCGATCATCAGCGAGTTCGGGTGATAGACCCACAACAGTCCGTAATACACGCCCCGGTCGTGATACACCGACATCCCATAGAACTGCGTGTTCGGCGGGTCGTCTTCGTCCGGTTCGAGCACCGATTGCCACGGCGTCCATTGAATGAGGTCTTCGCTGGTCGTCCGAGCGATCGTTCGCACCGCTTTGTCCGGGCGGACGTACGCAACGTAGCGATGGATGTTGGCATCCCAACCCATGAGCGTGTGGCAGTCGGCTAGCCCTTCGAGCAGTGCCTTGTCCGAGTGCGGCTTCCACGTCAGCCCGTCCGGCGACACAAACAAATACAAACCGTTGGACTCGGTCGCGCGGTTGTAAGCCAGCAGCTTGTACCGCCGAGCGGGATCGGGATCGCGCGCGTCCTTCACCACTCCGTTCCAGGCCGGCCCGGTCTTGAGCGCGATCTGGCTGTTGTCGCGCGAGCCTTTGTAATCGACGAGTCCCAGCGCTGGCCGATCTCAATGCAGGCCATCCGCCGAGGTGAGGTAACCCAGGTTGAACTTGCCGTACCCCGGCCGATACCACATGCGATACAGCTTCTGCTCGTCGTCGAACATGACCGTCAGCGGCACCGCGAAATTCTCCTCCCAAGGCCGCTCCGGGCTGAGCACCGGATTGCCCGGATGCTTCGCGAGCAAGTTGACTCGCCGCACCAACCCGCGCTGGGATTCGATCACATGGTCATCGGCGAGCACCTGCGCCTGCTGGCCGACCACAATGGTTTCGTCGGCCCTTGTCGTGTTCGGTAACTCGGCGCTCACGGCCAGCACAAACAGGATCGCTGCGACAAACGAGATTGATCGGCACGGCAGACTCAGCATGGCAGGCTCCTGTTGTATTGCCCTCTTCGTAAGGATTGCCGAATAAGGATTTCAGAAGTGAGAAGGACCACAATCAAGTCTGACCCTCGGCCTTCTCCATTCCTTATTCGGCAATCCTTATTTTCAATCGCACCAGACCCCGAATCTTTTTGTCGCTGCCCCAAACATCTGCAATGAAGTTTGCAACCTGCCTTTATCCCGAAGGGATTGAGTCACATAGCCCAGGGTTGCCGCGCTTCGCGGCTACCCTGGGTTGGAGTCGCAACGTCACGATCTACCCCGAATGGGGTTGCGTCATCGCCGAACGACGA
>CAMDEA010000015.1 GCA_945893045.1 Planctomyces sp. SH-PL62
AAACGCTCTGGTGCTCGTTGGAATCTCCGCAACGCCGAATCCGTCTCCGCCCTGACCAACCTCCGCGACAGCAATCAATGGCAACCCTATTGGTCAACTTGCGACACCACAAAAACTTAACACCGCCAATATCTCTGGGCACACCCCCACGAAGCCGCCTTCAACGAACTGCCGCACGCTCGCGCGGTTGCCGAGCACTTCGGCACGCAGCATCACGAAGAACTCGTCACACCCGATGCGGCTGCGCTGCTGCATCAACTGACCGAATTCTACGACGAGCCGTTCGCCGACTCGTCTGCGATCCCGACGTTCCTCGTCTCGCAACTGGCCGCGCGGCATGTGAAAGTCGTCTTGTCGGGAGACGGCGGCGACGAGGCGCTCGGTGGTTACTCGCGCTACAAGCACGATCTCAAAGAAGACTCACTGCGGAATCTGCTGCCGAGTTGGTTACGACGCAGTTTGCTGGCAGCGCTCGCGCAGCTCTGGCCGCGCACCGATTGGCTGCCTCGGCCGCTGCGCTGGAAGTCGGCGTTGACGAACTTGTCGCTCGACTCCGAGGCGGCGTATGCCAATACGTTGACGCTCTGCCGACAGCCGGGGCGGTCGCGGTTGTTGTCCGCGGATTTGTTGAGCGAGCTGCGCGGGCATGACTCGCAGCGGATTGCTCGGGAGTCGTTCTCACGTTTGGGTCAGGCTGGAAAGCCTGACCTACTGAGCGGCATGATCGCGGCCGATATGGCGACGCTGCTGCCGGACGATTATCTCGTGAAGGTTGATCGCGCGAGCATGGCTCACGGCTTGGAAGTCCGCCCGCCGCTGCTCGATCACGAGTTCTTGGAACTGTGTGCTCGGCTGCCGTCACGCTGGAAGATTCGGGACGGCGAAACCAAATGGCTGCTGCGAGAACTCAGCCGCGACGTCTTGCCGGAGTCGATTCGCAACCGTCCGAAGCAAGGCTTCGAGGTGCCGCTCGACGACTGGTTCCGCGGCCCGTTGCGCGCGATGTTCGCCGACCTCGTGCTGTCCCGGAACTCAGCCGTGGCCGACTTCATCGACCCGCGCGAAGCTCGCCGACTGTTCGACGCTCATCAACGCGGCACCGCTCGCCACGGCACCGTCCTGTGGATGCTGCTGTCGCTGGCGGCCTGGGCCGAGCGATATCTCAGCGCGTCAGACGAAGGGGTCGGGTCTACGATTTTTCGGAATTGGCCGACCACGGTTCCGCAAACTGCTGAGCGTCCGATCGGCCAATTCCGAAAAATCGTAGACCCGACCCCGCATTCGATGACCATTCATGGAGGACAACCTTCATGACGCTCACTCCGGATCACAACCTTCCCACGATCTGCCAAGTCGTTCACAGCCTGCACATCGGCGGTGCCGAGTTACTTGTCACCGACTTGTCGCGAGCGTTGCGGGATCGTTTTCGATTCGTCTTCGCGTGTCTCGACAGCGACGGCCCGCTGGCGGATCAACTGCGTGATGAGGGACACCTCGTCGAGGTGTTGCATCGGCAGGCCGGGGTCGATTGGAAATGCGGCCGGCGGTTGGCGCGATTCCTGCGCGAGCAAAACGTCGCGGCGGTTCACGCTCACCAATACGCGCCGTTCTTTTATTCGCTGCTCGCTCGCGGGCTGGGCCAGCAACCGCCGATCGTGTTTACCGAACATGGCCGGCAACATCCCGATCATCCCCGGTATAAGCGGATCGTGTGCAACCGCCTGTTGATGCGAGCTAACGACCGAGTCATTGCGGTTGGCGAAGCGGTGCGCAGCGCACTGATCGCGAACGAAGGCATCCCCGCGTCGCGAGTGGAAGTCCTGTTCAACGGCGTGCGACTGGAACACTATCGAGCCGCCGCCAGCAATCCGGCGTTGCGAGCGGCGGTACGTCGTGAGTTGGGCTTATCCGATTCCGACTTCGTGGTGGTTCAGGTTGCTCGGCTGAATGAACTGAAGGACCACGCGACGGCGGCTCGAACGATTGCGCGGACGACTCACCGCGCCGCGAACATCCGCTGGCTCATCGTTGGCGACGGCGAGCAACGCGGAGCACTCGAAACGGCGGTGCAAGACCACGGCATCGGTCACGTGACGAAGTTGCTGGGAACTCGGCGCGACGTGCCGCGGTTGCTGGCGGCGGCGGATGCCTGCTTGCTGTCGAGCATCAGCGAAGGCATCCCGCTGACCTTGATCGAAGCGATGGCCGCACGGCTGCCAGTGGTCTCGACCAACGTGGGGGGCGTGGCCGAAGTCGTCGTCCCGGAAGTGACCGGCTTGCTGGCACCGTCCGGAGATGACGCGCTCTTGGCCAATCATCTCACTCGATTGGACGCCGATCGTCAGCTCGCATCACGACTGGGCCGCAACGGAGCGGCTCGCGCGGAGGACATGTTTTCGTTTCAACAAATGGCTGATGGCTACGCGGCCGTGTTCGAGGAATTGACCTGGAGTGCTGTGGCTCGACACAGCCCTCCATCCAACGCAGTCCAACGCAACGAACTGGCCATTGGAGATCGTGGTGAATTGACTGCCGATCACGAAGACGCCGTCCTGCAATTGCCAATCAACTCCGGAATTGATGGAGGGCTGCGTCGAGCCACAGCACTCCAGGGGGTGCGGCCAACTTGACTCTGACGCTTGAATCACTCGTTGTTTCGGAAGCCCGTGTCGCGACGACAGCTCGTCGTGCGCGCGTCTTGGCGATCACCAGCGAGCTGCCGTGGCCGCTCAACACGGGCGGGCACATTCGGACGTTTCATCTGCTGCGAGCGTTGGCCGAACAATTCGACGTGCGGTTGTTGACCGTCGTCGAAGAACAGGACGTCGCACATCTTGAGCAACTGCGGAACGTGGGGATCGAAGTCTGCGGCGCAGTGGTTGGACCGCGTCGGTCGTGGAGCGAAGCGGCGCGCGTGACGTCATCGGCGATGCGAGGCGAACCGTATGTGATGTATCGCCGGCATGATCGCGGCGAATTACGGCGGTTGGTGGAGCACGAAATCGCTCGCGAGACACCGGACGTCGTGTACTTCGATCATCTCGATCCGTTCGTGTTTCGGCCGCTGATTCCCGCAGGAGTGAGGTTGATCGCCGACTTGCACAACGTCTACTCGCGGCTGACCGAGCGGGTCGCTGACGAACATCGCGGCCCGAAGCGGATCTTTCTGCGACGTGAAGCGAAGCTGCTGGCACAGATTGAACAGCGAGTGACGCTCGCGGCAGACGTCGTGATGACGGTGTCGAGCGAAGAACAAAACACATTTCGCGGACTCGGAGGTCGCGACGTGCGGCTGGTGCCGAACGGCGTCGATTGCCGCGCGTACGCACATCTGCCGATCGGCCGCAACGTATTTCAAAATACCTGTAGCCCAGGCCCTTGTGGCCTGGTCGATTTGGTAACGATCGAGAATCAACCGACCCACAAGGGGTCGGGCTACAGCGCGGATGCGATGTATTGCGATTTCGCACCGACGCTGTTGTATCTGGGCGCGATGTCTTGGCAGCCGAACGCGAAGGCGGCGGAGTTCTTGGCTCGCGAGATTTTGCCGGCCGTGCGGCAGCGTTTTCCAAACGCGCGGTTGCAGTTGGTCGGCCGCAATCCGGGAGCGGATGTGCTCGCGCTGCGGCAACTGCCCGGCGTCGAGGTCGCGGCCAACGTGCCGGACGTCGGCGTGTATCTCGCACAGGCGACGTTGCTGGCCGTGCCTCTGGATTCGGGAGGCGGAACGCGGCTCAAGATTCTCGAAGCGTTCGCCGCTGGGCTGCCCGTCGTCAGCACTCCGATCGGCTGCGAAGGAATCGACGCGACGGCCGGCGAGCATTTGTGGATCGCCCCGCGCGAGTCGTTCGCCGATGCGATCTGCGACGCGCTGGCTGATCCGGAAGCCAGTCGCTGTCTGGCGGAGAACGCTCGGCAGTTGGCGTGGAATCGCTACGACTGGTCGGCGATCGGGCGCGAGGCGTGCGCGGCGGTGCGCGCAGTAACGGATCCGAGCGGAAAGCCGATTGCAAATTGCAATCTCACTCACGACGTGAACCGTCACAGCCAAACGAACGCCGACCTGAAACAGACTCCCGACCCCTTCGTGCTGCACGTGCGCGTCGTCACCGGCACCGGCGGCGGTCCGGAGAAAACGATTCTCAACTCGCCGAGATTCTTGAAGCCGCTGGGATACGACTGCGCCTGCGCGTACTTGCATCCGCCCGGCGATCCGGGCTTTGAGGTGCTGCGACAGCGAGCATCGGAACTCGATGCCGAGCTGATCTCGGTGCCGGATCGCGGCGCGACCGATTGGCGGGTCGTGCGGCAACTGCTGCGAATCTGCCGTGAGCGCAACGTCGCGGTGTGGCACGGTCACGATTACAAGAGCAATGCGCTCGGCCTGCTGCTGCGGAAGTTTCATACGATGGCGTTGGTCTCGACGGTGCATGGCTGGATTGTGCCGTCTCGAAAACTGGCGGCGTATCGCGCGGTCGATCTGGCTTGCTTGCGGCACTACGACGAAGTCATCTGCGTGTCCGACGCATTGCTCGACGAGTGCCTGGCCGCGCGTGTGCCGCTGGAACGTTGCCGAGTCATCGAGAACGCGATCGACCTGACGAAGTATTCCGACTTGCCGGATCGCGCCGCCGCGCGACGATCGTTGGGGCTGCCGGAACAAGGCAATGTCGTGGTGTCGGTCGGTCGTCTGTCTCCCGAAAAAGGCTTCGACGTTCTGATTCGCGCTGTCGATCAATTACTGGAATCCGGCTGCGATGTGCGGTTGCTGATCGCGGGCGAGGGAACCGAGCGGTCGGCTCTGGAGTCCTTGATCAGCGAACTGCATCGCGAGGACCGCATCCAGTTGCTGGGTCATCAACCCGACCCGCGCACGATTTACGCGGCGGCCGATGCGTTCGTGCTGAGCAGTCATCGCGAGGGATTGCCGAACGTGTTGCTGGAAGCGTTCGCGTGCGGATTACCCGTCGTGGCGACCGCGGTTGGTGGCGTGCCGCGTGTGATCGCCGATGAGCACAACGGCCTGCTCGTGCCGCCCGGAGACGTCAATGGGCTGACGGTGACGTTGTCGCGCCTGTTGCACAACGACGCGCTGCAACAACAGCTCGCGACCGCCGCGCGACGGACGCTTTCGGAGCGTTGTCGCTTTGAAGCGCGGATGCGGAAGGTCGTCGGGGTGTATGACGAGGTGTTGGCAACACAATCATCCCGCATTCGGAATGTCGTCAGTGCGTTTGGCCCGAAGGGTCAAGTCTCGTCAGCCCAGGGCAACGCCCTGGGTTCACGTTCCACGGAAGTGCCAAGCCCTGAAAGGGCGAAACTCTTCGCCGAACGAGTGTCGCCCCTTCAGGGCTTTGATCATGGCGCACCCACTCACCAAGGGCGTTGCCCTGGGCTGTCGAGTGCTGGCCCTTCAGGCCAAACCGCAGATTTGCAACCAACCCCGGTGGTCACCGTCACCGCTCAGCCGCGCGGTTGGCATGAATACCTCGCCGCACACGGCTACGCGGGCTTTCAGCAATCGCCGCAGTGGTCGCAAGCGCTGTCGCACGGCTTGGAACATCAATCGTTCTTCTTGCAGGCGACGCAGGGGCAGCGGCTGGTCGGCGTGCTGCCGTTGCAACTGGTCGAGAGTCGGTTGTTCGGACGGTTTCTCGTCAGCTTGCCGTACGTCAATACGGCGGGTGTCGTCGCGGATTCGGACGTGGCGGCGATGGCGCTGGTCGATCGCGCGATGGAGTTGGCGGATGCGCTCGACGTAAAGCATCTCGAACTGCGGCACGAGCGGGCGATCGAGCATCCGAAGTTGGTCAACGGTGTGACGGACAAGGTCCACATGCGGCTGCCGTTGCCTTCCACGAGCGAGGAACTTTGGGACGGGATCAAAGCCAAGGTGCGGAATCAAATTCGGAAGGCTCAGAAGACGGACGGCTTCTCGGTGCATTGGGGCCGCGAAGAATTGCTCGGCGAGTTCTACGAGATCTTCTGCCACAACATGCGCGATTTGGGAACGCCGCCGTTCTCGCGGCAGTTGTTCGCGGAGATCCTGGCGGCGTTTCCCCGCCACTGTAGCCCAGGCCCTTGTGGCCTGGATGATTCGCAAAACAAGGACGAATCGACCGAGCCACAAGGGCTCGGACTACAGACTGCTGCGGCGGAGATCTGCGTCGTGCGGTTGCACGGCCGGGCGGTGGCGAGCGGATTGCTAGTGCATGGTCCTGGCACGACGCAGGTGCCGAGCGCCAGTTCGCTGCGCGAGTTCAATTCGTCAAACGCGAACATGCTGCTGTATTGGAACCTGCTGACGCGAGCGATCGAACGTGGTCAGCGCGAGTTTGATTTCGGTCGCAGCACGCGCGGCGGCGGTACGTTCAAGTTCAAGGCGCAGTGGGGCGCGATCGAGCATCCGGCCGTGTGGCAGCATTACGTTCGCCACGGCAGCGCCGGCGACATGCGGCCGAGCAACGGTAAGTTTCAAAAGTTGATTCAGATTTGGCAGCGTCTGCCCGTGTGGGTCACTCGGCTGATCGGGCCGGCGATCGTGCGCGGGATTCCTTAATAAAGGTTGGGCCATGTCCTTCTGGAAACGCATCTCGCCCTTCGCCGTGCCGACCGTGTTTCGGTTGTGCGTGGTGTTGGCGGCGGCGGTGGTGCTGACGTTTTTGTTGTTGTCGTCGGACCCGTCGCGGATCTTTCGCTGGATGCCGATTCGCGGCGGACGAGACGTTTACGAACACACTCCCGATTGGGTGCAGCACTTCTCGGCCTATCTGCTGTTCAGCTTTTTGTTGCAGTGGTACGCGGCCGGGAAGTCACGCTGGTTCGTGCCGCTGCTGGCGGGGTTCGCGGTCATTCATGCGATGACCACCGAGTACCTGCAACGGTTCGTGCCGGAACGGACCAGCGATCTGCGCGATCTGGTGGTGAACTTCCTGGGGATTGCGTCGGGGATGCTGGCGGCGCGGGCGGCGATGTGGTTGTTCGATGCGCAGTTTGCGGACGTCGCGGTGCCGTTGCAGTTTCGTCCCGTGGGGCAGGTTTCCAACCTGCCCGTCCGATCCGGGCAGGTTGGAAACCTGCCCCGCGGTGCGTGCGGCCTATCGCGCAACGCGGTAACGGTCGCGCCTGGCGAATTGAAACCGGCGCGAGTGATCAACTTTGGATTCTTGGCCGGGCTGAGCGTGGTGTCGATCGTGCTGGTCGGGACCGTGCATGTGGTGCATGGTTGGCAGGTGCAGCGGCACGCGGGTGGTTTGATGGAGCTGGGCCGTCAGGCTCAAGGGGAGGGTGATCTCAGGGCGGCGCGCGATTACTTCGCGCGGTATGTCGGCTTGGTGCCGGGGGATGTCGGCGCGTTGGCCGACTACGGATTGTTGTTGGATGAAATGCACGTGGGGCCGCGTCAGGCTCGGCAGGTGTTCATGGTTTACGAGGACGTGTTGCGTGCCGATCCGACTCGCGAGGAGATTCGTCGCCGGCAGATTGAGATTGCGATGGAGGCGGGACGCATTCCGGACGCACTGGCGCATGTGCGTGTGCTGCGGCAGTCGTATCCGACGGAGGGCAAGCTGGACTATCAAGCGGGTCGCTGCTTCGAGGAACTGGCCGAGCACGACTCGGCGGTGAAGGCGTATGAGGCCGCGCTGGAACATTCGCCCGACTTGTTGGACACGTATGCTCGTCTGGCTTGGATGAATCAGACGAAGCTGGAGCGACCGGAGCGTGCGCGAAAACTCTTGGACGATCTGGTCGCGCGCTTCCGAGCATCGGCGACGGCGTGGCTGACGCGCGGGCGGTTTCAGGCGGAGTTCGGATCGCGCGATGCGGCGCTGGCGGATCTGGAACAAGCCCGCAAGCTCGCGCCGGATGCGGTGGATGTGCTGTTGGCGTCGGCGCGATTGGCTTACGACCGAGCGACCGCCGCGCGCACGGAAGGCCGCGCTGCGTTGGCTCAGCGGATCGTCGCGGAGTCGCGGCAGCAGTTGCAGCGCGGTGTCGAGCAACATCCCAATCAACTCGATCTGCGGTTGCAGCGCGTGATGTTGGAAGTTCATTTCGGTGTGCCGACCGAGGCTCAGCGGCAGATTGATGAGTTGTTGAAGCTCAGTCCGAAGAACGTCCAGGCGCACTTACTGCTGGCGGATATGACGATCGAGCAAGGCCGCTTCGAGCAAGCTCAAGCGGCGATCGACAGGCTGCCGCACACGCCCGGTTCGGATGCGCTGCGGCGGTTCCTGGAAGGCCGCCGGTTGATGTCGCAGCGACAGTGGCCGCAGGCGATTGAGGCTTTGGAACATGCGCGGCGGATCACGACGGACTCATCCAGTCTGATGGAGCGGACGGAGCTTGCACTGGCGCAGTGTCACGCGGCGGCGGGGGACGATGAGGCTCAAGCGGCGGCGTTTCGGCGAGTGCTCAAGGCGAATCCGGTGTCGGTTCCCGCGCGGCTCGGCTTGGCGGCGGTGTTGCTCAAGCAGCAGCGGATGAACGAAGCGATTGCCGAGTTCCGGCCACTGGCGCATTTGCGGCAGGTGCGACTGCAGCTCGCACGGCTGTTGATTGCCCGCAATCTGCAACTGCCGGAGCTGGCTCGCGAGTGGAGTGAGATCGAGACGCTGCTCGCACAGGCGAAAGAGCAGCACGACGACTCGGCGAATGAACGGTTACTGCGATCCGAAATGCTGACAGCTCGTGGACAGCCGGATGCCGCGCGGCGCGTGATCGCGGAAGGGGCGGCACTCGTGAACGAGCAACGGGCGCGGGCCGGTGTTCTCGCAACGAGTCCGCGCCGTGCCGATCAACAAGCCGCGTTGAAACTGCTCAGCGACCTGGCCGATCAAAACCAGTTGCTGCCGAAAGACCGCTGGTTGCTCGGCCGATTGCTGGAGTCGCAAGGACAGACACACGAGGCCGATGGTCACTTCCGCGCGGTGTTGGCCGAGACATCCGCCGACGCGGAATATCGAATCGAGTACATCGGCCGTTTGATTCGTCGCGGCCAACTGGACGAAGCCCAGCAGCGGTTCGATGACTTGCGCCGACAACAGCCGCAAGCGTTTTCGACGCTGTCGCTCGAACTGCGGTTGCACGCGGCACGCGGCGAGATGGCCTCGGTGGTGAATCGGCTGAAAACAGAAGCCGACTTAGCAGGGGATGATGCCGCGCGTCTGTCGCAACTCGCAATTCTGGCCGACGGGATCGGGGCACCTCTCGCCGAACGGTTGTATCGGCAAGCGGCTGAGCGACAGCCGCAGTATGTGAGTGATTTGGTCCGCTTCCTGGTTCGCGCACAGCAAGTGCCGGCCGCGTTTGAAGTCTGTGAGTCCGCGTGGTCACGGCTGCCTTCCGAGTTGGTCGCGCCGCTGGCGCTGTCGTTGCTCGCGTTTCCGGAAGGCCGAACCGAACGCTTGCCGCCGTTGGAGACGAAGCTCGTCAAAGCGGTCGAACAGAACACCCAGTCGCTGTCGCTTCTGGCCAACTTGGCGGACCTGCGTTGCTGGCAAGAACGCTACGCGGATGCGGAAGAGTTGTATCGCCGCGTGCTCAGCCGCGAGCCGACTCATGCGGCGGCCGCGAACCATCTCGCGTGGTTGTTGGCTCTGCGACAACACGATCTGGATGACGCGGCTCAGCTCATGGAAAAGCTGATCGAACAACACGGGCCGACTCCGCAGTTGCTCGACACACGCGGCTGCGTGTACCTCGCGCTGCATCGTGTGCAGCCGGCTGTCAATGACTTTGCCGCCGCGAGCGATGAGGCTCCGTCACCCGTCACGCTGCTGCACCTGGCGATCGCTCAAGCCGAGTCGAACGATCTCGCGGCCGCTCAGGCGACGCTGGCCGAAGCTCGCCGACTAGGCTTGAAGTCCGATGCGCTGCACCCGCTCGAACGCCCGTGGCTGAGCAAGCTGGAACACGCGCTGTCGCGGTCATCAGCCGGAACGCGCTAGTGCCACCGATGGCAATTGATGTGTCATGAAGGCCCAAAGTCCCCACGGATGGCATGGCGAGACCACGGATAAAGCTAAAGTCGAATGTCTGTCATCCGTGGTATTGCGATGCCATCCGTGGGGACCATCCTCGAACAAAGCATCGTTTGAACGGCAAGTGGGCAACCGACGGTTCCGGTGATCGATCAATTCCGAACTGTGGCACTAGCGTCCGGTTCGTGAAGTCATCGAGAACCGGACGCTAGCGCGTTCCGGCTGATCTTTTCTTGCGCAACGATTTGTCAAAATTCCGGAGCCAACAGCGTGACCGGCCCAGTGGTGCGCGACGATGGTTTGATCAATCCCTTTGAAACCGAATTGCCCGATCGCGGCGTTGCTGAATAGCTCATGGGCTGAATGGACAGCGGGCCAAAGTCGGGCGCGGAGAGCGTGGCCGGGACGCTGCGATTCCAACCGCCCGCCGGGGTGACGGCGGATGTATTGCCGCGGGCTGACGGAGCCATTGTCGTGGGCAGCGGAGGGACTGGCATCGGTTGACCGAACGGCGCGGAATGGTTTGGCATCCGTTGCGTGGCTGGCGGAACCTGCGGCAATGGAGGGGGAGGTAATGGAGCCGGTGGCGACGTAGGAGACGCTGGAGCCGTGGGGACATATTGCGGTGAAACCGGCACCGGGCCGTACGACGGCGGAGGCAACTGTGGCCCCGACATTGGCGGAGTCATCTGCGGTATCGCCGGCAACGTTGACCACGGATTCGGAGACTCGGACTGCGGTGGGACCGGCCAGTTCGGTGCGGGCATGTTTGGATTCGGAGCCATCGACGGCGACCACATTGGCGGGGTCATCGCCGGGGCGAAGCGATCGGTGCAGCCGTAGCCTCGATCACAGCCTTCGGGCCACGCGCGCCAGCCGGTGCCGTAGTAGCCGAATTGGCAATCGTTGGGATGCAGCGTCTCGCGCTGGCTCTTCTTCGGAGACCAGCCGTTCCAATTCCCCGCGCGTGCCAGTGGCGAGCACAGAACGCACGCGCTGAACAACGCGGCGACTCCCGCAGCGCGAACGCTCCTTCGAAACATGAGTTGCTCCTTCAACAGTGTGACCGAGGCTCCGCCTCAGACCGTAGCCACGCTCGCCAGAGCGTGGGCGTCGAACCATCAGCCCACGTTCTGGCGAACGTGGCTACAACCAAGTCAGCGGTTCGGGAATGGGTAATAGGCTCCGTGATTCGTGAAGTACGCTCCGTGTCCGGAGGGTGCGATCCGACTGCCGGGTGTCGGCGGCAATTTGTCGGAACGTTGTCCGCGTTCGGCCAAGGTGCCTTGGACGCTGCCGGTTCCACCGTATTGATCGGACAAGAAGCGGACGTGATGTCCGGTGACTCCGAGATTCGACGAGGGGTCTTTCTGTTCGAGCGTTTCGAATTTCTTTTGCACATCGCCGAACTGATTTTGGAACTGCTCGTTGGCGGCGCGGAATTCCTGTTCGGGGCGGACCAGGCCGTGGTAATTCAACACCGCGTTGTCAGACCTCAAGAGATTCAAATAGGGACTGAATGCCGGCCGACTGCCGAGCGGCGATCGTGGTGCCGAATAATTGCGGCTCCTGCCGAACGGATTCGACGTCACGCGAGACGGACCGCCCGAAGTCTGTGCGGATGCGGTGCTCATTGAGAACAGCAGCAACAACACGACGAGGACCACTCGCCGTGAAACCAAAAGTGCGCAGGCGAGCGGGGCGGCGTCAGCCCCCCGGTGTCTTCGCCGTACAACCGGGGGGCTGACGCCGCCCCGCTCGCCAACATGGTGAGTGATGAGGTTCATGATGCGTTCCACAAATTAGAAGAGGTTTCCGCCGGCACCGCTGAGTGCTCGCACGGTGCCGTTGCCCAGCAACGTGATGCCCAGGATGCGTTCCCACGGAGCGGTGACTTTGGCCACGAGCGTGTCGAAGGTCACCATGTGATCGGCTCGGACATAGATCCGGTCGCCCGGCAGGATTTGGAAATTTGTCGTCGTTTGACCCCGTCGCACAATGCCGTCCCAGTCCACTTGCAGCACTTGATCGCGGCCGAGTTCCGGTGGTGCCGGTCGCGCGATCCAAATGTGCTTCTTCGACGCGACGGTCGGCAATCCGTTGATATGCGCGACAGCATCGAGAATTGTTTCGTTGCCGGTGCAGGGGAAACGGAAGACTTGCTCGCCGGCACCGGCTCCGTCAGTGATCACGTAATAGATTTTGCTGTTGTAGGCCAGCACATCGACGTTGATTTCCGGCCGGTAAATCTGCGCGGCCAGACACCGTTCGAGATGCGCCTTGGCTTCATCGAGCGTCATCCCCGCGAGATACACGCTGCCGTAGACCCCCAACGACACGGTGCCATCCGGCCGGACCAGATGCTCACCCGCGATGTGCTGCCGAGCTTGCTCGGCCGCGACGTTCACATACACCTGCGGACTGACCAGCGTTTGCTTCAGATGCTGCTCGATCTTCTGCCGTGCTTGAGTCACCGACAGACCGGCGACGGCGACGTACCCGTACTCGGGGCCGAAGTCGATGATGCCGTCCGTCTGAATCGGAAACGCCCCGTTGATCTGTTTGAAGCCCTTCGCGACCTCTGGTTCCAACGGGTCCACCGGAATCGTGTTGGCCACGCGCACGATCAATGTCTCCCCCGGCCGCAATGGCGTGTCGGGGACTCGCAAGCTGTTGACCGCTTCGATCAACAAGATGTCGGGAGCCTCGATGACGTATCGCGGCAGCGTGACTTTGCACAACTCTCGCGGCGTGGTTGAGCCACTCGCCTGTTGGACCGGCCCGTAGCCATCGGTTGCATTGGCCGGCATGACCGCTCCCGCGGACCCGGACATCGGCTCGGAGTATCCCGACTGGTATCCTGACTGTGGCGGAAGCTCCGAGAACTGCTGCATGGGGGACGGACCCACCATGCGACAACCCGGAACCGCCACGCACATCACGATCAACGCCCGGCAGATTCGGCCTGTCGGCAATGCGCTCCAACTCGGCGATCGTAGATTCATTGAGTTCATTGCGGATCGATTTCGAGCGTGACGGCGAATGAAGCATGACCTCGATCATGCAGGACCGTCAGTGAGATCGGACTCTGACGGAACAACCCTTTGTGCCAATTGTGCCGAGCGCGCCGAAACTGTCAGTCGCACCGCCAAGTCGCAGGCTAGATAAAATTTGCCGATCGCGTTGAGTTGCCCGCGTCCACGGTCGTTGTCTTTGAGAACTACGCTGCTGGCGGCTTTCATCAGTGGCTCTCTGATCGTTCCGTAGCCCGACCCCTTGTGGGTCGGAGGATTTTGAATAAGCGTCCATTTCTCATGAAAATCAAATCCTCCGACCCACAAGGGGTCGGGCTACGGAAGAAAGATCCACTTTTCGGATAGTCACTCACTGACCGCCGCACTCGGCGGTTTCCACGAAACAGGCTTTGGGCATGAAGAACATCCCCACTCGACAAGTCGTGCTCTGCGTTGGCTCGCTGGTGACGTGGGTGTTGTTATATGCGGCCGGGTTGCTGTTGGAGTCGGTCGAGCATCGGGTCGTGCTGGCCCCGCACATGATGGAAAAGCAATTGGGAACGGCCGGCAAAAATGTTTTCGATCAGGCGCTGAAGAACCATGTGCCCGGAGCCTGGTTGTTCTTCCGAGCTTTGATTTGCTACAGCCCCACGAACATGGCACTGCTGACTCTGATCTCCGCGTTCCTCGGCGGCTGTGTCAGTAATGCGATGGTGGCGAGCATGGAAGAACAAGAATTGAAGCGGCTGCCTTCGCGGCGTTTCGCGTTCCTCTCCGAGAATCCACTGGCCGCGACGATGCGGGGCTTTGTGGCCTATCTGTGTTTGATCGCGGGGCTGTATGTGGCGATGGATGACCCGTTCAAAGACAGCACTCCCGGCCAATATGCCCGGTTGGCTGGATCGCTGTCGTTGGTGGCGTTCGTCGTGGGTTATGACCCGACGCGCATTGAGGGTTGGCTGCGCATGGTCCCCAGCCCGCAACCAATCGGCGGACGACTGGCTCCCGAATCGCCCAAGCCGGACACGCTCACGAAAGAACCGTCGTTGGCACCGGCTCGATTGCCGGTGGAACCCGGTTCGCCGCCGACCACAAAGTAGACGAGTCACTCCGTGACTCGAAGTTTCCGGTCACGGAGTGACCGGTCTACGTTGCGGCTTCGCCGCTTTAGCTCTTCGGTCGCTTCAGCAACTCCGCGAACCGAGCATTCGCGGCTTGCCAGTCGGACGCATTCGTCGGTTCGTAGTGTTTGAGTTCACTCGACCGCCGCACGACCTCGCGGATGTCGGACAGTGAGCCGATCTCACCCGACGTGCGCGCCTGCACCAGCACGTTGCCCAGCGCGGTCGCCTCGACGGGACCGGTCACGACCGGGCGACCGCAAGCGTTCGCGGTGAATTGATTGAGCAACTCGTTCTTCGTGCCACCGCCGACGATGTGAATGACTTCGACCGGCACACCGGTCAGCTCTTCCATCCAGCCGAGCACCACGCGGTATTTCAATGCGAGGCTTTCCAGACAGCAGCGAATGAGTTGCCCTTCGGATTCGGGCACCGGCTGATTGGTCTGACGGCAGAATCTCTGAATCGCGGACGGCATGTCGTCCGGGCTGAGGAACTGCGGATCGTCCGGGTCGATCAGCGATGCGAACGGCGTGGCGGCGGTCGCGAGCTGCACCATCGGCCCATAATCGAGCGGCCGACCATGCCGCTCGAACGAGCGGCGGCATTCTTGCACCAGCCACAAGCCCATGATGTTCTTCAGCAGCCGATACGTGCCGTCGATGCCCCCCTCGTTGGTGACGTTGAGTTCCAACGCTCGCGGTGTGAGCACCGCGTGCTGCACTTCGACCCCCATCAACGACCACGTTCCCGAACTGATGTAGGCCCAGCTCGGCGAGCCGGTCTTATCCGTTGGCACAGCCGCGACCGCGCTCCCCGTGTCATGAGTCGCCGGCGCGACGACGTTGATTCGGCCGAGATTCGTGCGGCGTGCCACGTCTTCACGCAATGCTCCCAATTTGGTTCCCGGTGCGATGACTTCGGGGAAGTAGTGCGACGGAATCTCCAGCCGCTGAAGCATGTCGAAGGCCCACGTCCGTTTCGTAGCATCGAAGCATTGCGTGGTCGTTGCGTTCGTGAACTCGACCACGCGGCTGCCGCACAGCAGCCAATTCACGAAGTCGGGCATCATCAGGAACACATCGGCCAGCCGCATCAGGTTGGCGTTCGTCTGACTCATCGCCAGCAGTTGGTAGAGCGTGTTGATCTCCATGAACTGCAAACCGGTCGCCGCGAAGATGTCGCCGCGCGGGACTTTCGTCAGCGCGTGATTGAGCATCCCGCGCGAACGAGCGTCGCGGTAATGGTACGGCGCGCCGAGCATCTCGTTGGTCTTGGTCAGCAAGACGTAATCGACGCCCCAGGTATCCACGCCGACGCTGGTGATCGCCGACCCCAATTTGGTGGCCGCCGCGCTCAGCCCGTTCTGGATGTCGGCCCACAGCCGGAGCACATCCCAGCGGAGCGTGCCACCGATGTTGACGGCTCCGTTGGGAAAGCGGTGCAGCTCGTCCAACTGCACGCGCTGGCCGTCAAACAATCCAGCGACCACTCGGCCACTCTCGGCCCCCAAATCAACCGCCAGATAACACCGGTTTTCCATGATGCCGCCTTGAAAAAAACGAACCGTTCTGACGCTCACGGATTCCAGGGGCGAGGTTGTCGGTCCCCATCCGGCTTGCCTGGATGGAGCTAACGATGGTGAGCTAGAGGACGACAAACAGTCCACTTCTCTGACCCCATCCGCCTCGTGCGGATGGTGAATCAGATCACGCAGGCGGCGCAAGCCTATGAATCTGATTCACCATCCGGACAAGCTGGATGGGGTCTGACGCGGAGTGTGATGGCCGGATTAGCACTCCATCTCCGGCTCCATCCAGACAAGCTGGATGGGGGCCAAAACAACCACTTGGAATCGTTGAGTGTCAGGAAACGTCGACACAACGAATGGAACAAATTGCGGCGTCAGCATGACGAACCGCTCGTCGATCGGCCAGCGAGACTCAGGCGACTTCGCGGGCAATGCCCAGCAGGCACAGATCGTCGGAAGAGCGGCGCGTCGCTCGGAAATCCGCGACGTCGGCGATAATCGCCGCGACGCGAGCGAACATGCTGGGCTGGACCGCGCCAATTTGGCCCACCAGTCGCGAGAAGCCATACAAGCTGTTGTCCGGAGCCATCGCTTCGATCAGGCCGTCGGTCATCAGATAGATTTCGTCGCCGGGCCGTAACAGCGTGTGCATCGGATGAAACTTTTCCTTCGACGAAATCCCCAGTGGGAAGCTCGACTTGCTGTTGGCCAGCGATTCCACCTGGCCCGTGTCGTGGTGGCGCAACACCGGCGCGGGATGGCCGGCGTTCATCACCGTCAGCAAATTCGTGTTCGCGTCGATCAGACACAGACAGAACGTGATAAAGCCCTCGTCGATCCCGCACACGAACTGATTCAGCGAGTGCATCGCCAGCTTGAGTGTTTCCGCGGAGGCCAGGCAGTGCCGGACTTCGGAGGCAAATTGCGCCATCAGCAACGCGGCCGGCAGAGATTTCCCACAAGCGTCCGCGATCCCAATCATCACCCGGCCATCCGGCAGAGAGTCCCAAAAGTAAAAGTCTCCACCGACGCTTTCGGCCGCTTCGTAATGGCTCTCGAAGAAATATCCCGGCAGATTGGGACGCTGACGCGGCAGCATGCGTATCTGAATTTGCCGCGCGGTTTCGAGTTGCCGGTGTGTTTGATCCATTCGCAAGACGGCCGTGTGCGCCTTCGCATATTCGATCGCCTGCCCCGTCAGGATACCGATCGTCCCGATCAATTCGACGTCGTCGTCCGTGAAGATGCGATGATCGTCATCGGTCTCTAACAGGATCGTCCCCAACTTGGCACGTGACGGCCCGACGATTGGCACGCATAAGGTGTTCGAGCCTTCGACGTCCAAAACCGATTCCTCGTCACCGGACTCGACAGACTTCACCAACGGTTGCCCGGAGATCACGACCTGCTTGGCCAATTCATTCCCGATGGGCACTCGCGTGATGATCGAGCTGTCATCATCGCGGCCGTGCTTCATCGCCACCGGCGTCAAGGTTCCCGTCGCATCGACCAACTGAATCTCGCCGACATCCGCCTGTGGAAAGATGTCAAACAGCAAGTCCAACACGCGCGGAAAGAGTTCCTCGACGTTCAAGCTGCTGCCGAGCCGTCGCGTGATCTCCAACAGACTGTGCAAGCGATTGCTGTAGCCCAGCGCGGCGGTCTGCGTGCGCGTGGGTGGCAGCGATGTCATCGACACGCTCTGGGTCATGCCGAGCGTGAATTGTGACGTGTCAGCCAGCGGAGCCTCGGTCGTACAGAACGCGATGGGGACGTCAAAGATGTTGATGCGGTCGCCATCATTCAGAGGTGTGGCCTTCGACACGCGGCGGCCGTTCAAGAACGTGCCGTGAGCGCTTCCCAAATCTTCCACTTGATACTGCCGCCCGTCGAAAAAGACGCGGGCATGTTTGCGAGAGACCGTGCGCTTCATCAGCACGATGTCGCAAAATCCTTCGCGGCCGATCACAGCGTCGCGTTGCTGAGTCAACGAATAACAAGCCCCCTGTGCGGGCGGGGCCAGCACGACGAGTCCAGGCATGATGTCACTGCGTCCTACAAGGTGTCATTCATTGCGAGTTGCCTCGGAAGCCGACTGAGCGCGACAAGGTGTTACCATCCGGCGTGGTATTCCGCCACCAATAATAATCTTGGCTGCGCAAAACCGATGAGATCGGGCCTTGTCGCACCCCCCGAAAACCGGGATGCCTGTTGTCGATCATCACTCGCCTCGGTACGTTGTCGTCCGCTGGTCTCGATCTCCTGTTGATCGAGGTGATGTCAGTGACGAGAGCGATCATGCGGGAAACAATTCTTCGCAAACTTCAGCCGGTGCGGCGACGCCAGTGGACGGTCAGCGTCCTCCGAGCGGCCGTGTGGGGACTGAGCGGCGGATCGTGCGTCGCCGTGATGCTGGCTGTTTTGCGACTGGCCGGCTGGCTGGCAACCGCGTGGACCGGTTGGGGTGTGCTGTTGGGATTGCCGACCATCGCGGCCGGCATGGCGGCCTGGTGGAGCTGGCGACATGCCGATTGGCTCCCCGCAGCTCGCGCCGTGGATGGTCATTACGAATTGAAAGACCGCACCGAAACCGCGCTGGCGTTCCTGCGCCGCCAGCCCGCGAAGATCCCCACTGAGATCGAATCGCTGCAACTTTCCGATGCCCTGCACCACTTGGAACGAGTCGAAGCCCGGAAAGTGGTGCCGTTCGCGTTGCCAAATTCGTTTCGCTGGTCGCTGGCCACGGCGGCGTTGGCAATCGCGCTGCTCTGCTGGCCGACGGGACACGCACAGGTCAACGCCGGACCCGCTCAACCGCTGGATGCGATCGTCACCGAAGCCGAGATCGTCATGGAAGACCTTGAAGAATTGCTCGAACAATTGCCCGAAGATCACGACCCGGAGATCGACGCGATCATCAAAGAACTGCTCGCGAAGGCCGAGGAAATGAAAGAACCGGGCGTCGATGTTCGCGAGGCACTGGCCAAGCTGTCCGAGATGCAGTCGGCTCTGCAAGAAGTCGCCGCGCAATTCAACGTCGGTGCGACCGACGAACAAATGCAAGCCATCGGCGAGGCGCTGCAATCCGCCGAGGCACTGCAAGAAGCCGGACAAGCTCTGCAAGCTGGCCAGTACGACAAAGCCACCGAACAACTATCGAAGCTCGACAACCCCAAGCTCGACCGCAAGGAATCGCGAGCCGTCGCCGACAAACTGAATAAGGCGGCCGAAGCGGCTGACAAGAAGGGACTGAAAAAACTCAGCGAGGCCGCGAAGAAAACTGCCGAGGGACTCGATAAGGACAACGCCTCGCAAACCAAAAACGGACTCAGCCAACTCGCCGAATCGGCCAAGCAGCAAGGCAACTCCAAGAAGATCAGCGAACTGCTCAAGAAGCAGGGAGACAAACTGGCCGAGTGCAAAGGGAACTGCCAGGCGAACGCTCAAGGTGACAAGCTCGCCGCCAAGCCCAGCTTGAAAGCCGGACGCGGAACCAACGAAACCATTCAAGGCGGACGCACCGAACTCGCCGCGAAGCGCGACGAGCAAAAGATTCAGGGCCTGAAGGGCGAGCAAGGGGACAGCGACACGGAAACGCTCACCACCAAAGAAGCGGATGAGACCGCGAAGCGCGAGTTGAAAGAGGTCTATCACAAGTACCGCAAGCTCAGCGACGCGGTCCTGGAATCCGAAGACATCCCGCTGGGCCACCGCCAAACCATCCGCCGCTACTTTGAAGCCATCCGCCCCACCCGCGATGATGCCGAAACCGTCGCACCGAACGACGCTTCGCGAAAGTGATCACGAGATCCAAGGACTGATGATGCCGACCACATTGACCAAACCCAAACGCCGACCAAAGCCGCAGACTTTGGCCGAGCTTCTCAAGGATCTGGGCGGCATTCATCCCAGCCGCATCCGCATGAATCCACCTCCCGGCCGAGCGACCGAGAAAGACATCCTTCGTATCGAAGCGGAAGAGGGCCGATTGTTCGAACTCGTCGACGGCGTGCTGGTGGAGAAACCGATGGGAAGCCGAGAAGCGTTGCTGGCGACACGAATCAGTCAGTGGATCTTGAATGACCTCGACCAACGTGCGAACGATCTCGGCGTCGTGCTTGGAGCCGACGGTTTTCTGCGATTACGTCCGCGGTTGGTGCGTATCCCCGATGTCTCGTTCATTTCCTGGGACCAAATTCCAAGCGGTGAGTTTCCGACCGAACCGATCGCTTCGCTGTTCCCGGACTTGGCGGTCGAAGTGCTCAGCGACAGCAACACGCCGCGCGAGATCGCACGCAAGCTCGAAGAATACTTCGAGGCCGGTTGCCGCTTGGCGTGGATCGTCGATCCGGACACTCGCACGGCCGATGTCTACACGTCTCCGGACCAATGCACGCATCTCCGCTCGACGCAATCGCTCGACGGCGGCGACGTGCTGCCGGGGTTCAAGCTGTCGCTGAAAGAACTGTTTGCCAGCACGCGCCGGCGGTAATGAAATTGAGGGTGATCCATTTTGAGTCCGGACCTTCGCCGTTTGGTGACTGAGCAATTCGAGCCGGGCGAAGCCGCGCGATTTTGGGTCGAGTTGGACCTCAATGAGAGCCTGCGATTCGCACCGGGCCTGCTGGTGGCGACGGATCGTCGGTTGCTCGGCATTGCGAATCACTCCGCAACTCCGGTTTCGCTGCCGTGGTCGGACATCGGTTCTGTCGCTGCCAAAGAACACGGCGCGCTCGGTTCGCTGGAGGTCCGCGCGGCCAATGGTCAAACACACGTCTGGCGTTACACCATCGGTAAAGCGGCCGCGATTCACAAGCTGACTCAGCAGATCGAAAAGCTCCGACAGGGAATCGACGATGCAGAGGAGGCGGACGACTCGGAACTGGAAGCCGATCTGCCGCTGCCGGCGGTCACACAGTCGTTCGCGCGGTTGCTGCGGTTCACGAAGCCGCACGCGAAAATGATGCTGCTGGGGTTCGTGCTGACGCTGCTGGGTTCGTTCTTCGCCGTGGTCCCCATGCCGCTGCTCGGCGAAGTGATGGACAAAGTCTTGATGCCCTTCGCGCTGGCCACCTATGCCAAGCCCGATGACCTGTTGAACGAGCGATCGTCGGTCGTCAAACCGATCGCCGATGCCGCGATCATCCAGGCGGAACGGCTCCGCGCGATTCCGACCGCGAAGTGGTATCTCCTCGCGTTCACCGGAGCGGTCCTGCTTTCGTGGCTGATCGGCTGGGCGCGGACGTTCGTCCTGGCCTGGATCAGCGAGCGTGTTGCCGCTGACCTGCGCAATCAAACGTACGCACACCTGCAGCGGCTGTCGCTGGAGTTCTTCGGCGGCAAGCGGACGGGGGATTTGATTTCTCGGATCGACACCGACACCGATCGCATCTGCTACTTCATCGCCGTGCATCTGACAGACTTCGCATCCGATATCGTGATGCTGCTTCTGATCGGCGCTTATGTGCTGTGCCAGGACGTGTGGCTGGGCCTGGCGACACTGGTACCATTGCCGTTGATCGGCTGGCTGGTTCACGGCGTGCGCATGAAACTGCGATTCGGCTTCATGGCCGGCAGCCGCGCCTGGGCCGAAATGACCAACGTCCTGGCCGACACGATCCCCGGCATTCGAGTCGTCAAAGCCTTCGCCCAAGAGCAGCGTGAGATCGACCGCTTCAAGGCTCGCAACGATCAAGTCTTCAAGACCAACAATCACGTCAATAAATTGTGGTCGGCATTCAGCCCGTTGTTGGTGCTGCTGTCCGACATGGGCCTGCTGCTGATCTGGATGGTCGGCGTCTGGCAGGTTCTGGGGCATCACCTGACGGTCGGCGTGCTCTCCGCCAGCGTGTACCTGATCACGAAATTCTACGGCCGATTGGAAGCCCTCAGCCGTATTGTCGAACCGACTCAGCGAGCCGCCAACAGCACGCATCGCATCTTCGAGATTCTCGATCGAGTGCCGAGCATCGCCGATCCACCGCACCCGATCCGTCTCGGCCGAGCCACCGGAGCAGTCGAGTTTCGCGACGTGCAGTTTCGCTATGGCACGCGTCCGATCCTGCGCGGCGTGAACTTACAGATTCGCTCCGGCGAGATGATCGGTCTCGTCGGCCCCAGCGGTGCGGGCAAGACAACGCTCATCAACTTGGTCTGCCGCTTCCACGACGTCGCGGAAGGGGCGGTCCTGATCGACGGTCACGACGTGCGGCAACTGGCCCTCGAAGACTACCGCCGCAACATCGGCATCGTGCTTCAAGAGCCATTCCTGTTCTACGGCACGATCGCCGAGAACATCGCCTACGGTCGCCCGAACGCGACGCGCGAACAAATCCTCGCCGCCGCGAAAGCCGCCCGCGCTCACGAATTCATCCTGCGGCAACCGGACGGCTACGACAGCTTCGTCGGCGAGCGCGGCATGTCCCTCTCTGGTGGCGAGCGGCAGCGCATCAGCATCGCTCGCGCGCTGCTCATCGACCCGGCGATCCTGATCCTCGACGAAGCCACCTCTTCCGTGGACACCGAAACCGAACGCGAAATCCAACTCGCGCTGGAAAACCTGACTCGCGGCCGCACGACGATCGCGATCGCGCACCGCCTGAGCACGCTTCGCCGAGCCGACCGCCTCGTGGTTCTCGAACAAGGCCGCGTCACCGAGATCGGCCGCCACGACGACTTGCTCGCTCGCAATGGCACGTATGCCCGCTTGCACAAAGCACAACTCGACATGGCTCACGGCGAAGTGAGCGAAGGCTCGTAACCCATCTCCGTCCGACTGCGGCTTGACAGGACCATTCTCGAACATGACCGTGATGCTCAACCCAACACCCAGGAACGAGCCATGTCAGATCCCGCGCTGCTAAAACGAATCGTCGTGAACCCCGAAATTTTCGCTGGCAAACCGATCATCCGCGGCCTGCGAATTTCCGTGGAACTCATCTTGAGCCTGCTGGCGCAGGGCGAGACGTTTGAATCATTGTTGGAGGACTATCCCGGCTTAGAGTTGGACGACATCCGGGCTTGTCTGGCATTCGCTCATGCGATGGTGGCTCATGAGTCATTGGATGACGTGGAGGTCGCGCGAACGTGAGATTTCTCATCGACCGTTGCGCGGGACACCGCTTGGCTGTCGGGTTGCGTCAGCACAACCATGATGTTGTCGAGGCAACTCAGCTTGGACCTGATCCCGGCGATCGGTCGCTCTTGGAGCAAGCTCTCCGCGATCAGCGAGTGCTCGTGACGATCGACACCGATTTCGGTCAATTGGTTTTTCAGGAAGGGCTGCCGCATGGCGGACTGTTGCGATTGCCTGACGTTCCGCCCGATCGACGAATTCAACTGACCTTGGACGTCGTGGCTCGCCACGGTGAAGCTTTGGAAGCTGGGGCCATTGTGACGGTGCGCGGTGATCGCATCCGAGTGTCTCGACCAACTCCACCCACCAATCAAAGCTGATATTCCACCAATCTCCCCGTTCTTTTCGAGTTCATGATCTGATGACTGAAACTTTTACTTTGGAACGTGATGACCAAGGCCGGCTCGGCGTGACGGACACGCAGGGGCGGCGTCACGAAAATGTCGAACCGATTCGGGCGTTTCCGATCTCCGAGCCGGAGCTTTGGATTTCGCTGTGCGATCCGAACGGCCGCGAGGTTGCACAGGTGCGTGACTTGAATGAGTTGCCGACAGAACAGCGCGAGTTATTGCGGTCGGAACTGACTCGGCGCGAGTTTGTGCCGGTGATTCAGCGGATCGAGAGCATCTCGTCACTGGCCGAGCCGTGTGAGTGGTTCGTGGAAACCGATCGCGGGCCGACGAGCTTTGTGCTCAACAGCGACGAGCACGTCCGCAAGCTCAGCCCGGACAAGGCACTGATTTTGGATTCGCACGGACTGCGCTACCTCGTGCAGGATGCGAGACAACTCGACTCGCACAGCCGCAAGTTGTTAGCACGGTATCTGTCGTGATTTCATCTCGTGGGGCAGGTTTTCAACCTGCCCGTCCGGAATGGCAGGTTGAAAACCTGCCCCACGTTTATGTCGCCACAGATCGAACAGATTGTCGCCTCCGACGGCTACCGGCTGAGCACACGGCACTGGCTGCCGAATCAATCGCCGCGCGGATTCGTTGTCGCGCTGCATGGCATTCAGAGCCACGGTGGCTGGTACGAATACTCGTGCCAGCAAATGTGCAACGCAGGTTACGACGTGTTGTTCGTGGATCGGCGCGGATCGGGAATGAATGCGGCATGTCGTGGCGATGCCCCGCACGGCGACCGGTTGATCAACGACGTCTTACAGGTTTTGGCGGAAGTGCGACGACGACGAGACCAAATCGGTCCGCACATTCCCGTCGTACTGCTCGCGGTCAGTTGGGGCGGGAAGGTTGCGGCGATCACGGCGGCTCGGCAGCCGGAGTTGGTCGATGCGCTGGCGTTGCTGTATCCGGGACTTTGCTCGCGAGTGCAGCCGACTGCGGTGCAGCGAGCGCGGTTGTGGCTGGCGCGAAAGCTCGACATCCGCAACAAGCGGATCGAGATTCCGCTCAATGATCCCGCGCTCTTCACGGCGGAACCGCGCTGGCAGGAGTTCATCCGCCGCGATCCGCTGACGCTGCGCGATGTGACTTCCGGGTTCTTGCTGGCTCATCAAGATTTGACGCACGAATCGTTGGCGGCGGCTGCTTCGATTCACTGTCCGACGTTACTGATGCTCGCGGGTCGGGATCGCATCATCGACAACGCCGCGACGAAGGATTGGTCGCGGCGGCTCGGCACGCGCGAACTCACGCTGCACGAGTACCCGGACGCGCAACACACGTTGGAGTTCGAACCGCATCATGAGCTGTTTGTGGCGGACTTGTTGGCGTGGCTGGAGTCTGTTTCCAGGCTCAGGTGACGGGGTCGGGAGTCTTTTTCAGGTCGGGGTATTGGCGTGCGGCATCGGTTCGGGATTCGATCGTGATTGGCCATTTGTCCGACCTGAAAAAGACTCCCGACCCCTTCCGTTCTGCACGAAAAATGGCCGGTGGCGTTCTCGGAATCTCGCCGATACCATCCCCGCCCCGCTGACGGATGGCGGCAATTGTTCGGAGCAAACAGAGGGCACGGAGGTCACCATTTCGGATCACAAACCCGGTGGGACCAGGTGCGATGAGCCACACAACTACGGCGGCACACGAGACGGAAAAAGACCTTATTCAGCGAGCTCAAACGGCGGTCAGCCAGTGCAATTGGACCGTTGGAGAATGCGCGGTCCAATGGACCAAGAAGTTCGCTCGCGGCCGAACGGATGCTGACTTCGGCGAGCTGGTCGGCATGTCCGGCGATCAGGTTTATCAGCGGCGTCGTGTCTGCGAGACCTTTGGTGATGTCAAAGAGAATTACTCGGCGTTGAAGTGGTCGCACTTTTATATCGCGCTCAACTGGGACAACTCGGCCGAATGCTTGAGCTGGGCTCACGAGAACTCGGCGACGATTGCCGAGATGAAGGCGTGGCGACGTCTGCAACTTGGTGAAGATGTCACTGCGACGGCCTCGGACGATGTGCCGTTTGGCAGCGACGGGGCCGCCGCTTTGGACGCCTACGATTCGGATCGTCCCGGCATCGTGCGGGCCGAAGGAGACCTCGATCTCCCCGCGTCGCGCGCTGCGATGGCTGGCGGAGCTGGCAAACGCGGCCGCGAGAATGCCGATGCCGCGACGTTGTCCGCTTCCGATAGCGAATACAGTCCGTTCCGTACCGGAGCGGTGAAGCCGCCGCGCGAGATTCTCGAAGACGTTCCCGGCGGTGGCCCGCCGCTGAGTGCCGAGCAAACGATCAAACGACTGGCCACGATGCTCGAACGCTGCGCGAAGGCAATCACTCCGGACGTGCAACGCCAATTCTCGAAGCTGCCGGAAAAGGTTCGCGTTCGATTCGTGGCAGCGATGCAGGAACTGCGGCAACGAACCGCTGATTTGAAGTAGTTTGACACGGCTGAGCACGACAGCGTTACGGGGTCGGGAGTCTTTTTCAGGTCGGACCAATGGTTGTTGGATGTCCGTTCGCGAGGAGTCGCGATTTGGTTGCAGCTCCGACCTGAAAAAGACTCCCGACCCCTTCGGTAAGAGTGAGGCATCTCATGGAACCTCGCGATGAACCAACTGACTCGCGTTCGCGAGCTTCACTCGGCGCGAGGGTCAACAGTTCGCTGGTGATGATCCTGCTGGCTCTGGTGGCCGCGTTGATCTATCGCGACTTCGCGCGGCACGACCGAGCCGTGGTCGCGCGCGGAGATTTGGCTCAGGATGAAGCGGCGACGGTCGAGCTTTTCAAACGCATCTCGCCGTCGGTGGTGCATGTGGACAACGTCGCACGGCAGGTGGATTTGAGCACCGACAATGTGCTCGAAGTCCGGCAAGGGTCCGGCAGCGGGTTCGTGTGGGACAGCGACGGCCATGTGGTCACGAACTTTCATGTCATCCAGAACGCGAGCGGTGCCTGGGTCACGCTGGCCGACAACACTCGGCTGGAAGCGAAGCTCGTCGGCTTCGATGAATCCAAAGACGTCGCGGTGCTGAAAGTGGACTGCCCGGCGAACAAGCTCAAGCCGATTCCGCTGGGAACGTCTTACGATCTGGAAGTCGGCCAAAAAGTGTTCGCGATCGGCAGCCCGTTCGAATTGGATTTGACACTCACCAGCGGCATCATCAGCAGTCTGGGGCGTGAGATCGAATCGGTTTCCGGCCGCCCGATTCAGGGAGTGATTCAATCCGATGCGGCGATCAATCCTGGTAACTCCGGCGGCCCGCTGCTGGACAGTGCCGGCCGTTTGATCGGTGTGACGACGGCGATCAAAAGTCCGACGGGTGTTTCCGTGGGAATTGGCTTCGCCGTCCCGGTGGATACGGTCAAACGCGCTGTGACGCAGTTGATTCGCATGGGCAAGGTGGAACGCGCGGGTTTGGGCGTCGGCCTGCTCGAAGACCACATCGCGGCTCGGCGGGGTATCCGCGGCGTGTTGATCCGGCGAGTGTCTCCCAACAGCGCTGCGGAAAAAGCTGGCCTGCGCGGAGATGATGAGGCTCAGCAGACTCCGGGAGATATCATTGTTGCCGTCGATGGCCACGACGTTTTGACCCAGAACGGCCTGTATCGCGTGCTGGATCTGCATGAGGTCGGAGACACGCTGCGACTGAAGGTGCTGCGCGACCAGAAGACTCTGGAAGTTTCGGTCACGCTGCAAGCACTCCCCTCGACCGCGCCCTAATTGGGATCATTCAGGGCTTCGTAGCCAAGCTCGCCAGAGCTTGGGATGTTGTCACGGGTGGCACCCAATCTCTGGCGAGCTTGGCTACGAAACGCTGGCCAAGACGGCTTTCCGAGGGCTGATAGTAACTCGGCGGCGCGGCGGGTATCATGCGACCCTCTTGTTGATTCCCACCAGTAGGTTCCCATGAATCAGAAAAAGCCAGCGCCGATGCATTCCGCCATTCCTCGCAAGGTCTGTCCGGTATGCGGCCAAGCGTCGTATTCGATCGCCGGGATTCATCCGCAGTGCGCCGAGGCTCAGGCCGACGAAAAGCGGATGAAGAAGGTCAAAGCCAAGAAGGCCGACAAGCCGATCGTGCTCGACGCGACCCCTTCCGCTTGGCGAAAGCCCTGTCCGAAGTGTGGCACTCATGTGCATGTCCGTAAGGCGCAGTGCGAGTGCGGGCATAAGTTCGTGGTGCAGAAGACAAAATCGGGCGTTGGCGACGACGATTAGTCTGCCTACGACCTTGTCCCCGGCTGCCCCCTCTTTAGGCGGACTGCGTTCGCCGTCGCGGCTCTCGACGTCAAACTTCAGAATCTGCCGAGACGCCGGATCGGGCAAAAGTCCTTGAGAAACTCGGCGTTGTGGCCGGGGCCGCACAGCGCAACTCGTCCTTGAGTCCACACGTTGCTCACCACGTGTGTATGGCTCGGCACTGAGTTTGCTTCTCCAAAGAATTTGCCTCCGTGGCTGGCGCTCGGCAAGTCGGAGAACCAATCTGCTCGACCGATGGCTGTCTCGTGTGAGACGAAATGTTTGGTGCCGCCTGCGGTGACCGAGTCAGGTAGGACGTTATGGATTTGGTAGCCAACCCCACCGGCATCCGTGGTGCCGCGATGAGCGCTGAATTGAAACCTATCACGAATTCTCTGCCGCCGAAAAAGACAGTCGTTGTGATCGGCAACGGCATGGTCGGTCAACGCTTCTGCGAGAAGCTGGTTGAGTTCGACAAAGCGAATCAATACCGCATCGTGACCTTCTGCGAGGAACCTCGCGCCGCTTACGACCGCGTCGGGTTGACGAGCTTCTTTGCTCACCGCGATGCCGAGAAGCTGATGATCGCGCGGATGAATTGGTATCACGATCACGGCGTCGAGATTCATCTCGGCGACCGCGCCTGTGCGGTCGATCGCGAGCAGAAAATCGTCCGCTCACAGAAGGGCGTCGAGATCAAGTACGACTTCGCGGTCATGGCGACTGGCTCGTACCCGTTCGTACCGCCGGTGCCGGGCTTCAACAAACAGGGCGTCTTTGTTTATCGCACGATCGAAGACCTCAACCACATCATCGAGTATTCCAAGAAGTCGAAACGCTGTGCGGTGATCGGTGGTGGATTGCTCGGCCTGGAAGCGGCGAAGGCGGCATTTGATCTGGGGCTGGAGACGCACGTCGTGGAGTTCGCTCCGCGACTGATGCCACGGCAAATCGATGACGCCGGCTCGCGCACGCTGGTCAAGAAGATCGAGTCGCTCGGCGTGACGGTGCATCTCAACAAGTCCACGAAAGAGGTTCACGGCAACGGGATCGTCGAGCGGATGGAGTTCAACGACGGCGCGACTCTGGACGTCCAGATGATTATCGTCTCGGCCGGCATCCGTCCGCGTGATGATCTCGCTAAGGAAATCGGGATCGACGTCGGCCAGCGCGGCGGCATCACCGTCAACGATCAGATGCAGACCTCCGATCCGACGATCTTCGCAATCGGCGAGTGTGCTCTGCATCGCGGTATGATTTATGGACTCGTCGCGCCCGGCTACGAGATGGCCGAACTGGTGGCCGCGAACCTGACCGGCGACGAACGGCATTTCACCGGGACCGATCTCTCGACGAAGCTCAAGCTGATGGGCTGCGATGTCGCGTCGTTCGGCGACTACGAAGCTCCGCCCGAGCGCGGAGTGCCGCTGATCTTTGATGACACGTTTGGCGGCGTCTACAAGAAGTTGCTGTTCAGTCTGGATGGCACGAAGTTGCTCGGCGGCATCCTGGTCGGTGACGCGAGCGAATATGGCACTTTCTCGATTCTGGCGAAGGGGACACAGCCGCTGCCGTGCAAGCCGCACGAGTTGCTGGTTGGCAAGTCCGGCGGGGCGGCGCTGGGCGGCGTCGATGCGATGCCGGACGAGGCACAGATTTGTTCGTGCAACAACGTCAGCAAGGGTGCGATTTGCCATGCGATTCGCGAAGAAAATCTCGATTCGGTCGGTGCCGTAAAAAGCTGCACGCGAGCCGGCACGGGCTGCGGCGGTTGTATGCCGCTGGTGACGGACCTGTTCAACGCCGAACTCAAGAAGGCGGGCAAGGTCGTCGTCAATCATCTCTGCGAACATTTTAAGATGTCCCGCACCGAGCTGTTTGCGGTGGTGAAAATCAAAGAACTCAAAACGTTCGATGCGGTGATTCAGAATTGCGGACGCGGCAACGGCTGTGAGATCTGCAAGCCGGCGGTGACGTCGATTCTTGCCAGCTTGTGGAACGAGAACATCATGGCGGGCGACCACGCGACGTTGCAGGACACGAACGATCGCTTCCTCGCGAACATGCAGCGCGGCGGGTTGTACTCGGTCATTCCGCGCGTCCCCGGCGGCGAGATCACTCCCGACAAGATGATCGCGATCGCTGAAGTCGCCAAGGACTATAAGCTCTACACGAAAATTACCGGCGGACAACGGATCGACCTGTTCGGTGCTCAGGTTCAAGACCTGCCGGACATCTGGGAACGCTTGGGAGCCGCGGGTCTCGAAAGCGGACACGCCTACGGCAAGGCGCTGCGAACCGTGAAAAGTTGCGTGGGCACGACATGGTGTCGGTACGGCGTGCAGGACTCGGTCGGTTTCGCGGTGCGAGTGGAGAACCGGTACAAGGGCGTGCGTGCGCCTCACAAAGTGAAGATGGCGGTCAGCGGCTGCGTGCGCGAGTGCGCCGAAGCTCAAGGCAAAGACGTCGGCCTCGTCGCGACCGAGAAGGGCTACAACCTCTACGTCTGTGGTAACGGCGGAGCGAAGCCGCGCCACGCGGACTTGCTGGTGGGGGACATCGACGAAGAAACGGCGATCAAATACATCGACCGCTTCTTCATGTACTACATCATGACCGCCGACCGCCTGACGCGTACGTCGGTCTGGTGCGACAAGCTCGAAGGAGGCATCGAACACATCCGCGACGTGGTCGTACACGACAAGCTGGGTCTCGGTGCCGAACTCGAAGCGATGATGCAGCGGCTGGTCGATACCTACGAATGCGAATGGGCCGCCGTCGTCAAAGACCCGGAGAAACGCAAACGCTTCACTCAGTTCGTCAACACGGACGAAACCGAATCGTGCATCGAGATCGTTCCCGAGCGCGGGCAAGCTCGTCCGGACTTCTGGCCGAATGAGGTCGTTTCGCTCGAACAATTCCGCATGTTGGACGGCCGCACGCTCGGCGAGCACGAAGCCGAAGCAGCGACAGCCGCGCCTTCGACCGAGTGGATCTCTGTCGGCAAAGTCTGGGACTTCCCGAAGGGTGGGGGAGCGACGATCAAATACGGAGCCGTGCAGATTGCCGTCTTCAACTTCTCGGCGCGCGGCGAGTGGTACGCGACTCAGAATATGTGCCCGCACAAGAAGGCGTTCGTGTTGGGCCGCGGCATCCTCGGTGACGCTGCCGGAGTGCCCAAGGTGGCCTGCCCGCTGCACAAGAAAACGTTCTCGCTGCAAACTGGCGAGTCGCTGCAAGGCGAGGAATATCACATTCGCACATTTCCCGTTCGCATCGACGGGGACGACGTGCTGCTCGAACTTCCGCCAACCGAACAGCTCGACCGCGAGTTGGCGACGGAAATCGGCTGCCGCCTGGCAACCTCGTGTCAGACGAGTTGCCAGACCGCATCCTCGCAGCCGCGCGAATTGTTGGAAGTGTAGGTCGCATGATGTCCGCTGCATTTCCAGAAGCCGCCGCCGCATCCGACAGGCGAGCGGAGGGCGTCAGCCCCCCGGTGGATCGCATGTCGTTTGATGACGAACCAACCGGGGGGCGGACGCCCCCCGCTCGCCAGGAATTTGATGGGCAGACGCTGCTCGCTCGTCTGCTCTCCGATCAGCAACAACTCACCGCCGTCGAAGCATTCTCGCGACATCACGACGGCGGTGAGTTGCCCGCGCAATCGCGGTACTACAAGTCGCTCATCCCCGCGAGTCCCCCCGGTCCCGGACAGCAGTTCGCGTTCGAGGTCGATCTGGATCGCTGCTCCGGCTGCAAGGCGTGCGTCACGGCGTGTCACTCGCTCAATGGACTCGGCCAAGGCGAAACGTGGCGCGATGTCGGCATGCTCATCGGCGGTACGACCGAGCTGCCCGTATTGCAGCACGTCACGACCGCGTGTCATCACTGCATCGAGCCTGGTTGCATGAGTGCCTGCCCGGTGGACGCTTATGAAAAAAATCCCGTGACCGGCATTGTGAAACATCTCGACGATCAATGCTTCGGTTGTCAGTACTGCATTCTGGCCTGCCCTTATGAGGTGCCGAAGTATCACAGCGGACTGGGCATCGTGCGCAAGTGCGACATGTGCTCGGATCGGCTGGCTCACGGCGAAGCTCCGGCTTGCGTGCAGGCGTGCCCGCACGAAGCGATCGCGATTCGGATCGTGAATGTCTCGCAGGTCGTCGAGGACTCCGAAGCGAACGTCTTCCTGCCGGCCGCTCCCGATCCGCAGATCACGCTGCCGACGACGACCTACAAGTCGAGCAAGGTCTTTCCGCGCAATCTCCTGCCGGTTGATTTCCATTCGGTGTCGGCGCAGCATCCGCACTGGCCGCTGATCGTGATGCTGGTGCTGACGCAATTCTCGGTCGGATCATTTCTGGTCGGTCTCGGATTGGAGCGGCTGCTGTCGGCGGAATTGGTCTCGGAGATCCGGCCTCTGCACTCGTTGAATGCGCTGGCGTTCGGATTGCTCGCGCTGGCGGCGAGCACGCTGCACCTCGGCCGTCCGCAGTACGCCTGGCGAGCGATCATCGGCCTGCGGCACTCGTGGCTGTCGCGCGAGATCGTCGTGTTCGGTGCCTTTGCCGGAGCCGCGATTCTGTACGCAATCGGAAGCTGGTTCGGCTTTGAATCGGTGGGCCTTGGATCGTTCCTGCATGAAGCGATCGGCTGGTCGGTCGGAGCCTTCGGGCTGCTGGGCGTGTTCTGTTCGGTGATGATCTACGCCTTCACGCAACGTGCGTTCTGGAGCTTCCCGCTGACCGCCACTCGCTTCGTTTTGACAACGGCACTGCTGGGTATCGCCGCCACCTGGGTGACGTTGCTGGCTCTGGCCGTCATCAACAACGGGCCGGTGACACGATTGTTGGTAAGGCGCGGCGATCTCGTCTGCGAAGGGTTGATGATCGTGGCCGTGGCGAAGCTGGCGTTCGAGGCATTGATCTTCCGGCATCTGCTGCGGAAGCAAACAACGCCGTTGAAACGCTCGGCCTTGCTGATGACCGGCCCGCTAGTTCGCTGGACTCAAGCCAGGTTCGCCCTTGGATTGATCGGTGGCCTGCTGATGCCCGCTGTGTTGCGAACGCTGATCGGCGACGTGGCACCGTCATCACCGTCGATGCTGGCAACGTCCGCCGCATTGTTCGTGGCCTGCTTGGTCGGAGAGTTATTGGAACGATATCTGTTCTTCGCAGCGGTCGCGGCACCACGCATGCCGGGAACGCTGCGCGGTTAATCCTGGAGTGCGGGGGCTTGACCCCGCCCTCCATTCCTACGGAGTAGCGAATCTTGGTGGAGTTCAACGTGGAAGATGGGAAGAACAACCTCGCACAGGACATGATGGAGGGCGGTGTCGAGCCACCGCACTCCAAGGGATGGCTGCGCGCGTTCGATGGGCCGTTGACCCGCGACTTGTTGCTATCGCCGGGTGGCTTTGGCTTGGGTCGAGTCCCGTCGAAGGACAAGCCCGATGCGACGACAACGGCTGTCTGCGGATATTGCTCAACGGGATGTAGCCTCAACCTGCATTTGAAAGATGGCGAGGCGATCTCGCTGTCGCCGAACACGAACTACCCGGTGAATCTCGGCATGGCCTGCCCGAAAGGTTGGGAGGCGTTGACGGTGCTCGACGCGCCGGATCGGGCGACGACTCCGTTGCTGCGCGATGCCGGCGGCAAGCTCCAGCCGGTGAATTGGGACACGGCTCTGAAGACGTTCGTCGCGCGGATGCAGGGGATTCAATCGCGGCACGGGCCGGAATCGGTGGCGTTCATCAGCACGGGGCAGATGCCGACCGAGGAAATGGCGCTGCTGGGCTCGCTGGCGAAATTCGGCATGGGGATCAAACACGGTGACGGGAACACCCGGCAGTGCATGGCGACGGCCGTCGTCGCGTACAAGCAGTCGTTCGGCTTCGACGCTCCACCTTACACCTACGCCGACTTCGAGGAGTCTGACACGATTGTCCTCGTTGGCAGCAATCTGTGCCTCGCACATCCCATCATGTGGGAGCGGGTGATGCGGAACAAACACAAGCCGGAGATCATCGTCGTCGATCCGCGCCGCACCGAAACCGCGATGGCCGCGACGCTGCATTTGCCGCTGTCACCCAAGTCGGACATGGATCTCTTCTACGGGATCGCTCGGATCTTGATCGAGCGCGGCTGGATCGACCGCGAGTTCATCGACGCGCACACGAACGGCTTCGCCGAGTTCGCGGAGTTTGTGACATCGTTCACGCTCGATCGTGTCGTCACAGCGACCGGACTATCGGCTGAAACAATCGAACGCTTCGCGACGCTGATCCACGAAGGCCAACGTGTGTCGTTCTGGTGGACGATGGGAGTCAATCAGAGCTATCAGGGAGTCCGCACCGCTCAGTCGCTGATCAATCTCGCGCTGATGACCGGCAACATCGGCAAGCCGGGAACGGGAGCGAACTCGATCACCGGCCAGTGCAACGCGATGGGATCGCGGTTGTTTTCCAACACGACGGGACTGCTCGGCGGTCACGATTTCGCAAATGCCGACCATCGCGCGAAGGTGGCTGGAATTCTCGGCATCGAAGAGAGTCGCATCCCGCGCGAGGCATCCTGGGCGTATCACGAAATCCTCGAAGGTGTCCTTAAAGGAAAGATTCACGGCTTGTGGATCATCTGCACGAACCCAGCTCACTCGTGGATCAATCAGCGGTTGTGTCATGACATCCTCGACCGCGTCGAGTTCCTGGTTGTGCAAGACATGTATCACTCGACGGAGACGGCTCAGCGAGCACACCTCGTCTTGCCGGCTGCCGGCTGGGCCGAAAAAGAAGGGACGTTCATCAACAGCGAACGCCGCTTCGGAGTCTTGAAGAAAGTGCGTCGTGCTCCGGGACAAGCCTTGTCCGACTTCTCGATCTTCCGGCTGATCGCCGACGCTTGGGGCTGCGGCAAGATGTTCGACCGCTGGGATTCTCCGGAGGCAGCGTTTCAGATTCTGAAACAGCTTTCCGCCGGCCAACCCTGCGACATCACGGGCATCGAGAACTACCGGATGATCGAGGAGAAGGGCGGGATTCAGTGGCCGTTTGCGAGTGGCGCGGGATCAGACGCGAGTGTCGAACAAGAGCGGCGACTGTTCGCCGACGGTCGGTTCTATCATCCGGATGGCCGGGCGAAGTTTTTGTTTGAGTCTCCGCGACCGATGCCCGAACCGGCATCACCAAAATATCCATTCGTGTTGTTGACCGGTCGCGGATCCGCGTCGCAGTGGCACACGCAGACTCGCACGTCAAAATCCGAGGTTTTGCGGAAGCTCTATCCGCAGCACTTGTACGTGGAGATCAACCCGGCGGACGCGCGGTCGCTGGGAGTTCGTCCGAATGACACGGTGTCGGTCGAGTCTCAGCGCGGTCGAGTGGTCGCTCAGGCGTTCCTCACTCCGAGCGTCCTGATCGGACAGGTCTACATCCCGATGCACGAGGCCAATGCCAATCAATTGACCGATGCTGTGTTCGATCCGTACTCGAAGCAGCCGAACTACAAATCGTGCGCGGTCCGAGTGACACGAGTCGGAGCGTAAATCGACTGCGCACGATCGCTCGTAGTGACCCAATTGATCGGGGCGGTCTCGACCCATTCAATGGGGTCACTACGAGCCAAGGAGCAGCGTCCGCCACGGGCGCAAAACGAAACCGGCCGAGGTTCCACCCCGGCCGGTTGTTGTCTTACGTCTCTCGCCAGAAAGCCGTTGACGACTTAGTTGTCGTAATCCACTTCGACGTAGCCCTTCTTGCTGCGAACTTCGACAGCATACTTGCCGAAGTCCCACTTCTTATGTTTCCCATCCTTGCTGCAGGTTTCCTTGGGCGGGCAGCACTGATCCGGCACGCAAATCTGCACATTGACGCACGGAGCCTTGCAGCACGGATTGCACGGGTCCGGCTTCCAGCACGGATCAACGATCTGGACGACCATCGGCTTGGCGCAGCAAGCGATGTGGTCGAGATCCTTGTATTTCACACAGTGATACAGCCCACCCGCATCACCCGCTGCCGCGTGCGCGTGCATCGGTTCCGGCGTTGGGGCCGGAGGTTGTTTGGCTTCACTCACCACTGCCGACATCGCCAGGACGCCAGCCACCATCAGACTCAACAGCTTCTTCATGTTCTCGCTCCTTGTTTTGTTCTTTGGACACCCAGTCCCGGCTAACGGTACTGCGACGTCAGCCACTGACAACATACCTCACCCGCTGCAGGGTGAGTTGCCCGGAGAACCTATTTTGTTTGGAACTCTGCGGGCTATCACGCGCTTGCCGGTTCCGTCCGGCAAACCACGGTCGAATGATGAAGACCCCTTCCGCTCGACGCAAGCAATACACAGAAACAGTTTTCCTAGATTGCCCAGACTAACACTGTGGCGATTCGGCATCATCGACAGATTGATGTGATCGGCTCGGCCCGATTTGAGTCACCGGATCGGTGGTCCGAGTTCAGCCAAGCCGATGTTTCACCACCGGAGCACGTCTGCGAATGACCGGAAGTCATGGTTGGCGGACGCGCTGACACAAGTTACCCTCCGTGTTATGAGCAAAAAACAACACGAAGTTCCGGCCGATGACTGGGCCGGGCTGGCCCAAAACCTGTTTGGTATCGATCTGGATCAGTCTGGCGGTGATGACGACCTGCTCGATAAAGACATGTTCAAAGTCGAGATACCTGCGCCAGCGGAACCAGCGGCTCCGAAGGTTTCCGACGAGTTGATTACCTTCTCAGAGGCCGAGCCTCCGAATACTGCGGAAGCCCCGGCACCTACGCCGGTCGTTGCTCCGAAAGTTACTGTCACAAAGCCAAAGCCGACGCCGCCCAGCAAAACGGTTGTCGCGAAAACGCTTGCCCAGGACGACCCTTTTGGAGCTGGCATCCTCGAAGCAGAGGAAATCGCGGCTGCAACTTCCCAGACAGATAGTTTTGACGAAGGACTCACGCTGCCGGAGGACTTCGATGACGAAGGTCTGACGCTGGCGTCCGATTTCGATGATGGATTGACGTTGCCTCTCGACCAGGAAGAGGACGGCCTGACTTTGGCTGCGGACGACGTCGATGATCTGACATTCTCTTCTGAGAACGATTCGCCGAATGAAGTCGCATTTGACGGCGAAGACGACTCCGAAAACGCGCCGGCTGAAGGGAGCGATTCCAAGCCGGGGGCTCGCTCTGAAAGCCCTCGCAAACGAAATCCGCGCCGCACTCGCGAAGATGCTTACTGGGACATGCTCGAAAATTGGGAGTGGGAAGAGATCCCGGATAGCGATTCGCCGCGAAGTGGCGGAGACCGATCACCCGTCCGTGGCGGCAGTCGAGATCGTGGCGGACGCAGCGGTGGAGACCGTGGTGGCCGCGGCGGACGCAGCGGCGGCGGGGATCGCGGTGGACGGGACGAACGGCCGCGCTCAGCGGGACCGGCACGTTCGGAAGAGCGTCCGCGTCGCGACGAATCTCGTCCTGCCGACGCAGCACCCACGACTCATCGAAGTGAATCCGGTGATCCAGCCGCTCGGCCACGACGTGACGACCGCCCGCGCGATGATCGTGGCCCGCGAACTGAACGCCGACCAGATCGTGACTCGCGCCGTGACGAACCACGGCCAGCCGTTGCGAGTCAATTGGCGGCTCCAACAAACGTTTCCGATGATTTCGGTTCCGGCATCTTTGAAGAACAATCGTCGTCGGCACGGACACCCTCTGTTCCGAAACCGCCAGCTCCGGCCGCTCGTCCGCCACGCGAGGAGGCGGTCGCACAAAGCTCGCACGCCGCTGATGCGGTGTTGCGGGATTCGAATCGTGTGACCGGGCAATCCGTCGGCGACGAACTGGTCTGGCCCGATGAAAATGACAATTCCGATGTGCGGCCGGCAGCGATGGAAAGTGTGGTTGAGACCTCCGGCCTTCCGGCGGCTGACGTCGCAGGCGAGTCCGATCGAATGGTCTCCGCCTCCGACGTCGAACCACTCGATGAATCCGAGCAGCGGTCACGGCGTCCTCGCCGCCGACGTCGCCGTGGTAGTGGCCCCATGTCCGATAGGACTGCACCGCCGGATGGCAACGAAGGCACAACGTTCGATCTGAGCGAAGCCCTGTCGAGTGAAAGCGAGACTCCCGAGTTCATTCCGTCGGCCAGTGCGGATGATTCGGCCGTGAGCGCTGAGTCACCAGGAGATGCGACTGAAGACGCGACCGGCGAAGGTCCGTCGTCCCAACGTCGCGGTAGTCGTCGCCGTCGCCGCCGTCGTCCCGGTGAAAACGCGCCAGGTGATGCGGCTCCCAACACGAATTCCGAGGTCCATGCGGAGAGTGAGATCACGGGGCCGGCCGAGATCTATGAAGACGACGAACCCCTCTTGAAGCCCATCGCCTATTCCAACGTTCCGTCCTGGGAAGAGGCACTCCGGTACTTGCTGGAACCACATCTGGTGGGCCGCAATCTGGGGCCCGACGACGAGGACGACGGCTTGGCCAGCGACCCACGCGGTTCGGGCGGCGCGGAACCGATATCAGCACCACCACCACCTCCACAGCGCCGTCGCCGAGGTGGCGGGAGCGGCGGTCGCGGACGACGACCGTAACGTTGGGATCGCAAGGTCAATGGCACTCACTTTGATGAGTGCGGTGATGAGCCGGAACGCGCTAGCGGCGGATTTGTCGTTAGTTCTCGTGTCCGAACCGGACGCTTAACGAAATCAGCCCGACTCGCCGACGAGAAATTCGGAGTTGTGGTGCTCTCCGATTCCCTCGCTGACACGTCGGGCTGTTTTTGTCGCCGCACTATTCGTTGCGAAGTGACATGGTCAGATCGCCGAGCTTTTGACGGATCTCGTTGAGCGACGTCACGCCGAAGTTTCGCACCGTCAGCAGTTCGTCGGCTGATTTCGAGACCAACTCGCCGAGGGTGGTGATCCCCAAGCGCGAAAGGCACTTTCGCGAACGCACGGTGAGGTTGAGGTCCGCGACGGTCATCTCCATCTTCGCCCGGACTTCGGGGGCGAGATCTTCGCGGACAAAAGTCACGGCGGCGGGTTTCGCGTTCGCCAGCGATTGGCCAACGGTCAGCCCCTTCGAGCCCATCATGTCGCGAACTTCTTTCAGCGAAGTCTCGCCGAAGTTTTTGTTGGAGAGCAATTCGGCTTCGGTCACGCGGGTTAGATCGCCGAGCGTATGAATGCCGGCGCGGTCCAGGCAGTTGCGACTGCGGGCGGACAACTCGAAGTCCGAGATGGGCACTGTCAGAACCGCTTCCAGTTCGCGATTACGGCGTGCCGTATCTTCGTCAAAGAACATGTCGCCGGCAGCTTCGGTGTCTTTGAGATACAGTCGCGCACGTTCGTTGGTCGGATCAAATTCCAACGCGCGGCGGAAGCAGAACGCGGCGGCGGGATACATCTCCTGGTCCTCGTACATCAGGCCCAGGTTGATGAGCGAACCCAAAAAGAACGGCGGGCGAGACAGCGATCGCTCGAACAATTTGATCGCGTCGTCATCGTTGCCGAGCTGGTTGTTCAAATTGGCGAGCCGAAACAACGCACCCGTGTGGTGCGGGTCCATGTCCACGGCCCGCTCGAAGTATTCGATTGCTCCGAACGTATCGCTGCGTTCCGCGAGAATGCAGCCCATTTGGAACGAGTATTCGGCGCGAGTCGCTCCCTGCCGCGCGGTGCTGCGGATGAGCTGTTCGGCATCTTCCAGCCGGCCAGATTGCCGGATTGCTCCCGCGCGAAGCAGCGTGCATTCGACGCCATCCCAACCGTATTCGCCGGCCTTTTGGAAGTTTTCCGCCGCGTCGTCGAACCGGCCCAGCGAGACCAACGACTGCGCGAAGTAGAACGATGCGGTTGCATCGCCATGCACTTTGGAAAGGTATTCGACTGCTTGCGCATGCCGGGCCATCAAATAGCTGGCGATTCCCAGCGCCAAATGGTTTCGCTTCGAAGCGTCCCCATCCAGCACCTGGTTCAAAAGTTCGGCGAGCACTTGGCGGACGTCGCCCACTTGCGTGCCAGCCACAGCCGAGCGGAGCTGTTTAACTTGTTCCGGTCCGAATGGGTTGGATTCGATCAAGACTTGGCGGACTTCAATCAAAGGCCGAGGAGCCAGGACGTCGGCTCCGCGCTTCGGGATCGGCGATGTAGACATGAGTGCTCACCAATAAAGAACGCGGGCGAGGTGACAAGCAATCCTCTCCCGCAGAGATTTGGACAATCCAATTTCGCGAACGGCCAGACCGCTGCGGTTATTCTTCCGGAACGTATGACAGCAACGCCATGAAGCGAGCACGCAGCACGGCCTCCTTGACGGCTCGTTGATACTTCGCACAGCTTCCGGTGCGGCGACGTCCGATGATCGTGGACGTCCGACTGACCATCAGACGCAACGTCTTCAGGTCTTTGTAGTCGACGTAAACCGGTCGCGGCGGGCTATCGCATCCGTCCGGGCAGAACCGGCAAACAAGTTTCTTCTTGAGTCGCGCCTTCTTTTTGCGGCGCTTCTTAATATCCGTTGTTGTCATCCTCGTCATCAAACGCACCTCTACGGACCAAGTTCTCGCGACAGTGTCCAGGAAAGAAGGGCGGGAGTATGATGCCGCCCCAAGCGAGTTTCAACCCATCCAACTTGCCAAGGAAGCAACCATGTCGAACCCTGTCACTTCTCCTGTTGCCACTGGTGTCTCTACTTCCGGACTGAAAGACTCCGCGATCATGATCTTTGGAGCGTCAGGCGACCTGACCGCTCGCAAATTGATCCCGGCGCTCTTCATGCTCCAAAAGAAGGAGTTTCTGCCGCCAAACGTTCCCATTATCGGCGTTGCTCGCCGCGAAAAGACGGACGAATCCTTCCGAGCCGAAATGAAGATCGCTCTCTCCAAGAATATCAAAGGTGGAATTACTGAGGCGGAATGGGAAACTTTCTCGAAACGGTTGTTCTATGTCGCGTCGAACCTGGAAGAAGGGGCCGATTTCGGGCCGTTGCGCGACTCGGTTGAAAAAATCGAACGCCAGCAAGGCGTCGGCGGCACTCGTGTGATTTACATGGCGACCGACCCGAAACTGTTTCTGTCGGCGGTCGACGCACTTGGCAAAGCGGACATGATTCCGTCCGCCGATTCTCCTCGCAAATTGCGAATCGTTTTTGAAAAACCATTCGGACGCGATTTGAACTCGTCCCGTCTGCTCAGCCAATCGCTCAGCAAACAACTCCGCGAGGACCAGATCTACCGCATCGACCACTACCTCGGCAAAGAGACTGTGCAGAACATCTTGTTGTTCCGCTGCGGTAACTCGATCTTCGAACCGCTGCTGAATCGAAATCACGTCGATCACGTCCAGATCACGGTTGCCGAATCCCAGGGGATCGAAGCGGGGCGCGGCGGCTACTATGACAAATCCGGCGCACTGCGCGATGTGTTGCAAAACCATGTGTTGCAGTTGCTCTGCCTGATTGCGATGGAACCCCCCGCCCGTTTTGAAGCGGACGCGATTCGTGACGAGAAGCTCAAGGTTCTGAAAGCCTTTTCGACCGGCGGCCGGCCGATCAGCGAATGGGCGATCCCTGGTCAATACGTCGCGTCAGAAATCAACGGCAAGCCAGCGCCCGGCTACTTGCAGGAGGAACGCATCGCTCCTGAATCGAATCGCGAGACGTATGTCGCGATGAAGGTGTTGATCGATAACTGGCGCTGGGCTGGAGTCCCGTTTTATCTCCGCACGGGCAAGCGATTCCCGGAACGTGTCTCCGAGATTGCCATCCAGTTCAAACACCCGCCCATGCATCTGTTTTCCACGGTGGAATGTGACGGAGACATGTGCCAACTCGTCGGCGCGCAGTCCAACACGCTCGTCTTCCGTATTCAGCCCAGCGAAGCGATTCTGCTGTCGATCTCCACGAAGCGGCCGGGAATGCAGTACCAGATTCATCCCGTGACGATGGACTTTCAATTCGAGGAAGCCTTCGGCGGCGAATTGCCGGAAGCCTACGAACGGTTGCTGCTGGATGTCCTACGCGGCGACTCGACGCTGTTCACCCGCAGCGACGAGCTCGAAGAAGCTTGGAAGTTTGTCACACCGGTTCTCGAGTACTGGGAGTCGCAAACGGTTCGCCCTGAACCGTACGCCGCCGGCTCCTGGGGACCGGCCAAAGCCGACCAACTCCTCGGGTCCACCGGACGCACTTGGCGTAAGCCCTCGTCCGTCGAAACGCATAAGAAACACTAATCAGAACCCCGTCGACGTTCTTCGTCGAGAGGGTCGCGTTCGAACTCTGCGTGGTTCACGGGCAAAGGCCTCGGTCTTATTAGGCGATAAAGACCGAGCCCTCTGTCTCATGGGCTTTCATCCAACTTACGACGTTGATTCGTCTTCATGCCGCATGTGACGTAGGCCGCAGGTCCGCTTCTTCCCGTTCGCACAACTGTTGGCTGCGAGCGGCCAGATCTTCCCACGACAATCCGGACCGATGGCAGATGTGCATCAGGTCCGCCGTGATCGCGACCAATGCTTCGTCCACGGGAGCTCCCGCCAATCCCTCGGCGATCCAGGTGTAATGCTTCGAGCGCAACACTTGTTCGATGTGACGAAACCAATCCGCGCGAGAGATGTCTTTCATAGCTGGATTCCTTCTTCCGAGATGAGGCGAACGCCTGAGTAACCGGCCGCGAACGGGCCGAGTGATTTGTGGCCGTGACGTTACCCTCGCGATTTCGATTTGTCACGCCCTTTTTCGCCGCTATCTTCCGCCTTGCGGAGCCGCCGCGGCAAATCGTCGCCAGCATACTCCGTGTGCCGATGACCTCGGCCGACGGTACACGGAGAGTGCCGGCTACTATCGAGGGAACCACCAGCATGTGCGGAATCGCGGGAGCAGCTTGGACCGCCGATGCCGCTCCGCTTTCGCCCGCGACGCTCGAACGGATGATCTCTGCCATCGCTCACCGCGGCCCCGACGATTCGGGAATGTATTTTTCGGCCGCAAGCCGAGAGCCGACAGCCGACAGCCGTGATCCCACTTTCCCTTCCGCCGCACTCGGCTTCCGCCGCCTCTCGATCATCGACCTGAGCACCGGCCATCAGCCGCTCGCCAACGAAGACGAAACCGTGTGGATCGTCTTCAACGGCGAAATCTACAACTACCGCGAGTTGCGAACCGACCTCGAAGCCCGCGGCCATCGCTTCCGCACGAACACCGACACCGAGTGCATCGTTCATCTTTACGAAGACCTCGGCCCGGCATGTGTTGAGCGGCTGCGAGGAATGTTTGCGTTTGCGATTTGGGACGACCGCCTCAAACGACTGCTCATCGCGCGCGATCGAGCCGGCAAGAAGCCGCTGTTCTATCGGCTGGATCACGGCCAATTGACGTATGCCAGCGAACTCAAATCGCTGCTGCTCGTGCCGGGCGCTCCACGCCAATTGAATCGCCGAGCCATCGACTCGTACCTCTGTTACCAGTACGTGCCGTATCCCGACTGCATTCTGAAGGGATATCACAAGCTGCCGCCGGCTCACTTCGCTGTCTTCGAGGATGGCGATTTGGATGTCGTTCGCTATTGGCAGCCTCCGTATGAGCCGGACGTCTCGAATGACAAATCTCAAATCTCAAATCTCAAATCCGGCGTTGCCAATTGGTCTGCTACTCGTTGGCAACAAGAACTCCGTCGCACATTGACCGAAGCCGTTCGATTGCGGATGCGCAGCGATGTACCGCTCGGCGCGTTTCTTTCCGGTGGCGTCGACTCAACGATCATCACCGGTTTGATGCAGGAGCAATCAGATCGCCCCGTCCACACGTTCTCGATCGGCTTCCCGATCAAAGAGTTTGATGAGCGGTCGTATGCTCGCGAGGCGGCGAAGCATCTCGGCACCGAGCATCACGAATTAGTTGTTGAGCCGAACGCCCTCGAAATCCTGCCGAAGCTGATTTGGCATTACGATGAACCGTTCGCCGACAGCTCGGCGATCCCGACGATGTATCTGTCGGAGATGACTCGGCGGCACGTCACCGTTGCGTTGTCGGGAGACGGCGGCGATGAGTTGTTCGCTGGCTACACGCGGTATCTGGCCGTGAAACTCGCTTCGCGATTCGATCGGCTGCCGAGACCGCTCAAACGGCTCATTACGGCGAAACTTTGGCAACGTCTGCCGTCGGGCGCGGGGCATCGTTCGCTGTTGCGGCGAGGAAAGCGGTTTCTCGCCGCGCTCGGCGAGCGGCCGGAGAAACGATATCTCCGCTGGGTCGGCATCTTTGAGGAATCACAGCGGCGCGAGCTGTATCGGCCGGAGTTCGCGGCGGAACTCGGCGACTTTGACGCCGGCGACTTTTTGTTGCGAGCGTATGGCGAATGTCCGAACCGCGACTTCATCACGCGCACGACCTGCGCCGACGTGCTGACGTATTTGCCGTGTGACATCCTGACGAAGGTGGACATCGCCAGCATGGCCTACAGTCTCGAGTGCCGCAGCCCGTTCCTCGATCAAGAGGTCATGGAGCTCGCCGCGCGGATGCCGATCGAACTGAAGCTGCGCGGCAACCAAGGCAAACAAATCTTGCTCGACACGTTCTCCGACTTAATGCCGCCGTCGATTCAGCGTCGACGCAAAATGGGATTTGGCGTCCCGCTCCCGAATTGGTTCCGCGGCGAACTACAGCCGTTCTTGCGAGACGTGCTGTTCGATTCTCGCACGCTCGCGCGCGGCTTCTTCGAGCCTTCCGCTGTGCAGCGTTTGTTCGACGAACACATCCACGGCAAAACCGACCACGCTCATCGCTTGTGGGCGTTGCTCTGTTTGGAACTGTGGCAGCGCATGTTTCTCGATCCCGCTGAACCTCCCGCGAATTGTCCGTCAAGCTTTTGAGCGTCTGCTCGCGGTCTGGCAGCACCAGCGTGATGCCGCGAAACAACGTCGCCGTGTCTTTCGCACGATCGTCGATTTCCATTCATTGCCGAGCATCGCTGTGATCGTTGTTCGCGCGAGCTCTTGTCGGCATCGAGGACACCATTGCCGATTTCAGCGCTGAAACCGCCGTTCTTCCCAGATAGGAATGGCCGTTTCGAGTGTGCGATGGCGCGGCGGTTGCGTTCCGAGAATCAGAGTCGGAATGCGACGGTGCCTGACCGCCAACCTCCAAGGCCCCATGATCAACGAGGCGCAGTCATTGGTCATTGATTGGACCTTGGGTTTTGGAAATGGGGATTTGCCAATGACTCCGCTTCGCTTTCGTCCGCTGCTCAAACGCATTCGCTGGGGAGGCACACGGCTGGGAAGCGTGTTGGGCAAGCCGATCGGCTCCGAATCCGACTACGCCGAGAGTTGGGAGCTGTGCGATCACGGTTCCGATCAGAGCGTGGTTGATGGCGGATTGTGGAATGGGCTGACGTTGCGGCAATTGATGGGGCAGCACGTTCGCGAGCTGTGCGGGACCGAGCGACGTCTGCGGCAGTTTCCGTTGCTCGTGAAGTTTCTGGATGCCAGCGATCGGCTTTCGGTCCAGGTGCATCCGAATGACGTGCAGGCACGGTTTTTCAATCCGCATGAGAACGGCAAGACCGAAGCGTGGGTGATTCTCGACGCGCGGCCCGACAGCCGTCTCTATGCCGGATTGAAGCGCGGAGTCGATGCGTTTCGTCTGCAACAACACTTGTCGGCCGGCACGGTCGAGGAATGTTTGCACTCGTATCCCGTGCGTGCGGGAGACTGCATCTTCATTCCAGCGGGGACCGTCCACGCGATCGGCGAAGGCATCCTGCTGGCCGAGGTGCAGCAATCGAGCGACCTGACATTTCGCCTGCACGATTGGGACCGACTCGGCGCGGATGGACAGCCGCGTCCGTTGCACATCGAGGAATCGCTGGCCTGCATCGACTTCGACCGCGGCCCGGTCGATCCCGTTGTTCCGCGTCGCCTGAATCTCGTCAGCGAAGAGTTAGTCGCCAGCGAGTTCTTCACGCTGCACCGTCACACGCTGCGAGATTCGTGGCACGCCGCAAGTGATGGCCGCTTTCATGCGCTGCTGGTGCTCGGCGGCTGCGGAAATCTGACCTGCGACGACACCGAACACTCATTGCAAACTGGATCGACCCTGTTGCTACCGGCGACCTGTCCGCCAGTGATCGTCGAACCTCGCGGCGAACTGATTCTGCTCGAAGTGTTCCTCCACCCGGCCGGGGTCAGGCAGCCTCGCTTGAAACGCGAATTGACCTGTTTTTCGCGATGGTCCTAACATCTCGTCCATGCCGGCTCGCTATCTCATTCGTCTGGACGACATTGCTCCGCACATGGATTGGTTGCGGTTCGAGCGGTTGGCTCGCGTGTTCGATGAGTTCGGCATTCAGCCGTTGCTCGGTGTGATCCCGGACAATCAAGACCCGCAGTTGCGGCAGTTCCCTGAGTTCACTGGCGACTTCTGGGAGAAGGTTCGATCGCTGCAAGCGCGCGGTTGGGAGATTGCTCAGCATGGCTTTCAGCATCTCTACGTCACGCGCGACTGCGGCTTAATGGGGATCAACCACCTGAGCGAATTTGCCGGACTGCCGTTTGAGGAACAGCTCCACAAATTGGCGCGCGGACAACGTCTCCTGCGCGAGCACGGATTGCGGTTCGAGACGTTTATGGCTCCGTCGCATTCGTTCGATCGGCTGACGTTGCGAGCGCTCCGCGAACTTGGCTTCACGACCGTCACGGATGGTTTCGCTCCGTGGCCGTCGATTGAGCATGGTTTGATTTTCTTGCCGCAATGGTTGGCGGTTCCGCGTGTGTTGCCGCTTGGCGTGCAGACCTTCTGTCTGCACATCAACGTGATGACCGAAGGTCAAATCCGCCGCGTCGAACAATTCGTCGCCGAGCATCACCACGAGTTCCTGACGTTCGCCGATGCCCGATCGCTGGCGACCCCGCGCACGCTCAACCGAGTCGCCGGCCGAGTCGTCGGTTCGACGCTCCGCAGTCTGAAGATTCTGCGCCGCGGTCTGCGGACTCAAGTTTCATCGGCAGGAACGCGCTAGCTCAGTTTGTTCATGGCCGCGATGTAACCCGAAGCGTCAGCGAGGGAGTCATCACACACTCCCTCGCTGACGCTTCGGGTTACATCGCAGCGCGCTGCTCTCCCCAATGAGTAGGCCATGAATAATCTCGGCTAGCATCCGGTTCCCGTGTCAAACTGGACGCTAAAACGGAAACGCTCTAGCGCGTGCCGGCTAATCAAGGTCAGTGGCCAGTCGTCGTTTGGCCGTTCGCTCATGCACGCAGCCGGACGCGATGTAGGCGATCCAGAACAGGGCGCTCGCCGCCGCGAAGCTGAGTCGCGCCCAGGTCGGTAGATGGCTCTGTCGCAAATAGCTTTCGATGAGAGCTGCGAAGATCAGCATCACACCGGCACCACCCGCCGTGCGGCCGACTTCCGGAGCCGTCCGTTTCAACGCTTCGCCGCGCGTATGTTCGCCGGGACTGATGACGGCCCAGCCAAGTTGCAAGCCGATTCCGCCACACAGCAGGATCGCGCCGAGTTCCGTCACTCCATGCGGCAGAATCCAGGCCCACATCTCGGAGTCGATCCCCGCTTGATGATGCACTGCCACAAACGCGCCCATGATCATGCCGTTGTAGAGAATCAATAACGCGGTCGGCACCGCCGCCAGGACGCCCAGCGCCATCGAGAGCAAGCCGACTTTGAAGTTGTGGCTGAACAGGAACGACGCGAACAAGAACTTGCCGCCATCGCCTGTATCGCGTCCAGAACGGAGAATCTCCAGCAGTTGTTCTTTCGGAGTCCCCGGCACTCGCGGATCGCCCGGCGGCATCAGCGCGTACAACGCCAGCGGATCGTGCGCCCCCGCGAAGTATGCCAGCAGCGCCCCTGCGAGCATCAATCCCAAAGAGACCGTGTGAAACCGCCACTGCCGAGCGATCGAACGGGCAAAACCTTCCGACAAGAACCGCCACAGCCCGCGTAGTGCCGGTTCGCGCGGCGGCAAGTAAATCAAACTGTGAGCCGCCGCCGTCAGGCTGTTCAAGTACCCCACCAACTGGGCATCGGTCGTGCGAGTCTGCACCTGCGACAGATGCACGGTCGCTCGGCGATATAGCACATCCAACCGATGCTTTTCGTCTGGCGACAATCTCTTGGCCGACCGCCGGCCGCGCTGCAACAGCGTTGCCAACTCGTCCCACTCCTGCTTGTGACGTGAAATGAAATCTCCCATACTCGCCGCCGTTGGTCAGGGTCGCTGTCGGATTCGTTTGCAGTGGCATTGGAATGACTGACGAGGCACGGCAACAAGTCACACTGAGTATCGTTCGCATGTCCGAGATTCAGTTCGAGACTCCGGAAAACGTGCAACTGTCGTACAAGCCAGCGGGCTTGGGGACGCGCTTCCTGGCGTGGTTCGTCGATCAACTGATCATCTTCATTTGCCTGATGCTGCTGCTGTTCTTCGTGATCATCGCGGGAGCGGCTTCCGATTCGGTGTTGAAGAGCCTCACCGATCCGCTGCGCGATGCGGGCGAGGGTTTCGACCCGCGCGACCCGGAGTCGGCTCAGCGCGTCATGCTGTACTTGATCGGCCTGTGGATGGTGGTCTGGGGACTGGGCAGCTTCTTCTATTTCGGAATCTCAGAGCTATGCCTGCGGGGTCAAACGCTCGGCAAACGCTCCTCGAAAATTCGCGTGGTGAAAGTCGATGGCTTCGCGCTGGACGCCATCAGCATCTTGGTGCGCAATGTGTTTCGCGTGGTCGATCATCTGCCGGTCTTGTGGATCGTCCCGCTGTTGTCGGCGCGCAGCCAACGCTTCGGCGACATGATCGCGGGGACGATCGTGATCGAGGACGAACCCGCCAAGCTGGCCGGCCCACGTCACACGCTGGCGAATCGCTCGGCAGCGGATGCTCGCTTCCGCTTTGATGCCGGGCAGTTGAAGAAGCTTCGCCCACAAGACGTCCAAGCGGTCGAGCAGTTGCTGGAGCGTTGGGCCGAAATCTCCGCTGACCGCCGCGAGCAGTTCGTCACCACGATCGTTTACTCGCTCTGTCAGCGTATGGATTGCGAGCCGCCCCCTTCAGGCACCGATCTGCACAAGGTGACCGATTCGCGGCGAGTCTTCCTGGAAGACCTGCTGGCGGCGGAGTATCGTCGGCAGAACCGCCAACTCGGCTGAGTGGTTGATGATCTGAGCGGTCGCCTCTAACGTGTCGCGCGCAGCTTTGGGGACGGCACGAAATAACTTCTGTAGCGGAACGGCGCAAGCCGTCCGGTGTCGGCGAATCGCCGCCCGAAACCGGAGGGCTTGCGCCCTGCCGCTACTTTGAACTCCGGGAAGTTAATTTGATCCGACCCCTTTGGACCTCTTTCTCGCACGCCAAGTCACGTCCACGATGCCTGCTTTCTCTTTCGTTCATGCTGCGGACTTTCATCTCGACAGTCCGTTTCTCGGCCTGAGTGGATTGTCCGAGGGACAAAGCCAGGTGATCGAGGAACTCCGCGAAGCCACCTTCCGCGCGTTTCAGTCGGTGATCGACCTCAGCCTGCGAGAGCAAGTCGATTTTCTGTTGGTCGCCGGGGATGTTTACGACGGTGCTGACCGCAGCTTGAAAGCTCAGTTGCGCTTTCGAGACGGACTTCGCCGGCTGAGCGAGGCGGGCATTCGGGCTTTCATCGTGCATGGCAATCACGATCCGCTCGACGGTTGGGCCGATGCGATCCAGATGCCGCCAGGCGTGCATGAATTCGGATCGGAACTGACATCGGTCGCGTTTGAAAAAGCCGGGCGAGCGGTCGCGCGGATTCACGGGATCAGCTACCCGACGCGAAAGATCAGCAACCGCTTCGGCCTGGGCTTTCGACGGAGCGGCGATGAGCCGTTTCAGATCGGGCTGTTTCACTGCAACGCGGGCGGAGACACGCGGCACGATCCATACGCGCCGCGCACCGTCAGCGAGCTCGTCGAATCGCAATTGGACTATTGGGCGCTCGGGCACATTCACGAGTCGGTCGTGCTGCACTCGGCCGAACCCTTCATCGGTTATCCCGGAAACACCCAGGGCCGGCACATCAACGAACCCGGTCCGCGCGGCTGCTTTCTGGTTCGCGTCACGGCCGAGGGACAACTCGACGGAGCGCCGCGGTTCGTGGCGACGGACAGCATCCGCTGGCTCAGTGGCGAGGTGGAGATCACCGGGATCGAAACGATCGACCTGCTGCTCTCGCGGATCGCAGACCACATGCAGGAACTGGCCGAGCAAGCCGAGGGACGATCCGTGGTGACACGCATCACGCTCTGTGGTCGCGGAGTTCTGCATGGCGCGCTGACTCGGCCGAACGCCTGCCGAGACCTGTTGGATCAATTGCACGAGATCGGCGCGCAGCGGAGTCCATTCCTGTGGATCGAGAAGCTCGTGCTGCGGACGCGGCCAAGCGTGGACCTGGAGGCTCGGCGTGTCACGCCCGATTTTCTCGGCGACTTGTTGCGGCTGATCGACGGCATCCGCCAATCACCGGACGAGATGGCCGGCCTGCGCCACGAGCTGACTGATCTCTACGAACACGCGCGGGCCAGCAAGTTTCTGACGACCCCCTCCGAGGACGCTCTCCGCACGATGCTCGACGAAGCGGAAAGTCGCTGCGCCGATTTGCTGCTGGAGGGCGATGACTGATGCGCATCGCGGAGTTTCATGTCGAGGGCTTTGGACGATTGGCGAACGTCTCGATGACCGACGTCCCGCCGGGTCTGTCGATCGTGTTGGGCCAGAACGAGGCGGGCAAGACGACTCTGTTGGAGTTTCTCCGCGCGATCCTGTTCGGTCTCCCTGCCCGCAAGCAGAAGGAGTTTTACCCGCCGCTCAACGGAGGCCGCAAAGGGGGCCGCATCGTCCTGCGGAACGAACACGCCGAACGGATCATCGTCGAGCGTTTCGAAGGCAAAGGGACCGGACCGTTGAGCGTGACGCTGCCCGACGGGTCGCAGGGTGGCGAGGCGGAGTTTCGGCAACTCATCGGCTCGGCGACCGACGACCTCTACAAAAACGTCTTCGCGTTCAGCTTGTCGGAGTTGCAATCGTTTGAATCGCTCAGGACCGAGAAAGTTCGCGACGCGATTTACAGCGCGGGCATCGGTATTGGCCGCAAGACGATTACTCAGATCATTCAAGAACTGACCAAGCAGGCCGGAGAATTGTTTGTGCCCGGCGGTTCGACAAAGGCCATGAACCAACTGCTCAGCCGCATCGAGGATCATGGCCGGCAGATCAAAGGCCATGAAAAGGACCAGGACGAGTACGAGCGAATCCAGCGGGAACTCGCGGCCTGTGAAGCGGGCCTGGGACGCATCCGATCGGACCTGAAACAAGCACGGGAACGATTCCATCGGGTGGGTCTCCTTCAACAAGCACGCGAGGACTGGCTGACCTTGGGGGAATGCCGCGAGCAATTGCAGGCGTTGCCGCTGATCGAATCATTCCCGATGAATGGCGTGCAGCGATTCGAGGAATTGGTCACCGAGCGGCGCGGGGATCGGGGCCAGTTGGATCAAACGACATCTCAAATGGAGAGCGACCGAACGAGTCTCGCTGCGATTGACGTCGATCAAGTTCTCCTGCACGCGGCCAAGGAGATTCGCCGCCTGGACCGAGGTTTGGAACTCCACGAGAAGAGTCGGCAACAACTTCTGTCGCTGACGACAGAGCGCGAACTGGCCGAACAGAAACTGAGCGGCATGCTCGGCGATCTCGGTGACGAATGGGACGAGCAGAAGCTCACGGCGTTTGATCTGTCCGTCCCGATGCGCGAAGAAGTCGAGCAGTGCCGGCGAGCCTGCGAGGAAGCGAAAGTCGCGGCGCGCGAGCGAAAGCTCGAAGGGGAACTCGCGGGCCAAAAGCAAGCCGAAGACAGCCGCATCGAAGACGAATCGCGAGCGAAGCTCAATGCTCTGAGCCAACCGTTGGCGGCGCTGGATGCGGCCGGAATCCGCAAGTTGCAAATGGGCTGGGAGCGATACGCCAGTGCCTGTGACGATCGACCTCGCGTGGCACAGGATTGCGAGACCCAGATTGGCAACCTCAACGACACGCTGCGAAAGTTGGGGTCGCATTGGAACGAACCGAGACTTCGGGACTTTGACACGTCCTTGGCCGTTCAAGAGCGAATACTGACGCATCAGAAAATGCTCTCCGATCTCCGTTCCGCAGGGCAGGAGGCCGCCCGTCGCGTTCAAGAATCCCAGCAATCCATCGCCGACGCAAAAGGGGACTTGGAAAAGGCGGAAGCCGTGCTCGCGGCGATGCCGACGCCGGAAGTTCAAGACGCTGCGCGGTTGGCCGACGGCCAGCGTGCCTGCCGGACACTGCGGTCCCAACTCAATCACCACCAACAGCGTCAGGCCGAACTCGCGCATTGGGACGAGCGTCTGCGAGACTTCGATGCTCAAATCGCGCGTCTGCAACAGGAGTCTCAACGCGAGACGTTCGGTCTTCCGACCTGGACGCTGCCACTGGTGTTGAGCGTGGGTGTTGTGGCTTTGCTCGGTCTGGGATTCGGACGCGGTGATTGGGTCACGGGCAGCATTGTCTGTGGATTGTTCGCGATCGCGGCTCTCGCACTGGCACTGGCAGGCCGGGCATTTTCCGCGCGAGCGGAACAGCAGCTCGCGGATCGAACGCAAGCGATCAACGACCTTCAACTGAGACGTCAGCAACTCGATCAGGCAGCGCGGAGTCTGCGTTCCGAAGTGACGGACTCGGAAAGCACGTTGCGCGAGCAGGCTCAGGCCGCGGGCTTCGCCAGCGTTCCGGATGGGCACGCGCTCGATGACGCCGCCGACCGTGTCGAGCGACAGCTCGCCCTCTTGCAGCAACGCGGGCCGGTCGAACAAAAACGTGACGATGCCCAAGCCGCGATCACGAGAGCCCAAGCCGCACTCGCGCGAGCCACTGCGGCTGAGACCGAAACGACGAAGCTTCTGAACGCGGCCCAAGAGCAGTGGCGACAATGGTTGGTGCGGGCCGAGTTGCCGGAATCGTTCACGCCCGAAAGCGGGATCACGATCCTCGGCCGGCTGGATGCGGCTCGCGAACAACTTAAAGCCATCGACCGTGAACGAGACCGCATCGTCCAGATGCAGGAGGCGATCCGCGAGTACGAATCGCAGTTGCAGGCCGTGGCAGTCGCCAGCGGTTTGCAGGCGGCACTTCCGCAGGACTCGCGCGAGGCGGTGCCGTTCTTGGTGACTCGGCTGGAAGCGCACGAGAAGAACGCTCAGGCCATGGAGGAAGCGGCGCGAATCCTGGCTGACTCCGTGAAGAAAGCGGCGCAAGCTCAGACCAAAACTGCGAAGGCTGAGAAGCTCTACCAAGCCGCACTGGACCGGGAACGGACGTGCCAACAGCAGTGGAGCGACCTGCGACAGCGACTTGGTCTGCGCGATTCGCTCGCGATCGACAGCGCTCCGCAAATGTTGCAGGCCATCGAACGTGCTCGCGATCAGTGCGTCCAAGTTCGCGACCTGCGGAAACGAGAGACAACTTCACGAGCCGTCATCGACGTCTATGACAACGAAGTCCGCTCGGTCTGCAACACGATCAGACGCGCGGAGCCGACCAACGCGGAGGTTCCGAAAGCGGTCTCGGACTTGGCGAAGGAACTCGATCAGGCCGAACAGGCTGATCGTCGTGCCGGGACTTTGCGAGGAAACCTCGACCAACTTGCAGCCCGTGCCAAATTGCTGAAACACCAAATCGGTCAACGCCAAGAGGAGATCAACGCACTTCTGAATGCCGCAGCCACCACGGATGAAGAAGCGTTTCGTCTCATCGCTGCCGATTATGAAACTCGACAAGCACTCGATCAGCAAGCGCGGCAACTGGAACTGCGGTTGCTGCAACTCGCCGGCAGCGTGAACGCGGTCCAGGCTTTGAAGGATGAACTCGCGCACGCGACTTCCGACGAACTCAGCACCGAGCGGATGACGTTGGAAGAAACGATCGAGACGATCGAGCAGCAACAGACGAACGCTGCGGACGAACGGGGGCGATTGCGGGAACAGTTGGAACGATTGGAGAAGTCGGACGAAGTCTCGCGTCTGCGCATCGAGCAGCAGGCCGACCGCGCGGAGTTCGCCACTCTGGCCGAGGAATGGTCGGTTCTCAAAATCGCCACGCGACTCATCGACCGAGCACGCGAGAAGTACGAACGCGAACGCCGGCCAGGCGTGTTGAAAGAAGCCGAGCGTTATTTCGCGCGCTTCACGAACGGCAACTACACGGAGATTCTGACTCCGGCCGGTGAGGATCAGATTGTGGTGCTCACGCCCGATGGCTCGCGAAAGGAGGTCGGCCAACTCAGCCGAGGTACGGCCGAGCAACTTTATCTGTCGCTGCGATTCGGCTTTGTTCAAGCGTTCGTCGGCCGCTCCGAGCCGCTGCCGTTGGTCTTTGACGACATCCTCGTCAACTTCGATGCCGGCCGAGCACGAGCGGCGGTCGAAGCGATTCTCGAACTTTCCAAGTCGCTCCAAATCCTGCTCTTCACTTGCCACACCTCAACCGTCGAACTGATGCGAAAAGTCGATCGCACGATTCCCGTGTTCGCACTGAAAGACGGTCGCTTCACAGCGGTCGGCGGAGATCTGCCATAAGTCTGCGTGGTTCGTCGCGCCCCGTCCGCCAACGCGACAGAACTGTGTTGGCGACACGCCGGCCGACGGGTAAGCTCATTCGACAACGGTGCGGTCAACGACTCACCAGGAGACGTCCATGTTGCGGGTACTCGGCGGACCGAAACGACTCTGCAACGGCGTCACACGCCGTGATCTGCTAAGTGTCGGCGGCTTGAGCCTGCTGGGTGTCGGCCATCCCGCACTCGTTCCCACCGGGATCGCGGCCGAGAAGTCTGCCGACACCACGCTGCCTGGATTCGGTCGCGCGAAGAACGTCATTTTGCTCTATTTATTTGGTGGTCCTAGTCACGTCGAAACGCTGGACTTGAAGCCGCAAGCTCCGGTCGAGATTCGTGGCAAGCTGCAATCCATCGACTCAAAGTTGCCGGGTCTGCATCTGTGCGAGCACCTGCCGAAGATGTCGCAGATCATGGATCGCGTCACCGTGGTTCGCTCGCTGACGCATCCGTGGAACTTTCATGGAATGCAGTACGCGACCACCGGATCACCCGAAGGGAGCGTCCCGCTCGAAGAGACGTTGGGGCATCCGCAGCATCAACCGTTCTTGGGCTCGGTGGTGCATTACCACGATCAGCAACGGCGCGGCTCGAAGCCACCGGGAGCGATCCCGGACAACATCATGCTCCCCTTCCTGCTGAGCAGCCGGCGTTCGGCCGCGCGCTACACGGCTCCCTCGGCGATGTATCTGGGAAGTCGCTTCGATCCAATCTGGACCGAGTTCCGTGGCGAAGCCACGCGCCGCATGTTGCGACGCTCCTTCGGCCCGCCGGCCGAGTTCGCTGATCCGTACCTCGGAATGAAGCCAGACGGTCGCTTCCTGATCGCCGCCGAAGCGGACTTGCCGGCCGACTTGTCGATTGACCGACTCAATCGGCGACGATCGTTGCTCGATCAACTCGAATCGCTGCGCCGGGATCTCGATCGGCAAGGGTCGCGAACGACGCTCGATCAGAAACGGGAGCTGGCGTTTTCGCTGCTCGACTCGCGAACGATCCGCTCGGCGTTCGATCTCGATCAAGAGCCGGCGAACCTGCGCGACGCTTATGGCATGACGCTGTTCGGCCAATCGACGCTGCAAGCAAGGCGATTGGTCGAAGCGGGTTGCCGATTCGTGACCGTCGTGTGGGACGAGTTCGGCCAACTCAACGCCGGCTGGGACACGCACGTCGATCATTACAACCGCCTGACGAACGAACTTCTTCCGGGCTTGGACATGGCCTTCTCCGCGTTGATCCGCGACCTCGAAGCTCGCGGGATGCTCGACGACACGCTGGTGCTCGTGATGAACGAGATGGGCCGCACACCGCGCTTTGAAGGGGAAGGCCGTGGCCACTGGGGCCGCGCCTATTCCAACTTCTTCGCCGGAGCCGGTCTCAAGCGCGGCAACATCATCGGCCGCACCGACTCGATTGGAGCGACCGTCGCCGACCGGCCACTCTCCGCGAAAGACATCCTGGCGACCATCTATCATCTGATCGGCATCAATCCCAACTCGACGCTGACCGATGTTCTCAACCGCCCCGTTCCGCTGGTGCATGACGGGAAGATCATTCCCGAAATGCTCGCGTGACTAGCGCGTCGTAGCCACGCTCGCCAAGAGCGTGGGTGATTCGAGGAAACCCCACGCTCTTGGCGAGCGTGGCTACAGAATGCCGACTCGCACCGAGTTAGACCAAAACTCTTTCTATTCGATGAACTCGATGAGGATACTCATGCTCCGTTTCTTTTCACGCTGGTTGTTCGGCTCGATGTGTTTGCTGCTCAGTCTGTCGTCGCTCGTCGCCGACGAGTTCCGCGTTACCGAGACCGACGACGAGATCAAAATCGAAACGTCGAAGCTGGAAGCCGTCATTCGGAAGAAGGGCTACGTGTCCGGCGTCAAAGCGGCGTCGTTTCTCGACAAGCAAACTGGCTTCCGCGACGTCGGGTACGGCCTCGATATCGTCGATTGGATCATGGAACCGGGCAGCGATGAGGCGTATCGCGACAAGCTCGACAAGGAATTGGTCTACCAGTTCGGCAATCCCTATCACGGCCAGACGCCTAAGCGGTCGATCGAAGGCCCGCAAATCTGCACGCAGGCCAAAGAGATGTCACCGCGTGTCATTCGCGGCAAAGATTTTCTCGCCGTGACGATGGACTTCCGGTATCGTACCGCTGCTCCGGGGAAGAAGACCGGCTCGCTCTGGCAACAGACGCTCGTGTTCCCCGCCGGCAAGCGGTACTTCGTGTCGAGCGACAAGATCACCGCCGTGAACTCCAGCGACGCGATGTTTCTGCGGCTCGACATGCCCGGCCACATCAAGCACACCAAAGGGGACACGTTCAGCGAGGTCTATCTCAGCTACTTCGACAAGCCGATCCCGTCGTCGGAATTCATCGAGAGCTTCGCCCCCGACGAAAAGTTCAACTACACGCGCGGCCGCGACGCTCTGCCGAAGCGCATGATTCGCGGCTACCACCTGCGCGATCGCGAGTCCGGCAAAGCCGGCCCGTGGCTCGCCGGCCTGACGCTGCAACCCGACGTCGTCTCCGAAGCCTGGTGCCATCAGCGCGGCTACGTCTGCCTGATCGAAGAATTCGGAGGCCGACCAATCAAAGCGGGCGAGTCCTTCAGCGCCGCGTTCGTCGTCGGCTTCTTCGATTCGCAAGACGACATGCACGCCACCTACGACCACTTCGCCGGCCACACCGGCCTGGAAGCCAGCGAGAACGGCTGGAAGCTGTTGAAGTGAAACCGTCGTTTACATGCTTGGTTAGCCGAGCGACCGCATCGTCAAACGCCTGCCGAGAGAACTCAAAGGCCAACTCCCCAACCCGGAAGAGATCGCCAAACTTCTGGAAGACAATCCTGAGACAACGAAGAGAGACCGCATTGAAGAATTCAGACGCTAATGAATTCCAGAGATTTGTTTTGGTCCCCATCCAGCTTGCCTGGATGGAGCCAGAGATGGAATGCTAACCCGACAACAATTCGCTCCCTCAGACCCCATCCAGCTTGTCTGGATGGTGAATCAGATTCTTTGGCGTTCGCCGCCGCAGTGATCTGCTTCACCATCCGCACGAGGCGGATGGGGCCTGAGGGCTGGGATGTTTGTTGTTCTTTAGCTCGCCATCGTTCGCCCCAGCCAGGCAAGCTGGATGGGGGCGGAAACTTCTGTACCTGGAATTCGTTCGTGTCAGGAGGAACTGACATGACCGAGCATCGAGACCATCAGCGATCGCAGGCGGATTCCGAGTCCTTCACGCAGGACGTGTTCTTGAGCCACAGTTCGCACGACACGGACGTGGTTCGCGAACTGGCCGAGCGGTTGCGCGGGGATGGCGTGCGGGTGTGGCCAAAAGAACTTCACAGCGAGTGGGAGATCAAGCTCGGCGACAGCGTTCCGAAGAAGATCGACGACGGCCTGGAGCAGTCGCGGGGGCTGGTGCTGTGCCTGTCCGAGCACGCCTTCGCGTCGGACTGGGCCACGCTGGAGAGTCAGACGTTTCGCTTCCGCGATCCGTTCAACAAGCAGCAGCGTGGCGGACCGAAACCAAAAACCAATGCCAAGTCCAAGTCGATTGACCAAACATGGCTATCGCGTGACCGGCTCCGCGATTGATCGAGACAGCTTGGATTCGGCCAGCGTCGCATAGATCTCGGTCCCGTTGCGTTCTGGCTCAGCAAAGTATTGACCGCAATGCGGACAGCGTTCGGAAGTGCGGGGCCGAGGTTTGTGGCAGCCAGAGCAGGCGACATTCAGCACTCGCTCGCGAAGCGTGAGCAACGTCAGCAGTCCTGCCGGACCCAGCACGGCCGTCGCGGCCAACCAACCCAGCGACGACGTTCGCGAGAACCGCCAATGCCAAACCAGCAGTGCCGTCACCAGCAGAGACAGCAACGACGAAGCCCACATCACGATCACGAACTCCCGCGACGGCGGTGACACCACGGACTCGATCGGGACTCCGGGAATCGAGAGACGCTCAGCCGGCGACCACCAAGCGGTCAGCGTCGTCGCGGGAATCGCTGGCAGCAACACCGCTCCGAACAAACTGACACGCTGGTGGTAGGAACTGCCTCCATTGCTGACGATGTGCCGAAGAATTTTGCCCTCAGGAGTCGCCACGAATGTGTGGAGCGCGCCTTGTTCGAACGCCGCGCCATCCCGATAGGCTCGATACACGACGAGATTCTTCTCCGGCAATTCAGCGAATCCAAACTGGCCGATGCCTTGCAGGGCGTTGGGAATCGTGAACTCGCCACGCACTAGGTCGTCGGTGACGCGAGCGTGTCCGTTCGGGTCGATCGGCGCGAGGACGCGATCCCCCTCGGTCAGGACGAACTTGCGGATCACGCGGTCGTGAACCATCCACATGGCCGACTCTTCTTGCCGTTGTGTGATGGCCAAATCGATCAGTCGATCGGGCGCCTCGACCGCATACACCCGGCTCAGGCGCGGGCGGTCGTGGTCCAGCAAGTACAGGCCGTCCTCAAATTGCAGTGCTTGCGTCCAATCCAGCGCCGATTTGATGCGCTCGAGTGATTGACCCGCCTGTCGCTGAACCTCGGCGAAGCCGGACCACACAATTCGTGAAGACCGCACCGATTCAGACGGCCCACTGGAGAACCGCTGCGCCACTGGCTGATCGGCCGGGACGATGCCGTCGGGGCCGGCTCGCCATGTGAGCCGTCGGGTGCGCTGCTCGTAGCCGAGCAAGACACGCTCGTTGGGGTCAAAGAACCAATGATGCGGCCGCGGGTTGGCCCAAAGATCCCCTAAGCGACGATAAGGACCATCTTGGCCGAATCCCCGACGTAAGAAACGAGGAGGATTGCCGTCCGATCGGCCGTGGCTCAGCGAAACAGACATCACCAGATCGCTCACGGAAACGCTGGGGGCAATCCCTTCCCCCTGATCAACGACCGTCAGATCGCACAGCGCGCGGGCATACGGATCGTGCGGATCGACCGCGCGTTCCCAGCGGATGAGCCGTCCGTGCCGGTCGATCTCGTGAAGCACAATGCGACTCGGCCACATCCACGGCAGCCGCAGATCTTCCAACGTCCCGCCGATGGTCATCAGCGCCGCACACGCCAGCAGCCCCAGGCTGACTGCCGAACTGAGCGCCAGACACCAGCGCGATCTGCGAGTCTGATTCAAATAGCCCGTCCTGTTTCGGAACGCTCCCGCCGTTGCGACCGCCATCGCTGTCATGGTCGCCGCGAAGACGATCAACGCCGCACAGCCGCCAGCAAGCGTCGGCAGGCCCACCGATTCCACCACGATCACCATGCCAGCCGTTCCCATGATCGGCCCACCGACCGGCAGCAGTCGCGTGCCGTACCAACGCACGTCACGCACGCCGATCAATGCTCCCGCGAACCAATAAGGTGCTCCGGCCAGCAGCATCACCAAGCCATTCAGCGGAGCCGACCAATGAAACGGAGCCGGCACCTTTCCCGGAATCGACGACCAAACTGTCAGCAACAGCAGCGGAATCAAAACGGCAACCGCGTACAGCGACAGCCCCACGATCACCTTCGCCAGCAAAATCCGCTCCGGCGTGATCGCCCGATGCCGCAAGTAGGCCCACCGGTCGCGCTGAGCCTCGAACACCGTTTGCAGCACTCCCAGCAACAACGCGCCGAGTGAAAACCCAAACGCGGCGAACATCAGATAGTCGGTCGTGAACAACGCGATGCGACGCTCATTGGATTGCATGGCCGCATGCCCGATCGCCGAGGCGACCAACAGCAGTACGCCCCACTTCCAGTTTTCGCGAAATTCTTTCCACAGCAACGTTCGCATGTCAGTTCTCCGAGCAAGTCTCTCATTCGTTTGGCGAGCCGGGCGGCGTCAGCCCCCGGACTGGGGTCAGGTTGCCTACGTCCGGGGGGCTGATGCCCGCCGGCTCACTGGTTGTTTTTCCGGCGATCGTTTGCAGCAACGAGCGCCGGCGACCCCGGTCGTCCATGTAACTGACGACCGCATCATCCAGACCGACCGGGACCGATTTGATCTCCACGCCGGACAGAGATCGCAATGCGACCTCGGCCGCTTCGAGTTCATTGGCCACGGTGACTCGCATCTCGTTGCCGAGGCAGGTCACGCCCAACAGGCCGGCCAGTGGGGGAAGCTGCGGAACCGGTCCCTCGAATCGCACAATCCACGCACCGACTCGGCGGCGAAATTCCTCGGCCGGACAGAGCACTCGCAACACGCCGCCATCCAAAATGGCGATGTGATCGGCAACTCGTTCGACGTCGTCCAGCAAGTGCGAACTGAAGAAGACCGTCCGCCGTTCATCGCGAGTCACGAACAAGATCGCTTCCAACAAGGCTCGCCGAGCGACGGGGTCCAAGCCCAACGCCGGATCGTCCAGCACAAGCAACTCCGGCTCCGGAGCCAACGTCATCGCCAGACAGACTCCCGCTCGCTCGCCGCGCGACAGGTGTCGCACGCGGGACGACCGAGCCAGCCCGAAATGCCGAATCACCGCATCAAACAGCTCGCGATTCCACTGACGGAATCCGCCCGACTGAAATCGCTCGCACTCGTCGATGGTCATCCAACCGTAGGCAAAGTGACTTTCCGTGAGATATCCGATGCGGTTCCGCATTTCCGGAGTCAGCGATTGCGAGTCGCAGCCCAACACACGAGCCGTCCCGCGCGTGGCCGTTTCCAATCCCAGCAACAACCGGATCGTCGTCGTCTTCCCGCTGCCGTTGCGGCCCAGAAATGCGAACACACTGCCGCGCGGCACCGTCAGGCTGAGTTGATCCACGGCGGCTTTCGCTCCGTAGTACTTCGTCAATCGGCAGGTTTCGATCACGTTATCGGTCACGATGGAATCTCCCGTCGCCAAGATTCGCGTCTCAGCGTTTACGCAATCCCACTTCTTTCAATCGTCGGTCCACAGCGGCCCGCACCTCGGCCGCGGAGAAGTCCAGCGCCGCCGCCTCGCTGAGCAATCCATCCAACACGGCGCTCAGCCGCCGATCCCGTTCATCGTCCGCAAAGACTTTCCGCTTGGCCGCGATGAACACACCCTGTCCGTGACGCGACTCGATAACCCCGTCGCGCACCAGATCGCCGAACGCGCGCGCGACCGTGTTGGGATTCACGACCAACTGTTCGGCCAGCATCCGCACGCTGGGAAGCGGATCCCCCGCCGACAAGTCTCCCGCTGCGACGGCCAGGCGGACCTGATCGACGACTTGCCGATAAATCGGCGTCGCGCTACCGGGAGTGATTTGGAACTCAATGCTCATGGCCGACTCTGTGTGTACTAGAACGACTAGTACACATTGGCGGCGAGCCGGTGTTCTGTCAAGCAACCATTTCGTCGTTCACCCGCGTCTGTCCCCACTGCGGCACGCCGGTCGAAAACCGCGAAGTGGCGGTGAAGCGACTGCTCGCCGGGAAGAAAACGATCCTCTGCGTAGATTGCGAGAAACGAGTCCCGCTGTGGGATGAACTCGAAGAGCGGTTCGCCTCGGCCGAACTTCAGCAGCGCGTGCGGGAACTTCAGGCTCAGTCGCAGTTGGTGCTGGACAACGAAAGCCAGGAACGCGCGCTGGTGGGCGAGGTGATCTCCACCGTGGCCTTGGCCGGGCAGCTCAGCCGCGAGTTCTCCGTCAGCGACAAAGGTCTCGACATGGAGATCGAGTTCAACAACGACGACGGAGACGCGACCGGCCAGCGGCTGTACCTGCAACTGAAATCGGGCGACTCGCATCTCACGATCCGCAAACGGGACGGCGCGGAGGTCTTTTAGATCAAGGACCAGCGTCACGTCTCGTACTGGATGAACCAAGCGTTTCCGGTGTTGCTCGTCGTCCGGAACTCGGCCGGGCGAAGTCCGCTGGATGGAAGTCGGCGACTGGCTCCGCGAGGCGACCGACAACGGGAAGAAGAAGGTGACGCAGATCGTCTTCGAGGGAGAACGCTTCGACGTTATGAGCATCCGCCGCTGGCGCGAACGGCTGTTCGGCTAGCCGAGACATGGTCGCCTCAGCATCTTTATCATGGGCCGTCGATTCAAACGGCGAGCGCCGACGCAAAGGATCGCCGCGACCAACGTCTTTCAGGAGTCTCCGCCGATGCCCTCATCACAGTCTCCGGTCGATGTCCTTCGCGCTACGTTTGGGTTCGAGTCATTTCGCCCTGGCCAGGCGGCGGTGATTGAGCATCTGCTCGCCGGGCATTCGGCGGCGGCGGTTTTTCCGACGGGGAGCGGGAAGTCACTGTGTTATCAGTTGCCGGCGCTGTTGTTGCCGGGACTGACGGTTGTCGTGTCGCCGCTCATCGCGCTGATGAAGGATCAAATCGACAAGCTCAAGCGGTTGGGCATCGCGGCGGAGCGGCTGGATTCGACGCTCACCGCCGACGAGTCCTCGGCCGTGATGACGGCAATGCGAACGGAGCAACTCCGCTTGCTGTATGTTGCGCCAGAGCGGTTCAACAACGAACGCTTTCGCGAGGCGATTCAGCGAGTGCGCGTGTCGCTGTTCGCCGTGGATGAGGCGCATTGCATTTCGGAATGGGGACACAACTTTCGGCCGGACTATCTCAAGCTGACGCGCTTTGCCCGCGAGTGCCGCGCCGAGCGGTTGTTCGCGTTGACCGCCACCGCGACGCCGGCCGTTTTGGAGGACATCTGCCGGCAGTTTCAGATCGAACCGGCGCATGCGGTGCGGACGGGGTTCTATCGGCCAAATCTTTCGCTGCGGATCACGCCGGTTTCGGGCAGCGAACAAGATGCGGCGTTGCTCGATCGACTGACTCGGCATGAACGCGGGCCGACGATTGTGTACGTCACGCTGCAACGGACGGCCGAACAAGTGGCTGATCGATTGGCTCGGCGCGGCTTCGACGCGCGGGCTTATCACGCCGGTATGAAGGACGAGGACCGCGCTGCTGTGCAAGACTGGTTCGCCGGTTCGGATCAGGCCATCGTGGTCGCGACCATCGCGTTCGGCATGGGGATCGACAAAGCCAACATTCGCTACGTGTACCACTACAACTTACCGAAGAGCCTGGAGAACTACTCGCAGGAAATCGGCCGCGCGGGACGTGACGGAGCGGCGGCCCTTTGCGAATTGCTGGCCTGCTCGGACGACATCAACACGCTGGCAAATTTTGTATTTGGCGACACGCCGTCGCTGGCCTCGGTGAGCAGTCTCGTCCGCGAGGTCTTGCAGTTGGGGGACGCCTTTGACGTGTCGCTGTATGACTTGTCGTTTCGGCATGACATCAAACAGATCGTCGTCCGCACGCTGCTGACGTACTTGGAACTCGATGGCTACCTGGAAGAAGGGACGCCGTTTTATGCCGAGTACCAATTCAAACCGCTCGTGCCGTCGGCAGAGATCCTCTCGCAGTTTGAAGGTGAGCGTCAGGAGTTTTTGCGGCGGCTGTTCTGCCAGGCGACGAAAGCCAAAATCTGGTTCTCGCTGGACATCGCAAGCGCCGCGACCACGCTGGGCCAACCGCGTGACCGCATCGTCCGAGCACTCGACTATTGCGCCGAAAAGCAGTGGCTCGAACTGAAAGTCGAAGGAGTCCGCAACCGCTACCGCCGCCTCAAATCCCCGACCGACCTGACGGCCCTCGCCACCGAGTTGCACGACAAAGCGTTGCTCCGCGAAGCCCGTGAGATCGCCCGCCTCAATGAAGTTCTCGAACTCGTCGAACACGACGGCTGCCAAGTCTCGCATCTCGGAGCGCATTTCGGCGAACCGCTTCCCGCTCCGTGCGGCCACTGCTCGCACTGTCTCGACGGGAAGGCGACTCAACTGCTACCGCGCCGCGCTCCGCCGATCGACGACCGGCGATGGCAAGAAGCCGTCGCCTTCCGAGCCACGAAACTCGATCTCTTTGCCGACTCGCGCGCGTTCGTCCGTTTTCTCTGCGGCCTGTCATCCCCAAAACTCGGCCGCGCCCGACTTGGCTCGCACGCCCTCTTCGGTGCTTTTGAAACGGTGCCGTTCTCCGAAGTGCTCCGGCGCGCGGGTGGGGATTTGCGAAATCCTGCTCGCTGATTCGTTCGCCAAAACGTGGCGACGCCGCAATCGGGCTTTGAATCTGCCGCCAATCAAGTTGCTGCCGCCGCGACCTTTTCTGCAGCGAGATCTCGCGGATGCGGTTTGATGGCTCGCGCGGGGAGCGACGTCAGCACCACGCAGATGGTTTCGCTCGCCGGGTCGGCCCACGCGATCGTTCCCGTCGAACCGGTATGTCCGAAAGTCTTCTCCGAACAGCCTTCGTTGCCGGCTCCCTTGCCGACATTCAAGCCCAGGCCACGCGGAGTCTGTCCGAGAGGGTTGTGGTTGGTCGTCATCAGCCGAGCCGTCTCTGGTTTCACGACGGCTCCCTTCTGGAAGAGGAATTCGCCGATGAATCGTGCAATGTCCGGCGCGGACGCATGCGCGCCGCCCCACGGTGCTCCGAGCTTTCGCCAATACGAACTGTTCCAGTTCCAATCCTTCGCGGTCGGATCGCCGCCACCGGCTTCGACGGCCGCAAATTCTGTTTGCACGGGGACGAAGTCTTCGAGCTTGAACCGTCCCAGTCCTTGGGCCGAATGCTTCATCCCCAACGGTTGAAAGACGGCTCGATCGACGAGGGTCAGGATGTCCGTGCCGCTCAGCAGTTCGGCCACGCGAGCCGCCAGCAAAATCGCCATGCTCGAATAATGGTATTTGGAGCCGGCGGCGAAGCTCAGCGGAGTGCGAATCGCGTGCTCGACGAACTCGGACAGCGGAGCATGTTTCTTTCGTAAGGCGTCGTTCTCCGGCAATTGATCCGGCAGTCCCGAAACGTGCGACAGCAGGTGTCGCAGCGTGACGTCGTCGCGTCCCTCGCCGGTGAACTTCGGGAGGAATTTTTTGAGCGGATCGTCGAGTTTGAATCCGCCTTTGTCGAAGAGCGTCATCAGCGCCGTCATGGCGATCGGTTTGGAAATCGAGCCGAGCAGAAACATCGCGTGCTCATCGCGAGCCTTGCCGAACGCGCGTGTGAATGACGTCCGCCCTTGGCTGACGTACATCACAGCGGAGGCCACTTGGCCCTGTGCCGTGGCGCGGGCCAGCACTTCGGCCGCCTCGTCCAAGCGATCTTGTCGCAACGCGGCCAGGAGCGGTGTTCCCAATGAGGCCGCCAATCCAAATTGAAGAAAGTTGCGTCGTTTCATAGAGAGCGATCATAACGCGGCGCGGCAAACTTGCGACGAGGGCGAACGGCAGACGAAAGATGATCAGATAGCGGTGCGGCGCAAGCCGCCCAGTGAATCGCAATCACGGCACCGCCGACACCAGACGGCTTGCGCCGTTCCGCTACTTTCGCGATGCCGTTCACTTTTCAACTGGCGTCCGGTGATCGTCGCTCCGAACCGGACGGTAGCGTGTTCCGGCTGATGGTCTGAGTCGCAGCCTCGCGAGTTCGTCGCGACGAGTTAGGATGTTGTCGCTTCCGTTGTCCCGGCAGATCGAATTGCCGGAACACGAACGGACTGCGAGTAGGAGTGACCGTGTTGTTACCGAGGTTTCATTCGTCTGTGCGGCTCGGCGTGCATTGGATCGGCCTGACCCTCCTGGTGGTCTCGGTCGCGGGGTTGGCGTTGGCGGATGACGAGCGGCTGGAGTTCTTCGAGAAGAAGATTCGGCCGGTGTTGGTCGAGCGGTGTTACAAATGCCATTCGTCGGAGACTGCGAAACCGAAAGGCGGACTCCGACTTGATCGTCGAGGGAGCGTGTTCGATGGCGGTGACTCCGGGGCCGCCGTCGTGCCAGGGAAGCCGGATGAGAGCCTGCTGATCAAGGCCCTCTCCTGGTCCGGTGTGGTGTCGGAGATGCCTCCGGACAGCAAACTGCCTGACCGCGTCATTGCCGATTTTCGGGAGTGGATCGCGCGCGGGGCCGCGTTCCCTGCTGACTCGACACCGGTGGCTGCGAAGCCGCGCGCGGTGGACGTTGAGCAAGGGCGCGGGTTCTGGTCGTTTCAACCGGTTCACACGCTGACGGCACCGCAGGTCTCTGATCCGAGTTGGCCTCGGCGGAAGATTGATTCGTTCGTGCGCGAGCAACTTGATCGTCAGCAGATGCGGCCCGCGCCGGAGGCTGATCGACGGACGCTGATTCGGCGGCTGTCGTTCGACCTGCTCGGTGTGCCGCCGACGTTTGCTGAGACCGAATCATTCGTGTCTGACGAAACGCCGGATGCTTACGAGCGGCTCGTTGAGCGTTACCTCGCGTCTCCGCATTACGGCGAGCGCTGGGGGCGGCACTGGCTTGATGTAGCTCGCTATGCCGAGGACCAGCCGACGTCCGAGGCGACCTGCAAGCCGCCACGCTTTCCGTTTCGATACCGTGATTGGGTCATTCAGGCGTTGAACGACGACTTGCCATACAACGAGTTCGTTCGCCGTCAGCTCGCGGCTGATCTGCTGGATGTGCCTCGGTCGGAATTGGCGGCGCTGGGGTTCCTCGGTCTGTCGCCGGTCTATCACAAGGAGCCGAAGCTCGCGGCCGACGTGATCTCGGTGATCGTCGCCGACGAGTGGGACGAGCGGCTCGACACGGTCACGCGCAGCTTTCTGGGACTGACCGTCGCGTGTGCTCGCTGTCACGACCACAAGTTCGATCCGATCAAAACCGACGACTACTACGCGCTCGCCGGAGTTCTCGCCAGCACGCAGTTGGTCGAATGGCCGCTCGTGGAAACGTCTCCCGAAGAGGCCGCCGCGCTGACCGAAGTGCAGCGGCAGATCATCGATGTCGAATTGCGGTTCGACTACGCCAAGAAGAATCGCAAGACACCGAAAGCGGAGGGTGTCGATCTCGCGCCGTTCGATGCCGAGGTGGCTCGCTGGGAAGCCGCGTTAAAAGCGTTGAAGGAGACAAAACTGTTCGACGGCCCGATCGCGACCGGCGTGCGCGACGCTGGTTTGTGGATCAACGGCGACGATCCCGCTTGGACATTGCTCGATTACCAACCAGGCCGTCCGCGCGATCTGCCAGTCTTCGTTCGAGGCAACCCGGCGAACCCCGGTCCGATTGTCCCGCGTCGATTTCTCGAAGTGCTGTCTCCCCGCAATGCGAAGCCATATCAACAGGGCAGCGGGCGACGCGAGCTGGCTGAGGCGATCGTCCACGACTCCGCACCGCTCGCCGCGCGAGTCTTCGTGAATCGAGTTTGGGGCTGGCACTTCGATCGGCCGCTGGTGACGACTCCGAGCAACTTCGGTCGTTTGGGTGACGCTCCGTCGCATCCCGAATTGCTCGACGATCTGACGGCGCGATTCATCGAGTCAGGTTGGTCATTGAAATGGCTGCACCGCGAGATCGTGCTCTCAGCGACATGGCGGCAGGCCAGCCGTTCGCCGACGGACTTTCATGATCGCGATCCGGATAACCGCTCGATGTGGCGGATGAATCGTCGGCGTCTGGAAGCGGAAGCGTGGCGTGATGCCGTGCTGTCGGCGAGCAAAGAACTCGACACGATGATGCTCGGCCCATCGGTTAGTCTGGACGATGCCAAGCATCGCCGACGCACCGTGTACGGCATTGTCAGCCGACAGAAACCGGCGGACCTGTTCCGGTTGTTCGACTTCCCTGATGCGAAACGTCACACCGAAAACCGGTTGCCGACGACGACGCCACTGCAACAATTGTACTTGCTCAACAGTCCGTTCCTGCAACAGCAGGCGGAGGCGACCGTTCGGGTTGTGCTCGAAGAGAGCCCGGCGAAAACGGAAGAGATCGCCCGCGACCTGTTCCGCCGGATCTTGCTGCGAGACCCCACAACTGATGAACTCCGCGAGGCCATTGGTCTCGTGCGAAACGAAACCGGTGAAGTGTCCCGCGAAAGCTGGGCGTTCCTCGCTCATTCACTGTTTGCGACGAATGAGTTTTTGTATGTCGAATAGTTTTTGGAGCAGGGGTCGGGATCAATGGATAAGCCAATGACTGCAATTCTCGAACATCCGCCAGCCAGCCTTTCACGCCGGCAATTGTTGGGCTCGCTGGGTGCCGGGTTCGGGACGCTCGCGCTGGTGGATCTGCTCCATGCGGATCAGGGAACGTCCGGTGTCGGGACGCCGCACGCACCGAAAGCCAAGCACGTCATCTTCCTCTTTATGGCCGGAGGGCCTTCGCATATCGACCTATTTGATGAAAAGCCGAGCCTCAAGAAATTCGCCGGGCAGCGTCCCGCCGGTGCTGAATTGCGCACCGAGCGAGTCACCGGCGGACTGCTGCCGGCTCCGTGGGAGTTCCGGCCCGGCGGTAAGAGCGGGTTGCTCATCAGCGAGCTGCTGCCGAGTCTTCGCGATTGTGCGGACGACTTGTGTCTCGTGCGGTCGATGGTTGGTGGCAACCCCAATCATGCACCGGCGGCGAATCATCTCTTCTCCGGACGCATCGATCAGATTCATCCATCGCTGGGAGCATGGGTCTCTTACGGATTGGGAACGGAGAACCGAAACCTCCCCGGCTTCGTCTCGCTGAGCGATGGCGGGACCGCGTCGCGTTACGTTCGCAACGGCTATCTGCCGGGCGAGCACCAGGGGACGCCGATCAACATCGCCGAAAAAGATCCCGACAAGATGGTCCGCTATCTGCGCAATGGAACGCTCAACCGCGAGCAACAAGAACGACAAGTCGAGTTCATCGCGCGGATCAATCGTCGGCAACTCGCGGCGTCGGGAGATGACCCGGCGCTGGAAGCTCGCATCCGCGCGATGGAGACCGCCTTTCGGATGCAGTTCGCCGCTGGGGACGTCTTTGACATCCGTTCCGAAACGCAGGCGACTCACGAGGAATATGGCTCAAGCTCCTTCGCGCGCGGCTGCTTGATCTCGCGGCGGCTGGTGGAGCGGGGCGTTCGCTATATTCATCTGGAACTTGGAGGTTGGGATCACCACGAGAACATCGACAAGTCGATCACCAGCCTGAGCCGTCAGATCGACCAACCCATTGCGGCGCTGCTGCGCGACTTGAAACGTCGCGGGCTGCTCGATGAGACGCTGGTCGTGTGGGGCGGCGAGTTTGGTCGCACTCCGGTTTCGGAAAGCGGAAACGGTCGCGATCACAACCACTACGGCTTCACGATGTGGCTGGCCGGCGGCGGCATCAAAGGCGGGATGGCCTACGGCGCGACGGACGAATTCGGATTCCGCGCCGTCGAGAATCGAGTCAGCGTCCACGACCTGCACGCCACGCTGCTGCACCTGCTGGGCTTCGACCACGAACGGCTGACCTACCGCTACTCCGGCCGCGATTTTCGTTTGACCGACGTGCATGGCGAGGTCGTGCATGAGTTGCTGGCGTGAATGCAGCGACGCGGATGCATCCAAAGTTGAATTTAGACCCCGCGCGGCTGTGAATGAGAGATTTTCCAAGACGACAAATCCGTACCGCGACCGTTAGGGAGCGGCCGACGCTGGCCGCTCCCTAACGGTCGCGGTACGGCCAACGTCTCATGGATGACCGCGTGATGTTTAGCTGCTATGAAACTGATGCTTCGTCGGGCTCTTGTTTGACGGGAGACTCTCGCATGAGTGGCACGCTGCTTTCTCCGCCGATCTCGCGTCGGCAATTGCTGCAAGTTGGTGGGATCGGTGCGTTGGGACTGGCCTTGCCTGAGCTCTTGCAAGCCGGCGGATCGAGCGGGCCGGAACGCTCCTGCATTTTCATCGTGCAATATGGTGGTGGAAGTCACATCGACAGCCTGGATTTGAAACCAGATGCGCCGGCGGATATCCGAGGTCCATACCAACCGATTTCGACACGCGCTCCGGGTCTGAATGTGTGCGAGCTGCTGCCACGATTGGCATTGCAGGCCGATCGGTTCGCCGTGGTGCGCTCGATGACGCATGGCAATGGCGGGCACGATGGCGGAATGCACGTCGCCATGACCGGCCACTCGGTCCCGACGCCTGACACGCCGTATTTCGGTTCGGTCGTCGCGCGCGTTCGGCCGGCAACACAGAACATGCCGAGTTATGTCTGGTTGCAGAACTTGGCGGGAGATGTCGAACCACGGTATCTCCGCGGCGGATTCCTCGGCCCGGCGTTCAGCCCGTTGCGAGTGGGAACCGATCTGGATAACCCCAGCGCGGACAAGTTTCGGTTCACAGCATTTGATCCACCTGCTGGCACGACCTCCGAAAGACTGCTGGATCGCCAGCGATTGCTGCGCGGATTGGAGTCCCCCGAAGCAAGTCGCGAGACGACACTGGCACCCGGATTCACTCGGTTTCAGGAACAGGCATTTGATTTGGTCACCGGGACCAAGGCACGCCAAGCCTTCGACCTGACCCGCGAGTCCGACACGGTTCGCGATCGTTACGGCCGTCATCCGCTCGGCCAGAATCTGCTTCTGGCGCGGCGTTTGATCGAGGCGGGCACGCGGTTAGTGAACGTGACCGCTTGGTGCGGTCTAGCGGAAGGGGAGAAATTCACCAACGTCCAAACCTGGGACATGCACGGCCCGGTGGCCGCGCACATTGGCAGCATCTTCGGGACAGGTTCGTATGGGTTGGGGTTCGCGCTGCCGCGCGTCGACCAGTCGGTCTCCGCGTTGCTTGAAGATCTTTCCGAACGCGGACTGCTGGACAGCACGCTGGTCGTGATGGTGGGTGAGTTCGGCCGCTCGCCGAAGGTGACCAATCAGGGACGCGATCACTGGCCGGCTTGTTATTCGTCGTTGCTGGCCGGTGCTGGAGTGCGCGGCGGCCTGGTCTACGGTGCGTCAGACAAACAAGGGGCGTACGTCCAAGAGCGTCCGGTGTCTCCGGAAAACTTCGGCGCGACGCTGTACCGCGCGCTGGGCATCGACCCTGGCACGCGACTGGGGCTGGATGGTTTCACGCGCCCAGCCAGCACGGGCCAGCCGGTGGAATCTCTGCTCGAATTGGGGTCGGCATGACGGATCGAGCGAGTTCTCCCACGCAGCAGGTCTCCGAATGGCTGTCCCGATTTGGCACCGCGCTGGATCGGCAGGATTGGTCCGCCGCAGCCGATCTGTTTGGCGACGAGTGCTACTGGCGCGATTTGGTCTCCTTCACCTGGAACATCAAGACTCTGGAGGGGAACGACGAAATCCAAGCCCTGTTGGCCGCGACGATTGCCGACGTGCAGCCCGGTCACTGGCAGATCGCGGGAGAGGCCACCGACGAGAACGGCGTGACTGCAGGCTGGTTTACTTTTGAGACCGCAGTCGTTCGCGGGAAAGGCTACGTTCGTCTGAAGGCCGGCAAATGCTGGACGCTGCTGACCACGATGACGGAACTCAAAGGCTTTGAAGAGAAGCATGGGGCGACGCGCAGTTTCGGAACGCAACACGGCGTCTTCAAGCATCGGAAAACGTGGCTGGAGCGAAAGACTCAGGACGAAGCGGATTTGGGCGAGGTCTCTCAGCCCTACTGCGTCATCATCGGCGGCGGACAAGGGGGCATCGGACTGGCGGCCAGACTGAAACGTCTGGAAGTGCCGACGATCATCATCGAGAAGAATCCGCACGCCGGCGATTCGTGGCGGAAGCGCTACAAGTCGCTCTGCCTGCACGACCCCGTGTGGTACGACCACTTGCCTTACTTGCCGTTTCCCGACCATTGGCCGGTCTTCTCGCCGAAGGACAAGATCGGCGATTGGCTGGAGATGTATGTCAAAGTGATGGAGTTGAACTATTGGCATTCCACCGTCTGTCGCGGCGCTCAATATCACGCCGACACACAAGACTGGACGGTGACCGTCGATCGCGAAGGGGAGACGGTCGTGCTGCGGCCCAAGCAACTGGTCCTGGCGACGGGCATGTCCGGCATGCCGAACATTCCGCAGATCCCCGGAGCCGAAACGTTCCGAGGAGCGCAACAGCATTCCAGTCAGTTTCGCGGCACTGACAACTACCGCGACAAGAAGTGCGTCGTGATCGGCTCGAACAACTCGGCTCACGACATCTGCGCCGCTTTGTGGGAGCAGGACGCAGACGTCACGATGATCCAACGCTCGTCAACGCATGTCGCTAGGTCCGACTCACTGATGGAACTGGCGTTAGGCAGCCTGTATTCGGAGTCCGCCGTGCAGGCAGGCATCACCACCGACACCGCCGACTTGCTGTTCGCCTCCGTCCCTTATCGGATCATGGCCGACTTCCATCGACCCATCTATCAGGAGATCGCCAAACGCGACGCCGACCTGTATCAGCGTCTTGAACAAGCCGGCTTCCTGTTGGATTTCGGAGACGATGGGTCGGGGCTGTTCATGAAATATCTGCGACGAGGCTCCGGCTACTACATCGACGTGGGCGCTTCTGATCTGATCGCCGACGGCCGGATCAAGCTGCACAGCGGCGTGAACGTCGAGCGAATCGAAGCAGATACCGTATTGCTGACCGATGGCACCGTTTTGCCGGCCGACTTGATCGTCTACGCCACGGGCTATGGCTCGATGAATGGTTGGGCCGCTCGGCTCATCTCACAGGAAGTCGCCGACCGAGTGGGCAAGTGCTGGGGCTTAGGCTCCGCCACCACGAAAGATCCCGGTCCGTGGGAAGGCGAGTTGCGCAACATGTGGAAGCCGACACAACAGCCCGCGCTGTGGTTTCATGGCGGCAATCTGCATCAGTCGCGTCACTACTCTCTGTATTTGGCGTTGCAGATCAAGGCGCGACAGGCAGGGCTTCCCACTCCCGTCTACGGTCTCAGCGAAGTCCATCACAGTCATTGAGGACGAATTCCCCACGACCCAACTGGGATTCGTCGGATGCCGATCGAAGCGGACTCGTGACGACTCGCGTTGCAGGTCAGGGTTGCTCGAAGAGCAGCTCGCAGATGCGGCCGAGGTCTTTGCCGACGAGAGTGGTCGTCAGGCCGTTGCGGAGCGGTGCGTTGTTGACGAACAGCGCGAAGGCCAGCGTGTCCCCCTTGGAGGTTGTCATGTAGCCGGCGAGAGCTTTGCTGGTCAGCAACGAGTTCGCGTTCATCAGGTTTTCCCAATAGAGCGTGCCGGTCTTGGCGGTGACTTTGTCTTTGGCGGGACTTTCCGCTCCGACCGACTTCGCCAGTGTGCCGTCGACTCCGAGTCTCGGCAGTGCTCGGCGATAGGAGTCGAAGTCGGAGCGTGTTGCCATGTGGCGGAGCAATTGCACGGCGGCGGCGGGAGTCACGAAATCGGAACGCGCGCCCCCCGCACCGCCGCCGAACGAGATCGTGTCGACATCGACGCCGGCGCGTTTGAGAAACTCGTGCTGTCGCCGCAAGCCCTGCGACAATGTTCGCTCACCGTGCTTGGCGGCAACGAGCAGTGGCAACGTGCTGGCGTGTTGGTTGTGGCTGACTTTCAGAATCAACCGCGCGTTTTCGGAGAACGGCGGCGAGACGTGTTTCGCGACGCTCGGCAACTTGAGCGTGGCCTCGCGCGGCGGCAGCTTGTCGGCGGGATGATCGGCGGCCGCTGGGGCATCGACGGTGACTCCGTGACGATTCAACGCTTCGATCAACAGCGTGCGTGCGAAACTGTTGGCATTGGGAGCCTCTAACACTCGCAGGACCGGCTTGTGGCCTTCCGCGATGTGACCGTGGACGCTGATCCGCCCGCTGCCATGATCGCGCACCGACGTGTCGGTCTTACCGTCTTTCGCGACGGTCTCCACATGCGTCTCGATGCGCAGCGATTTCGATTCGGGACGCCATTTGACGACGGCAGGCTCGCCCGCTTTGCCGGGCGTGATCGTGAAGTCGATCAGGTTGTCGTTGACGTAGATTGGAGTCAGCCGGCCCGGTCCGCTGCCGGTCCCTTCCGCTTTCTCGAACAGCCGGTCGTCGATGAGCACGTCGCCGCGGACTCGTTTGATGCCGCCCTTCGCGACCTGCTGAGCGAGGTCGTTCAATCCAGCGAGCGGGTCTTGCGGGGTGAGCTGCGATTCCGTGCCTCCGCTGGCGTAGGTGTGATCGCCGTCGGTGAAGGCGATTTCGCCGGACTGAGTGGTCCGTCCGCCCAGGGTCAGGTCGCCGCTGGCGATCAGGATCAGGTCGCCGACCAACTCTCCTTTGTCGTTGATCTCGCCGCGCCGCACGATTGGCGTTTCAAAGCGATGGTCGGCTCCGAAGGTGTCGAGAGCGCAGGCGACCGAGAAACATTTCGTGGTGCTCGCCGGCGCGAACAGCTTTTCGGAGTTCAGTTCGTAGCGGATGTCGCCGGTTTTCAAATCAACGGCCAGCAAGCCCCAGTGAGCCTGCTTGTACTTGGCGGACTCCATCAGCTCGCGGACTTTGGGCGGGACACGATCCTCGGCGACGGCCGGCAAGCCGCTGAGAAACAGAATGGCAATGACAATTCCAACGGACCGGCGGTGACGGTGATTCACGGGCGAAACTCCTGAATGAAGTGAACGCGAAGTGCGACGATGTTTTATACCTCGCACGTCAATGAATGAGACAGGCGAGCGGGGCGGCAGCAATGTAGCAGGCACATTCTATGTGCCGTCCGCAATTCGCAGGCTGACGGCACATGGAATGTGCCTGCTACTTTCTAAAGCCATTGGGCTGACGCCGCCCCGCTCGCCAGAGCCATTCACCGATGGTCGGCTTTGCCCCGGTTTGCTCTGGCTGCGGGCGCGAGTTAGCTTGTGCGCCGACTGAAGCGGAGCAGCATCAAATTGGAATTCACAGGCTGGGTAAAGGACGAACGAAATGAACGCAGGACTGAGTCGAAGAGCATGGTTGGGAGCGACTGTCGTCGCGGCGTCGGGCGTGGCCGTTCGCGGCGAGTCGCCAGTCGTGAAGACGTCTGGGACCGTGAAGTACAGCTTCAACACGAGCACCATTCGCGGCCAAAAAGTCGGACTGGATCGTGAAGTCGAGATCGCCGCTCAAGCCGGATACGACGCGATCGAGCCGTGGATGGGGACGATCAACGACTTCGTCAAGAATGGCGGTTCGCTCAAGGATCTCGGCAAGAAGATCCGAGACCTGGGCCTGACGGTCGAAAGTGCGATCGGGTTTGCTCGCTGGATCGTGGATGACGACGCCGAGCGGGCCAAGGGACTCGAAGAGGCGAAGCGGGACATGGATGCCTTGCAGCAACTCGGCGGTAAGCGGATCGCCGCTCCTCCGTCTGGAGCGACCGACAAGGCGTCGCTCAACCTGTTGCAGGTGGCGGAGCGGTATCGCCAGCTTTGCGAACTCGGCCGACAGTTCGGAATCGTGCCGGAGGTTGAGGTGTGGGGTTTCTCGAAGGCACTGTCACGATTGGGGGAGACGGCTTTTGTCGCTCTGGAATCGGCTCACCCCGACGCGACGATCCTGCCGGATATCTATCATCTCTTCAAAGGAGGATCGGGATTCGAGGGGCTGCGATTACTCAGCAGCAGCGCGGTGCAAATCCTGCACGTCAACGACTACCCGGCCGACCTGCCGCGTGACAAGATCGCCGACAAAGACCGCGTCTATCCGGGAGACGGAATCGCTCCAATGAATGAAATCCTGAGATCAGTGATCCGTCCCGACCGACCCATTGTCTTGTCGCTGGAACTCTTCAATCCAGAGTATTGGAAGCAGGACGCCTTGCAGGTCGCCCGCACCGGACTTGAGAAGACGAAGGGTGCAGTGGCGAAGGCGGTGGGATGAGGATTGATTGCGAGATGAAGAAGCCCCGCGTTGAGTCATTCGGCCTGGGGTTGGCCCTGGACACGCAGGGAATGAATCTGGCTCCGTGCCTCACGCTCCGCTCGCAACTCCGGTGTCCACAGTCGCGAGTCCCAGACCTTCACGGACTTGTCGGAACTGGCCGATGCCAGCCGTTGTCCGTCCGAGCTAAACGCCACGTCCACGACCGTGCTGGTGTGTTCTTTCAACGTCAGCGTTTCCTGACCGCTCGTGGTGTCCCACAGCTTCACCGTTTTAT